>DATFGV010000807.1:0-4836 GCA_035249115.1 Vineibacter sp.
GCAGACGGCGCCCGACAACGTCGCGCGGCTGGTCGACATCGTGCGTAACTGGACCAGCCGGTAGACGGAACGTGAGCCGCATCGCCGTCGTGCTGTTTAATCTCGGCGGACCAGACTCGCCCGAGGCAGTCGAGCCCTTCCTGCGGAACCTGTTCGGCGATCCGGCCATCTTGCGCGTTCCGGCATTCGTGCGTCGCTTCCTCGGACCGATCATCGCCCGGCGGCGGGCGCCCACGGCGCGGGCGATCTACGACAAGATCGGTGGTCGATCGCCGATCCTGCCGCAGACCGAGGCACAGGCGAGCGCGCTGGACGCGGCCTTGGCGCGGCGCGATGCAGCCCATGTTTTCCATTCGTTCATCGCGATGCGCTACTGGCATCCGTTCAGCGCCGCGACGGCGTCGTCGGTCAAGAGCTACGCGCCGGATCGCATCGTGCTGTTGCCGCTCTACCCGCAGCTGTCGACAACGACGTCGGATTCCTCGATTGGCGACTGGCACGCGGCGGCGAGGCGCGCCGGCCTTGCGGCTCCCACCCAAGCAGTCTGCTGTTATCCAATACAAGCCGGCTTCATCGCCGCCGCCGCCAGCCTGATCCGGCCGCACTACGAATCGGCGGCAGCCAAGGGACCGACCCGCCTGCTGTTCTCGGCACATGGCCTGCCGGAAAAGGTCGTGCGTGCCGGCGATCCCTACCAGTGGCAGGTCGAGCGCACCGCACAAGCGATTGTCGAACGGCTGGCGATTCCGGACCTCGATTGGAGGGTCTGCTACCAGAGTCGCGTCGGGCCATTGAAATGGATTGGTCCGTCGACCGAGAGCGAGATCGAGCGTGCCGGCGGCAACGGCAGGGCCGTGGTCCTGTTTCCCGTCGCCTTCGTGTCGGAGCACTCCGAAACCCTGGTCGAGCTCGATATCGAGTACCGCGAGTTGGCACACGCGGCTGGTGTCCCCGACTACCGTCGCGTCGCCACGGTCGGTGTCGAGGCGGCGTTCATCGACGGCCTCGCGGATTTGGTGCTGCGCGTCGTGGCCGATCCGTCGGCGGCGATAGGCAACGATGGTGCCGTACTGGCTTGTGCCGATGGATTTAGTGGCTGCCCGCGGCGGCCCAACTCCACGTCGAAGCGACGCTGGACGACGCGATGAACATCGACGGCATGTACCGAATCCTCCGGCTGCCGACCGGCACATCGTCGCGGCCGGCAATGGCCTGGTAGATCGCCCGATGCTCTACCTGACCCTGAAATCGCTGCACCTGATCGCCGTCATCGCCTGGATGGCGGGCATGCTCTATCTGCCGCGCCTGTTCGTCTATCACTGCGACGCCGAAAAGGGCTCTAGGCAATCCGAGACGTTCAAGGTCATGGAGCGCCGTCTGCTGCGCGCCATCCTGAACCCGGCGATGATCCTGGCCTGGGTACTGGGCCTGACGATGGCGTGGCTGAACGGCTGGTGGGGCGAGGGCTGGTTCATTGCCAAGCTGGTGCTGGTGACGTTGCTGTCAGCGGTGCACGGCCTGTTCTCGCGCTGGCGGCGCGACTTCGAGGCCGACCGCAACACCCGGCCGGCGCGCTTCTATCGTTTCTGGAACGAAGTGCCGACCCTGCTGATGATTGGCATCGTGTTCCTGGCGGTGATGAAGCCGTTCTGAGCATGTCGGGCGCGGGCGGCGCGTCCGCCGCCGCCGCGGTGATCGGCTGGCAGACGCCGTGAGGCATCTGATCGCTGGCCGCGAAGCGCGGGGCTTTGTGCGCCAGGCCGCGTTCTTGACCACCTTGCGCACGCAAGGCAGTGTCTCAGCCCGCGAATTGCGGTGTGGCGACGCCTCACCGCGGCTGACTTCACTAGGCTGGTCACCGCACAGGCGATCCGATGGCGCATCCACAGCATCCGCTCGCGACGCACCACCTGCCGCCGTTCATCACCGGTCCGGGTGAGACGGATGTGCTCTATGTCGTCGTCACCCTTGTACTCATCGGCGCGATCCTGGGCGCCGGAGTTTTCTTCTTCTGGCTGCATTCGCTGCCGGAGCGGATGGTGCACAATCGAGCCCAGTTCGACATCGTTGCGGTGCTGGCACTGCTTTCGCTCTTCACGCATATCCACGCGTTCTGGGTGGCGGCTCTCCTGTTGGCGCTGGTCAAGATCCCCGAGTTCTCGATATCTCGTTTCAACGAGTCCGTAGCACGGATCGCGGGCTCGCTCGAGAAGATCGCCAACACCGGGACGGTCGCGGCCAGCGCGCGGCCGGACGCCGGCGTCGCCGACCCTCCGGCCAAGGTGGTCGAGGCTGAGGCCAAAACCGCCAGCGCGCCGTCGAGCGCTGACGTCGCAGAACAACCGCCCAAGCGGGAGGCGTGAGCGATGTTGGAGTTGCTGCTCTGCTCGCTGTTCACCATCGTGCCCGACTACCTGTATCGCCGGCATCGCCAGGGCAAGCGCTTCGGTCACGAGATAACGCTTTACTCGGTCTGGTATGAACTCCGGTACGGAATCACGTCCTGCCTGATGCTGACGATCGGGCTGATCGTGGTGGTGTTCTACAACCACCCATCGACGAGCCACGTCACAGCTTATTTCCGGACGGTGCCGGTCTTGCCGGAGGTTTCCGGTCGGGTGGCCGAGATCTACGTCGGCCCGAGCGGCGAGGTTGCGCAAGACGCTCCCATATTCAGGTTGGACGCCAGCAAGCAGCAGGCGGCGCTGGAGGTGGCGGTCAAGCGCCTTGCGGAAGTCGACGCGGCCTTCGACCTGGCGAAGGCCGATCTGGCGGCGGCCGAGGCGAAGGTTCAGCAGGCCAAGAGCTCCTTGCAGCAGGCACTGGACGAGTTGCGAACGAAGCAAGAGCTTGAGCGACGCGATTCGAGCGCCGTCGCCCGGCGCGAGATCGAGCGAGTCCAAGTGACGGTCCAAGAGCGGCAAGCGGGGGTGGCGGCGGTCGAGGCCGGCAGATTGTCGGCCGAGACGCGCATTTCGACCCTTCTGCCGGCTGAGAAGGCCACCGCCGTGGCGGCCCGCGAGCAAGCCCAGGTGGAGTTGGACAAGACCGTGGTGCGTGCCGGCGTGAGCGGACGGGTGGAACAGTTCGTTCTGCGGGTCGGCGACGTGGTGAGTCCCATTATGCGACCGGCGGGGATTCTCATCCCATCGGACGCCGGCAGGGCGCGCCTGATCGCCGGCTTTGGCCAGATTGAGGCGCAAGTCATGAAAGTCGGCATGATCGCCGAAGTGACCTGTGTTTCGAAGCCTTGGACGATCATCCCGATGGTCGTCACGGCGACACAAGCTTATATCGCGGCCGGCCAGGTTCGCGCCGGCGAACAGTTGATCGACCCCCAGCAAGTGACGCGACCGGGCACGATCACGGTGCTCATGGAGCCGCTTTACGAGAACGGGCTGGCCGGTGTCTTGCCGGGCAGCAGCTGTATCGCGAACGCCTACTCCAACAACCATGACGAACTGAAGCGAAGGGACATCGCGTGGGGCCGTTGGCTATATCTGCATATGGTGGACACGCTCGCGCTGGTACACGCGTTGATCTTGCGATTGCATACGCTGATCCTTCCCCTGCAGCTGCTAGTGTTTTCGGGCGGTCATTGATGGACAGCGAGGATCGAGGCGGCGAACCGGCGTAACGATGACGCCGACCGCGCCGTCACCCCAAGATTGCACCTGTTTTCCACGGAGACGCCGTGAGCACCGCCGATTGGCGCCAGCAGATTTTCGAGACGCTCGCGGCGCATGACGTCAGTCAGGTCTACTACGTGCCTGATGCCGGCCATTCGCAGCTGATCGAACGCTGCCAGAACGCCAACACCATGCGGGCCATCGTGCTGACTACCGAGGAGGAAGCGATGGCCGGCACGCTCGGCGCCTGGCTGGGCGGCGAGAAGAGTGTCACCCTGATGCAGTCGTCGGGCGTTGGTAATTGCATCAACCTGCTCGGGCTCAGCAAGACGCTGCGTTACCCGATGCTGATGCTGATCACCATGCGCGGCGATTTCGGCGAGATGAACCCGTGGCAGAACGCCATGGGGCAGGCGACGCCGAAGGTGCTGGAGGCGGCCGGCGTAACAGTCTACTCGGTCGAGCGTGCCGAGGACGTGCAGCCGACGGTCAACGCCGCCGCCAACCTGGCGTTCGAAGGCAACCAGGCGGTCGCCGTGCTGCTGCGCCAGAAGCTGATCGGCGCCAAGAGCTTCGGGGGGAACTGAGCATGCCGGACCTGCACCGCCGCGCCGTCGTCGAGGCGCTGATGAAGGACGCCGGCGACGACCTGCTGGTGATCGCCGGCCTGGGCCAGAGCGCCTGGGACATTACCGCCGCAGGCGACCGGCCGCAGAACCTGCCGCTGTGGGGCGGCATGGGCGGTGCCGCCATGATCGGGCTGGGCCTGGCGCTGGCGCAGCCGCGCAAGCGCGTGCTGGTGATCACCGGCGACGGCGAAATGCTGATGGGACTGGGCTCGCTCGCCACCATCGCAGCGCAACGGCCGGCCAATCTCGTCCTCGTCGTGCTCGACAACGAAAAGTTCGGCGAGACCGGCAACCAGGCGACGCACACCGCGCCGGCAACGGGCGGCATGAGCGAGCGCGGCGCCGGCACCGACCTGGCGGCCGTGGTGCGCGGCTGCGGCATCGCCGACAGCGCCACCATCACGCAGGCGGCCGAGATCGCGGCGCTGGCCCGCGACGCGCGCGACAAGCCCGGCCCGATCTTCCGGGTCGCCAAGGTCAAGGTCGAGGACCTGCCAGCCGCCATCCCGCCGAAGGACGGCGCCTACCTCAAGGACCGCTTCCGCCAGGTCGTGCTGGGTGCGACGTAGCGTTGGACG
>DATFGV010000808.1:0-8284 GCA_035249115.1 Vineibacter sp.
GGCGCCGACGAAGGACAGCCAGAAATGCACCCGGCCCGCCCATTCCGGATATTGCCGGCCGGACATCTTGCCGAGCCAGTAATAGAAGCCGCCGAAGATCGAGAACACGGCGCCGAGGGACAGCACATAATGGAAATGCGCGACCACGTAGTAGGTGTCGTGCATGGCGTTGTCGACGCCGGCATTGGCCAGCACCACGCCGGTCACGCCGCCGATGGTGAACAGGAAGATGAAGCCGATCGCCCAGAGCATCGGCGTGTCGAAGCGGAGCGAGCCGCCCCACATGGTGGCGATCCAGGAGAAGATCTTGATGCCCGTGGGCACCGCGATCACCATGGTCGCCGCGGTGAAGTAGGCGCGGGTGTCCACGTCCAAGCCAACCGTGAACATGTGATGCGCCCAGACGACAAAGCCGACCACGCCGATGGCCACCATCGCATAGGCCATGCCGAGATAGCCGAAGATCGGCTTGCGCGCGAAGGTCGAGACCACATGGCTGATGATGCCGAAGGCCGGCAAGATCATGATGTAGACCTCGGGGTGGCCGAAGAACCAGAACAGGTGCAGGAACAGGATCGGATCGCCGCCGCCGGCCGGGTTGAAGAAGGCAGTGCCGAAGTTGCGGTCGGTCAGCAGCATGGTAATGGCGCCGGCCAGCACCGGCAGCGCCAGCAGCAGCAGGAAGGCGGTCACCAGGATCGACCACACCATCAGCGGCATGCGGTGCAGGGTCATGCCCGGCGCCCGCATGTTGAAGATGGTGGTGATGAAGTTGGCGGCGCCGAGGATCGAGCCGGCGCCCGCCAGATGCAGCGAGAAGATCGCGAAATCCATCGACGGGCCGGTGTGTCCGCCGGCCCCGGCGCCGCTCAGCGGCACGTAAATCGTCCAGCCGGTGCCGACACCACCGCCGATGAACACCGACATCAGCAGGCTGACGAGACCGGCCACGGTCAGCCAGTACGAGATGTTGTTCATGCGCGGGAAGGCCATATCCGGCGCGCCGATCATGATCGGCACGATCCAGTTGCCGAAACCGCCGATCAGCGCCGGCATGACCACGAAGAACACCATGATCAGGCCGTGCGCCGTCACCATCGAGTTCCAGTGGTGGCCGGGGTTCTCGTGCCAGCCCATCAGCTGCACGCCGGGGTTCATCAGTTCCAGGCGCATGTAGACGGAGATCGCGCCGCCGATGATGCCGGCGCTGGCCGCCAGCACCATGTACAGCGTGCCGATGTCCTTGTGGTTGGTCGACAGGAACCAGCGGACGAAGAAGCCCGGGGTGTGGTCGTGGTGCTCGTGGGCGTGAGCGGCGTGCGTTCCGGTAGCCATGGCGACTTCCTTCGTTACGCGATCGGGGCGCGGCTCAGCGCGCCGCAGTGACGGAGCTTGCGTCGACGACGCTGGCCGGCGCGCCGAGGGCGGCCTTCTTCTGGCCGGCCAGCCACTTGTCGAACTCGGCCTTGGACACCGCCCGCACCGCGATCGGCATGTAGGCATGGTCCTTGCCGCAGATCTGCGAGCACTGGCCGTAGTACAGGCCTTCCTTAGTGACGTTGAACCAGGTCTCGTTGAGCCGGCCGATGATAGCGTCCTGCTTGACGCCAAAGGCGGGCACCGCCCAGGCGTGCATGACGTCGTTCGACGTTATGAGCACCCGCACATTGACGTTGGCCGGCACGACCAGCACGTTGTCGACCGCCAGCAGCCGCGGACGCGTCTTCTTCTCGGCTTCGGAGAATGCCGCCCAGGCCGTCTCCGGAATCATGCGGCTTTCGATCGGCTCCAGCTTCAGGTCCGGATACTCGTAGGTCCAGTACCACTGGTTCGCCGTCACCTTGACTGTCAGCCCCGCCTCGTGCGTGCGGTCCATGTAATAGAGCAGCCGGAACGACGGGATGGCGATGCCGACCAGGATGATGATGGGAATCACCGTCCACGCCACTTCAATCAGGGTGTTGTGCGTCGTCGTCGTCGGGTTCGGGTTGGCCGACGCGCGGAAGCGGACCATCACGTAGAGCATCAGGCCGAGCACGAAGAGCGTGATCACGGTGATCACCCACAGCAGCGCTGTGTGCAGCGCCACCAGCCGTTCCATCACCGGTGTCGCCGCGTGGTGCAGGTCCATTTGGCCGGAATGCGGCAGGTCGACGAACTCCTGCGCCACCGCACCGCCGGCGAACAGACTCGCCAGCAACAGCCCGACCATACCCGCGATGGCCATCGCACATGTCCTGCCGATCATCGCCACACGCTCCCGCTTCCCCCACGCCATCGAGGCGCGCCACCACGCCGCGCGGCGGTCGCCATCGCGGCTCTGGAAGGTCGCGAGTTATCTAGCAGAACCCATTGACCGAGGTAACGGTTTTTCGTCCCCGGGCGGCGTGCGGCAGCCCGCCGCAGAGCCCATCGGCCGGCAGAAAGTCGTCCTGCGAAACCGGCCTCTATCGCGAATGCACCCACCGTCATCCGCCACCGCGCAAGGCGCGCCGTCGGCGCAACAGCACCACGATGAAGATCAGCAGCGCCACAGCGGTGCCTGCCAGCGCAATGCCGCCGGACAGCGCGATGATCGCCAGCACACCGCTGAACAAGCCGGTGCCGACCGCGAGTACGACCTGCGGCTGGGTGCGTCCGTCATCGTAAGCGGCGGTCAGCCGATAGAGGCCCGGCGCGTCGACCTCGAAAACCAGCAACGACACGCCACTGCGACCGCCGATATTGTAGGTCGATCGCGCCGCCGCCGGCCGCAGCGTGACGTTACGGCCGGCCCCGCTCGACCATACGGCGACGCGCAAGCCCGCGACATCGCCGCCGCTGTACAGCCGCCCATCGACCTGGCTCGTGCGCTCGTGAAAAATGGTGTAGGTGCCGCGCGCCACCAGCTGCAGATCGGCGCCGCCCGGCACGACGATCTGTGTCAGTCCGGCGCCTACGGTCCCGACACGCGCGACCGCGAGCCACACGGCGGCGACCAGCGCGCCGATGACAATGGCGACCGCCAGCACGTACCAGGCCCGACTTGGCATCGCGCTTCTCCTGCGCCGCCCGGCGCGGCGCAACCAATGTTAGCACGCGGCGTTTCGATAGGCCTGCGCCGCGGACGGCTGGTCGGCGCCACCATGGACGCGCCGCTGTGCGCCGCCTATGTATTGTGTGCCGAGCAGGAGGCTTCATGTCCCAGCATCTTCAGACCGCCGATGGCCTGTTCTTCCAGCGCGCCGGGCTCGACCGAGACCACACCCAGCGCATCGTGCGCCAGTCGCTCGACGGCGCCGATGACGGTGAGCTGTTCCTGGAATACGTGCAGAGCGAAAGCTTGGCGTGGGACGACGGCAAGCTGAAGAGCGCCAGTTTCGACACCACGCAGGGCTTCGGACTGCGTGCCGTGTCGGGCGAGACGACTGGCTACGCGCATGCCTCGACGCTGGACGAGGGCGCGCTGAAACGCGCCGCCGAGACGGTCAAGGCGGTACGCGCCGGACGCGGCGGCGCCGCCGGCGAGGGCCCGCGCGGCACCAACGCCCTGCTTTACAGCGACGACAACCCGATCGCCGGTGTCGATTTCGAGGCCAAGGTGAAGCTGCTGGCGGAAATCGACGCCTACGCCCGCGCCACCGAGCCGTCACTGCGCCAGGTCACGGCCTCGCTGGCCGCGTCCTGGCAGGTGGTCGAAATCATCCGCGCCGACGGCCAGCGGGTCGCCGACGTCCGCCCGTTGGTGCGGCTGAACGTGTCGGTGGTCGCCGGCCGCGGCGATCGCCAGGAAGTCGGATCCTGCGGCAGCGGCGGCCGCACCGCCTATGGCGAGATCTTCAATCCCGACTACTGGAAGGACCAGACCGACGAGGCGATCCGTCAGGCTTTGGTGAATCTTGAGTCGGTCGACGCGCCGGCCGGCGAGATGCCGGTGGTGCTCGGCCCGGGATGGTCGGGAATCCTGTGGCATGAGGCGGTCGGCCACGGCCTGGAGGGCGACTTCCACCGCAAGAAGACCTCGGTGTTCAGCAAGCTGATGGGCGAGACCATCGCCGCGCCCGGCGTCACCGTTGTCGACGACGGCACCATGCGTGACCGCCGCGGTTCGCTGACCGTCGACGACGAGGGCACGCCGAGCGGACGCACCGTGTTGATCGAGGACGGCAAGCTGGTCGGCCTGATGCAGGATCGCATGAACGCCCGTCTGATGGGCATGCGCCCGACCGGCAACGGCCGGCGCCAGAGCCACGCCTATCAGCCGATGCCGCGCATGACCAACACGATCATGCTGGCCGGCAAGCACCATCCCGACGAGATCATGGCCTCGGTCAAGCGCGGGCTGTACGCGACCAATTTCGGCGGCGGCCAGGTCGACATCGTCAGCGGCAAGTTCGTCTTCAGCTGCACCGAGGCTTACCTGATCGAGGACGGCAAGCTCGGCGCGCCGGTCAAAGGCGCCACCTTGATCGGTGCCGGCGCCGAAGCGCTCAGGCGCATCGGCATGATTGGCAACGACCTCGAGCTCGATCTCGGCGTCGGCACTTGCGGCAAGGACGGCCAGGGCGTGCCGGTCGGCGTCGGCCAGCCGACCCTGCGGCTCGACTCGCTGACGGTTGGCGGCACCAAGGCGTGAGGCACCAATCGGCACATACCGGGCCCGTAGCAACCCATCACGGACCGGCGTGAAAGTCGTGGCGCGACAACGGCATCATGCCGCGACTTCACCCAAAAGTGACTGATCACCAAGAATCAGGTAAAGTTGGCGCGTTGCAACCGCGTGCCTGAGGGGTCGGGTCCGCGCCAACCGACAAAGAATGGGGCGGTCACGTGGCCTACAAGGTGCAGCCTTTCTACAACATCGACACGCCGGTCGGCGCTGGCCAAGCCAACAAGCCCGACGATGTCACCTTGGTGCAGTATCTGTTGATCAAGGTTGCCAGCCGGACGGCGGGCAAATGGACACCACCGGCGACGCCGCTGGTGGCCAATGGCATCTACACGTCCAATCTGAGCGCCTGGATCCTGTCGTATCAGAAGGTTACCGCCGGCCCTGACGATGGCCTCGTTCACCCCCAGCGCAACCCGCATTGGAGCATGCCGGTACCCGGCACAATCGTTTCGCTCAACGGCAGCTTTCGCAACAATTTCGGGGCGGCGCGCCACGACAATATCGTGGCGGAAGCGGACTTCCCGCCGAGCCTGCGGTCGCCGCTGTCGGCGGCCAACGCCAAGCCTGAGATGGGCACCACAGCCTGATCGCGCGCGCCGGTGATCGCCGCCGCTCAAGATCGGTGACGCTTCGCCCGCCATCGAAACATGCGCCAGCGATGACGGCGCACTCTCGGCCGCATCCCGCCGCCGCCGGAGCGCGCCGTCATGACTGTCACCGTCTTCATCCGCTACCAGATCGATCCTTTCCAGCGCGACGCTTTCGAGGCCTACGCACGGCGCTGGCTCGACATCATCCCGGCCTGCGGCGGCCGGCTTGACGGCTATTGGATGCCGCACGAGGGCACCAACGACACCGCCTTTGGCCTGATCAGCTTCGACAGCCTCGCCGCTTACGAGGCCTATCGGGCGCGGATCAAGGCCGACCCGGCGGGCGCGGCCAACTTCCGCACCGCCGAAGAGAAGCGTTTCATCGTCGCCGAACAGCGGACGTTCCTGCGCCGGGTGGCCTGAACCGCGCGTCGGGGCGGACGCGATCGGGCGTGGTGCGATCAGGTTGACGACCAACGCGGCGCGGCCGCTAATCGATCGTCTCGCTTCGCACCCGTTCCAGGAACTTCCCATGCCGACGCCCAATACGCGCCTGCGCATCACGACCCTGCCCGGCGACGGCATTGGGCGCGAGATTGTGCCGGCCGCCCTGCACCTGCTCGAGATGGTCGAGAAGACGCTGGGCGGCTTCAGCCTGATGGTCGAAGAACGCCTCGACATGGGTGCGCGCTACTACCAGCAGAGCGGCGAGGACATGTCGGCCGCGGCGTTCGCGGCGGCGCGACAGGCCGACGCTATCCTGCTCGGCGCAATGGGCTGGCCCGAGGTACGCTATCCCGACGGCACCGAGATCGCGCCGCACCTGAAGCTGCGCGAGGAATTCGCGCTGTACGCCGGCATCAGGCCGGTCAAGGTATTTCCCAACACGCCGCGGCGGCTGCTCGATCCACGCGCCGACGGCATCGACCTGGTGGTGTTGCGCGAGTCGACCGAAGGCCTGTTCTACACCCAGGGCAGGGGCGAGGTGATCGGCGACAGCGAGGCGCGCGAAACCCTGCGCATCACGCGCGCCACCACCGAAAAACTGTGCGACACCGCCTTCCGGCTGGCCCGGCGGCGCAAGGCGAAGAACCCGGCCAAGGGCCTCGTGACCTGCGTCGACAAGGCCAATGTGTTCCGCGCCTATGCCTTCTTCCGCAAGATCTTCGACGAGCGGCGCCTCCAGTTCCCCGACATCCGCACCGGCTACAATTACGTCGATGCGCAGGCGCTCGATTTGATCCGCCGCCCCTGGGACTTCGACGTCCTTGTGATGGAGAACATGTTCGGCGACATCCTGTCGGACCTCGGCGGCGGGCTGGTGGGCGGCATGGGCCTGGCGCCCTGTGCCGAGCTGGGCGACGCCCACGGTCTGTTCCAGCCGGCGCACGGCAGCGCCCCTGACATCGCCGGCCAGGACAAAGCCAACCCGACGGCGACGATCCTGTCAGCCGCCATGATGCTCGACTGGCTGGGCGAACGGCATGGCATCGCGGCGCTGGGCGAGGCGGCGACCTTGATCGAGGAGGCGGTCAACGAGGCCTTTGCCAGCCGCGCCTTGCGGCCGATGGAGTTCGGCGGTGACCAGGGGCTGAAGGCTGCCACGGCAGCGGTTGCCGACACGCTGGCGGCCAAGCTCAAGGGACGAGGTTCGGTCGCCGCGCGACAGTGACTCGGACGGCAGCTACCGCGACTCCGCGACCTTGAACGACTCGACAAAACGCCGCGCTGCTTCCTTCGACGCGTTGTCGGCGCTGTATGTCACCAGCAACCGATAGAGCCGGGTCTTCACCAAGTAGGTGCGCATCACCACGCCTTCGCCGGCGGCGCCCTCGATGTCGAGCGCGTAGCCGTCCCAGCCGGAGAGCGTGACGGCTTCGTCCCGCAAATAGGTGAACCTGGCGGTGGGAAACGCCTTCTCGACGGCGCCGCGGCCGATCTCGCGCACCATCGCCTTGCTGTCGCGCTTGGAGACGATGTCCTGCTTGTAGTCGACGTAGTCGAAGTCGAAGTTCTGCCCGGCAAGCGCCGACTGATAGACCGTGCGCACGCCATCGAAGGAGGCCTCGCGTTCCGCCGCCTGCCGCCGCTCGACCGGTGCCGGCATTTCAAGCTTGAACCGGAGGTCGGGCGCCAGCACGTCGCTCCAGCTCTGCGCCGCCGTCGGGCCGACGTGAGCCACACATGCCAGCACCGCGAACACTAGGAAGCGATGTAACCTCGCCAATCTTCCCCACGAAGCAGGGAGAAGCCGGGGGGGCGGGGGCGAGCCAACGGGGTCTTGGCAACAATGACCACGTTGCCACGCCTCCGGCCTTTCGGGCCACCTTGCCAATTTCGTTAAGGAGGAAGTCAACGTCCGACCGAACGCCGCCGTACGCATCCACCTGCTCCCAGTTTCCGTCGCCACATCTCACGCCGCCTGATCAACGACGTCCTCCCTTTTCCCCTGCGCCACGACCTGGAGCACACCCTGGGGCAGCGGCTGCTGCAACGCCAGCGCCACCTCGACGGGTGCCGTAAGCCACGTGTCGAACGCGTCGGCCGTTGTGAGGATCACCGGCATGGCCTTGGCGTGCACCGGCCGCACGTCGGCGTTGCTGTCGGTGATCAGGAACGAGAACAGCAGATGCTCGCCGTCCACTGGTTCCTTTTTCGTGCCGCGCGTACCGGTCCACGGCCGCCAGATGCCGGCAAAGGCGAACAGCGGCCGACTCTCGTCGAGCGCGAACCAGTGCGCTACTTTCGGGATTGAATCGGTGTACTCGCAGAACGATGTCGCCGGCACCAGGCAGCGATACTCGGGCTTCAGCCAGGCCTTCCAGTAACCACTCTGCGTGTTGCGCACGTTGGTGATCGGGCGGGTGCCGAGCTTGGGCGGCGGCGGGAAGCCCCAGCGCATCATCAGGGCCTCGCGGCCGCTGCTGCTCGCCCGCACCACCGGCGCCAACTGGTCCGGAAAGATCGCCGGCAGCGCCGGCTGGTTGCCGGTGTGGTCGACCGTCACCCGGAACAACCGGCGCATGGCGTCCTGGCTTTTGGT
>DATFGV010000809.1:0-8146 GCA_035249115.1 Vineibacter sp.
GTAGTGTCGAGATACTTGCCCTTCAGCTCGTCCTTGTTCGAGAAGGCGATGGCGTGCACCAGGAAATCGAGCCGGCCCCAACGCTGCTGAACGCCGGCAAACACCGCGTCGATGCTGGCCGCGTCGGTGACGTCGCAGGGCAGGGTGAAGTCGCACCCGATCGAGGCGGCCAGCGGCTTGACCCGCTTCTCGAGCGCTTCGCCCTGGAAGGTGAAGGCGAGGTCGGCGCCTTGCGCGTGCACCGCCTGGGCGATGCCCCAGGCGATCGAGCGGTCGTTGGCGACGCCCATGATCAGGCCTTTCTTGCCCTCCATCAGTCGCGCCGCGGCAGCCATTCGAGCCTCTATCCTCTGGACGCAATTCCCAAGATGCCGCCTTTCGGCGCCCGTGGGCACGCGCGTCCTCTACAACTTTTTTGACTGCACCTTGTAGCCGGGCCGCCGGAGAGCCGCAAGGCTTAGGGGCTCAGGGCCTCAGTGGCACACTGAGGACAATCGGCGGCTGGCAACCCCGCACCGCCGCCGCCATAGTCCGGCCCATGAGCGAGCCGGGCACCGATCCGTACGACAGCTTCGCCGCCTGGTTCGCCGAGGCGGCGAAAAGCGAGCCGAACGACGCCAACGCCATGGCGGTCGCCAGCGTCGGCGCCGACGGCATGCCGTCGCTGCGCATGGTGCTGCTGAAGGGTTGGGATCGGCAGGGCTTCGTGTTCTACACCAACCTTGAGAGCCGCAAGGGCCTGCAGCTTTCGGCCAGCCGCAAGGCGGCGTTGCTGTTCCACTGGAAATCGCTGCGCCGCCAGATTCGCATCGAGGGCCCGCTCGAACCGACGACAGCCGAGGAGGCCGACGCCTATTTCGGCAGCCGCGAGCGCGGCAGCCAGATCGGCGCCTGGGCGTCCGACCAGTCGCGGCCGCTCGAGAGCCGCTTCGCCCTGGAAAAACGGGTCGCCGTGTTTGTCACCAAATTCGCCCTGGGCAAGGTGCCACGGCCGCCTCACTGGTCGGGCTTCCGCGTCAACCCGACGCTGTTCGAGTTCTGGCGCGACATGCCGTTTCGGTTGCATGATCGGACCGTCTTCACCCGGCCCAGCACCGCCGACGCCGGGTGGAAGATCGAGAAGCTCTATCCCTAGGAGGCCGCGATGCCGGCTGGCCGCCCCGTCACCAAATGGACGGCGGCGGACGGCGGAGCGGTTGCGAGCGCATCGCGTTCGCGGTTGATGCGGGCGGCCACCTGGGCCTCGCTGGCGGTCGCCGCCATCCTGATTGTCGCCAAGCTGCTGGCGTGGTTGGCCACCGGCTCGGTGGTGATGCTGTCGTCGCTGGTCGATTCAGCACTCGATCTGGTCGCCTCCGGCATCGCCTGGCTGGCGGTGCGCCATGCGCTGACGCCGGCCGATCGCGAACACCGTTTCGGCCACGGCAAGTCCGAGGCGCTGGCGGCGTTCGCCCAGGCGGGCTTCATCTTGGCCTCGGCGCTGGGTTTGGCGCTGGCGGCCGGTGATCGCCTGCTGCATCCGCAGGCCATCGCGCGCGGCGAGATCGGCCTGGCGGTGACGGCGCTGGCGATCGTGCTGACACTGGCGTTGGTGCTGTTCCAGCGCTTCGTAGTGCGTCGCTCGGGATCGTTGGCGATCGCCGCCGATTCCATGCACTACATGGGCGACCTGCTGTCCAACCTGGCCGCCGCCGCGACCCTGGCGGCCGTCATCTGGTTCGACGTGCCGTGGCTCGACTCGGTCGGCGCCATCCTCATCGCCTTGTACCTGCTGGCCGGCGTGCGCGGCCTGTTGCGCCGTTCGCTCGACGTGCTGCTCGACCACGAGTTGCCGGAGATCGAACGCGACCGGATCAAGGCGATCGTGCGTGGCTTTCCCGGCGTGCGCGACATGCACGACCTGCGCACGCGCTCGTCGGGCAGCACGCGTTTCATCCAGCTGCATGTCGAGCTAGACCCGACGACCAGTCTGATCGCGGCGCACCAGACAGGCGACGCGATCGAAACGGCGATCCTGGCCGATTTCCCGCAGGCCGAGATCATCCTGCACCTGGATCCGCACGGGGTCGAGGAACCGCGGGCGCGGTTCGCCTGAGACGTGCATGTCGGCTGACTCGCACAGTTTCGTCACCGAAGACCAAGACGCGGTGCTGCAGGCGCTGGCCGAGCCGGACGCCTATGCTGCTCTCGGTGCCGATTCCATCGACGGACAGAAGCAAGCGGCGGTGCAACGGATCGATACCCAGAGCGCGGTGGTGTTCCTCCTCGGCGCTTGGGCCGTCAAGCTGAAGCGCGCGGTGCGTTTTCCATTCCTCGATTTCGGCAGCCTCGAACGTCGCCGTGCCATGTGTGCCGCCGAGATCGAGGTCAACCGCCGCACCGCACCGAGCCTGTACCTCGGCGTGGCGCCTGTCATTGCAGGCGACGCCGGCGTGATGCGCCTGGGACCGGTGCGCCAGCCCGGCGAGACACTTGGTGACGAGGGCGATGCCGTCGAGTGGGCCGTTATCATGCGCCGGTTCGACGAAGCCGGCTTGTTTGTTCGCCTCGCCGAACGCGGCGCGCTGTCGGCGGACCTGCTGGTGGCGCTCGCCGCCGCCATCGCACGGTTCCACGACACAGCGCCGGTCAGCCACACGCATGCCGGCGCCGCCGACTACGAGCGCTCTGTCGCGGCCGACATCGTGCAACTGCGAGCGCGCGGCGCCGTGCTCGACGCGGCGGCCACCGAGGCGATCGCAGCGCGACTGCCGTCGATCCTCGAACCGCTGCTGCCGCTGGTTCAACGCCGGCAGGAAGCCGGCGCGGTGCGCCATGTCCACGGCGATCTGCACCTGCGCAACATCTGCCTGGTCGACGGCGCGCCGACCCTGTTCGACGCCATCGAGTTCAACGACCGCATCTGCACCATCGACGTGCTCTACGACCTCGCCTTCCTCCTGATGGACCTCGATCGCCGCGGCTCGGCGGCCGAGGCCAACTTTGTGCTGAACCACTACCTGTGGCGCAGCGACGGGCCGGCGGACACGCCGCACCTGGAGGCGCTGGCGCTGATGCCGTCATGGCTGGCGCGGCGCGCCTGTATCCGCGCCTTTGTCGAAGCGGCGGCGGCCGAGGTCGCCGCCGATCCGACGGTGCGCGAGCGGCGCGCGGTAGAGGCGCGTCAGTATCAACGGGCGGCGCTGCGTTTCATCGACCGCGTGCCGCCGGCCATGGTGGCCATCGGCGGCCTGTCCGGCTCCGGCAAGACCACGCTGGCGTTGACGCTTGCGCCGCGTCTTGGCGCGGCGCCCGGCGCCGTGGTGGTGCGCAGCGACGTCGAGCGCAAGCGGCTGGCCGGCCTGCCGTGGGATGCGCACCTGCCGACGGAGGGCTACACACCGGAAGCGTCGGCCCGAACCTACGCCGAGCTACTGCGTCGGGCGCGCGTCACGCTGGCGGCCGGCGTGGCGGTGATCGTCGATGCTGTCTCGGCGCGGCCCGATGAACGGGCTGCCATCGAGGCGGTCGCGCGCGCCGCGGGCGTGCCGTTCCACGGCCTGTGGCTGGATGTGCCGGCCGATGTCGCGCGCGATCGTGTCACGGCCCGGGTCGGCGACGCCTCGGATGCCGGCGCTGCCGTCGTCGAGCGTCAGCGGGGCTACGATCTGGGCGCCATCGCCTGGCGGCGGATCGACACCGCCCGCGGCGCCGCGGCGGTCGCGGCCGAGGCGACGGCTATAGTCGGCGGTTGACCGCATCCTATCCACCCGACGCCGCGACTCGTCGAGGTGTCATCCGCTCGCGCCGTTGACGGATCATGGAAGCCTTCAAACCGAGCCGTGTCGAACGATGACGGATTTCGTGCCGCCGGCCGCGCACCAGCTTGTCCGCTGGCGGCGCCATCCGCTAGCATTCGTGCGTGATGACACGCCCAGGGGGAAGGGCGGAATTCAGGGCGCAACGGACTGTCGACGACTGACGCGAGGGGGCGAGCCCGATGCCGCATGATCCGAAACTTGTGCTCGACGAGAGCCGAATCGAGGAACTTCAAAGCAAGATTCCGGACTGGATCAAGCGGCTCCAGCGGCCGAAGACACCGTGCCTCGCGCCGGCGTTCGGGCCGCTGGAGGGTATCCGCGCCGTCAGCACCGGCCAGTTGATCGCCCAACCCTATATCGGCACCAAGTTGGCCGAGTTCGGGGCCGAGGTCATCCACGTCGAGAAGCCGGGCGGCGACGTGTTCCGCTTCACCGCCCCGCAATTGGTGCGTGGTCCACGCATCCACGGCTGCGACATGGCAGATGTCGCGAAGAACAGGCTGTCGATGGGTCTCGACTTCAAGAACGCGCGCGGCGTCGAACTGCTCATGGCGCTGTGGAAGATCTCCGACGTGTGGATGGAGTCCTCGGCGCCCGGCACGCTCGAACGCAACGGCATCACCAACGAACTGGCGCTGGCCGTCAATCCGTCCCTCGTCATCGTGCGGGTCAGCACCTATGGCCAGTACGGCAAGCAGGAGTATCTTGGGCGACCGGGATACGACGCGATCGCACAGGCCTATGGCGGCATGATGAACCTGACCGGCGACCCCGCCGGCCCGCCGCAGCGCGCCAAGTCGTATACCGGCGACTACGTCACGGCGCTGACCGGCTGGGCGGCGACGATGATGGCGTTGTGGGAGGTCAAAAAGACCGGACGCGGCCAGGTCGTCGATCTGGCGCAGTACGAGGCGGTCGCCCAGACCAACGGCGCCACGTTACCGCTGTTCACCGGTGAGGGCGCGGTCTATGGCCATACGGGTAACCGGCCTCCCGGTTTCCAGCCCTACGACACCTTCAAATGCAGCGACGGCTGGGTGTTTATCGGCGCGCTCGGCGGCGCGATCTATGACCGGGTTCCCAAGTTCCTCGGCCTCGACCCGGTCGCGTACAGCTACGATGAATGCTCCAAGGATGCCGCGGCGGTGAACTCCGAGAAGGGACGCGAACTTGACCGGCGGATGCGGGAGTACTGCGCCGCGCGTACCGCCCTCGAGGTCGAGACCGAAGTGAACAGGGCACAGATCGGCTGCGCCCGCGTGTTCAACGTGCGCGACCAGTACAACGACGAACACTACGCCGCCCGCGACATGACGGTGCCGGTGCTGGATCGCCAGTCGGGCGTGCCGGTCCGGGTGTTCGGCGTGGTGCCAAAAATGTCGCTGACGCCGGGACGCATCTGGCGCGGCGGCGCATCGATCGGCGATGATACCAGCGATGTGCTGTCACAGTTGCTGGGAATGTCGGCAGCTCAAATCGACGGCTTGTACGCCGAGGGGGCGGTGCATCGCACCGAGCCGTTCACGACGCCGCAGGCGGAGCCGGCCAACCCATAGCGTCGTCGCGGCTGGCGTTGCGGTGCATGACCGCACCGCCACGCGCGATCCGCTTAGGCGACGAACTGACGGAACAGCTGCCGCAGGTCCTGTTGTTCCTGTGGCGTGATCTCGCCGTCGAGGACGCGGGCTTCCCAGCCGCGCAGCTCCTTCTTGACGTCGTTGGGTGTGCGCGGGCTGAGCAGCAGCATGAAGAACTGCTCGTAGGGCGACAGGTCGCGCTCACGGCGCATGCCCATCGGCCCCTGGCCGGGCGCGCCGCCGGCCGCTTCCTCGTCGCTCAGGAAGGCTGCGGACAGCCGGCGCTTGGGCTGCAAGTCATCGCGCAGCACGTCGTTCCAGCTGAAGCCGGCGTCGCGCAGCATGGCGCTGGCAAGCTGGGCCGCCGCCAGCGCTTCGCCGGCATGGGCGCTGCTCAAACCCTCGAGCACCTTGGCGAGGTTCGCCCGGCTGAACTGGGCCATTGTTTGACCGCCTGGCCGATTCCGACGGGGGCGCGGAGACCGGCACTTTCTTGAGGACTCTACGATACCATGGGCTGTTTTCGCCCAGAGACACAAAATATGGGGTTTTCAGGGGGTTGGCAAGTGATCCGTCTCAGACGCATAGGTTTCTGGCGGGCGGGCGCGAAAACCGCGGTAGAAGGGCGACCACATGTCCGCGCGTGCCATCCCGCCGTCGCCGGGCGGTCAATTGCCGCCCTACCTGATCGGCCTCGGCGCCTGGTACATCGCCCTGGGCGTCAGCACGGTGATGGTGCCGTGGATCGTCGTTGAAGTGCTGCGCCAGCCGGCCGATCGGCTTGGCCTGGTGCAGATGTGCCTGATGGGGCCGTCGATCCTGTTCATGCTCTGGGGCGGCACCGTCGCCGATCATGGCGACGTACGCCGACAGCTGTTGATCTGCCACGCCCTGGGAGCGCTGCCGTCGCTGGCCCTGGCGCTGCTGGCGTCTCGCGGCGAGTTGCACTTGTTGGCGTTGGTCGTCTTCGCGTTGGCCAGCGGCACGATCAGCGCCTTTGCCATTCCCGCCCGCGACGGCCTGCTGCCGCGCGTCACAGCGATCGCGCTGCCACAGGCGGTCGCGATGGCGACCGGCGCGCAGTTCCTGTGCCAGCTGCTCGGCATTGCGTCAGCCACCATGGCCGACCAGGTGGGGGCGCCGCCGCTGCTGGCGGCCCAGGGATTGCTGATCGCGGCCGGCGCTGTGGCGGTGTGGCGGCTGGCGCCGCAACCGCCGTTGAAGCGTGCCGACGACGCGCCCGAAGGCTGGGCGGCGCTGTGGGACGGGGTGAGGGTGGCCGGCCGTTCACCGCAGATCTGGCCGGTGATGGTGCTTCTGTTCGCGGTCGGCCTGCTGTACGGCGCCTCGTTCGTCGTCGTCATTCCGATCGCCGTGCGCGACATCTATGGCGGCGGCTCGACGCGCCTGGCGATGGTCAATTTCGTGTTCTGGATTGGCGTCATCGTGGCCAGTTTCGCCTTGATGCGCATCGGCGCCGGGCTGCGCCGGCGCGGCCGTAGCATGGTCGTGGCGCTCGCCTGCGGCGCCGCGATCCTGTTCGGCATCTCGCTGTTGCCGCCATTCCCGATGCTGCTGTTGCTGGTGTTCGCCTGGGGCCTGGGCGCTGGCGTTACCATGACGCAGGGACGCGTCATCGTGCAGGTCGCGACACCCGCCAGCCATCGAAGCCGATTGTTGGCGCTGTACCAGCTGGGATTCATGGGCGGCACGCCGATCGGCGCCCCGGTGATTGGTGCCATCGTGCAGGGCTGGAGCCTGAGCGGCGCCATGTGGCTGGCCTGTGGCGCCATACTGGCCGTGTTGGCGGCGATCGTCGCCACCTCGGGCATCTGGCGACAGGAGCTGCCCCGGCTACCGCTCTGAGCACGGCTCGCGCCGCCGCTGGAGCCGCGCGACTCCAGCGGTTAGGCTGCCGTCGATCACCCATAGTCGGGGGCACCTGATGAAACTCTATGGCTACTTTCGCTCGTCGGCGGCCTTCCGCGTGCGCATCGCGCTGAACCTGAAGGGGGTCAAGCCCGAGCTGGCGTTCATCCATCTGCGGCGCGACGAGCAGACGGCGCCGGCATACACGCGCATCAACCCGCAGCAGATCATCCCGGCGCTGGTGCTCGACGACGGCACCGCTTTCGGTCAGTCGCTGGCGATCCTCGAGTATCTTGAGGAAACCCATCCCGAGCCGCCGATCCTGCCCAAGGATCCCGCCGGCCGCGCTCGGGTGCGATCATTGGCCATGATCCCGGCTTGCGAGATCCACCCGATCCAGAACCTGCGGGTGCTGAACTACATCGGCGCGAACTACGGTCAGGACGAGGCCGGCAGGCAGGCCTGGGGGCGGCACTGGATCGACGTCGGCTTCACTGCCTACGAGGCCTCGGTGGCCGGCCATCCGAAGACCGGGCGTTTCTCGCACGGCGATTCGCCGACCGTCGCCGACATGTGCCTGGTGCCGCAGGTGTTCAACGCCAGGCGTTTTGGCAACGACCTGTCGAAGTACCCGACCCTGATGCGCATCTTCGACACCTGCATGGCATTGCCGGCGTTCGATCAGGCACAACCATCGAAACAGCCCGACGCCGAGCCGTAGGTCCGGCGGTCTTGAAGGGCGCGACTGGTCCATCACCGCCGCCTCACCCTGAGAGGCTGGCCGAGAATGAACTGAGTCATTTCAACCACTTGCGATCACCGAGGGCCGCTTCATGGTGAGCCTGTCGAACCATGAAGTGGCCCGCACTACGGCCGTGCGAGGCTTCATGGTTCGACAAG
>DATFGV010000810.1:0-18498 GCA_035249115.1 Vineibacter sp.
CCGCGCAGGACCGGCAGCTTCGACTCGGCTTCCTCCGGCGTCATGATCGGCATCCAGCCGTCGCCGATCTTGGCGGCGCGCTTGATGGCCGCGTCCGACGAGCCGCCAAACCAGATCGGAATCGGCCGCTGCACCGGCCCGGGGTTGATGTTGACCTGCTTCAGATCGTGGAAGCGGCCCTTGTAGGTGACCAGGTCGCCGGTCCACAGGCGGCGCATGACGTCGATCTGCTCGACCTGGCGGGCGCCGCGCGTCTTCCAGTCGGCACCCAGCGCCTCGTACTCGACGAAGTTCCAGCCAACGCCGACGCCCAGCCGCAGCCGGCCGCCCGACAGCAGGTCGGCCTCGGCCGCCTGCTTGGCGACGAGGCCGGTCTGGCGCTGCGGCAGGATCAGCACGCCCGAGGTCAGGCGGATCTTCCGGGTGACGGCCGCCAGGAAGCCCAACATCACGAAGGTTTCGTGGAACGGCTTGGTCTCGGCATAGGTCGGCGTCCAGCCATCGCGCGCCGCCGTGCCGAACACGTGGTCGGCGACCTCGATGTCATCGAAGCCGAGCTCCTCCACCGCCTGCGCCCAGTCGCGGATCTTCGCGGGGTCGTTGCCGATGTCGCGAGTCGGAAAGACGGCGTTGAGCTGCATGGTGACCTGCCGATGACGTGAAGGCGGGAGGAACGGCGCGAAGCGCGGCGTCGCCGGTTGATACGAGCGTCGCACAGTCTACAGTGGCCGCGGCATCTACTGCCAACCGGAAAGGCCTCCGCCATGCGTCTCGTCGTCGGTTCCGACCATGCCGGCTTCGCGCTGAAGGGCGAGCTGTTGCCGTATCTGCGCGCGCTCGGCCACGAGGTCGACGATGTTGGCTCCTACGATCCGGCGCCGGTCGACTTCCCCGACATCGCCCGCAAGGTCGCGGCCGCCATCGTCGGTGGGAATGCCGAGCGCGGCCTGATGGTGTGTGGCACCGGCGTCGGCGCCGCGATCGGCGCCAACAAGATGAAGGGCATCCGCGCCGCGGTCTGCCACGACGTGCACTCCGCCCACCAGAGCGTCGAGCACGACGACGTCAACGTCATGTGCATCGGCGCCCAGATCGTCGGGCCGTGGCTGGCAAAGGACCTGGTTGCGGCCTGGCTCGCCGCGCGGTTCTCGACGGCCGAGGAGTTTCGCCGCCGCGTCGCCAAGCTGGCGGAGATGGATGCAGGACGGTGAAGCCGCCGCCGCCGCAAGGCTGCATCACGGTGAAACATCGTTGGCCTGACCCGTCGCGTTCGCCTTCCTGCATGGCGACGCTTCAATCGTGCTGGTCGTCCGCATAATAAGATTAAGCGCTCACTTGATTTATGCGCACAATCGTTGTATGGACGATTTCATATGGTTTGGGATTGCCGGGTTCATTTGATCCGGCGCCGACAAGGCCCCGCAGGCACGTCGCTGCGAGCATGGGGAGGGGGCCAATGTTTGCAGGGCGATCAAACGCGTTCATCCATCTGCGAAAAGTGCTGACGGCGCCGCAGTGGCTGTCGCTGCGGCATTCGCTCGCACCGCGTGCGGCCTCAGCGCCGGCGGCGGTGGCGACTCCAAGCAAGCCCGAGCGGCACATCATGGCAGCGGTTTCCGAGGCGGCAGACGGCGTCAAGAAGGTCGTGGTCAGCTGCGCCGCCGTTGCGGCCATGGTGATCGTCGCGACCGCCGTCGTGCAGGACTTGCTGCGCGACACCATCGTGATCGAGCCCGTCAGCGGCGCCGAATCGCTCAGGGTCAATGGACTCGACGGCCAATCAGCCGCCGAGAAGATCGGTTTTCATCTGCGCAGCGTGCAGCAGCGCAGCGTCGAGGATCGCCGCCGGCTGCTGGTCGACGACAAGGCCTCGACCTTCGATTTCCAGGTGCCCGGTTCGACGTTCACCTTCACCACCGCCGTTCGCTACGTGGCGGGGCTGATGTCGAAAACGCGTCCCGTCCCCCAGGTCGACCTCGCCGTCGACAGCGACGGCATCAAGGCCAATGTCCGGATGATGGGCCGGACCGCTCAGCACCAGATATGCGTCATTCGCGGCCCCGCGCAACTCGAGGAACTGTACGGCTGCATCGCGCGCCACTATCTCAGGTTCCTTGATCCCATGGCGGCGGCGATGGATCGCTTCTACCAGGAGCGGACCACCTGTGCCGCGCCAACCGGCGCCAACGCCGCGAATCGCGACCCATTGGAGTGGCGGCGCAAGTGCGCCTTCGCCGGGACCCAGGAGCTGATCGCCGAGGCGCTGAAGACCGGCGACGCCGCCGACATCCCCTGGGCCTGGTTCCTGTACGGCCAGATCCACGTGGCGCGTGCCGAGGCCTTCAAGCACACCAGCTTCGAGCTTCAGCTCTCCGAGCTGGAGCAGGCGATCGGGTTGTTCCACCAGGCATTGGCAAAACACCCGCAGTCGGTCGCCGTGCTGACCAATCTCGCCAACGCCCTGCTGCGGCGCGCCGTGCTGCTGCACGAAAGCGTCGGACGCACGCGGTCGCTGGGCCAACAGCACGCGGCCGGCCGCCTGGACCTGGCCACGCTGACATTGCAGCAGACGCTCGACACGATTGCCCGGGCGCGCCGCACATCCGATCCGTCACGCCAGCTGACCGGGCTCACCGCCAAGCTCGAAGCCCATGCGCGATACCGGATGTGGATGGTCGCCGTGCATCGCAAGACGGGGTCGCCTGACGTGGCGGTGGATTGCGTTGACACCGATCACATGGCGAACGTCGTGGGAGTCGCCGAGCAGGCCATCGCCTTCGGCGTCATCGACTTCAGCCTCTTCATGACAATCGGCAATGCCGAGCGGGCACGATGCAGGTTCGACCAGGCGGTGGCTGCCTACAGGCACGCCGCCGAGGTGGCGCCCGGTCAATCGGAGCCCTGGCTGAACATCGCCATCACCTACCTCGAAGCCGCCGTCCATCGCGGCAAGGTCGGGGACATCGGCGATTTGCTGAGGGGATTGGGCAGCGTCTCCGCCCATCTGCTGTGGGCGTCGGACGGTGGCCCTTACCCGAATGTGTCGCAGAAGATCCAGGCGGCTCTGAAGCACCACGGCCGCGAGGATGTGCGACAGGCATTCACGGAGTGCTACGAAGACAAGGCGTACGACGGCGATCCCGATCGCGGCGTTAAGCATCTGCGGCTGCTCGATGGCTGCGTCGCCAAGGTGGTCGAGCAGCTCAAGCGCGAGCCCGAAGTGGCCGAGCTAGTCGGTCCGACCAGCGACACCGGTCGCGGCGAGTAGCCATTCGATCCGGTCCTTGCCAAAGAAACGTTGGCCGTCGACCGTGAAGGTCGGCACGCCGGGGCATTTCAGGTGCTCGAATTCAGCCAGCGCCGCGCGGACCTCGGCGCCGATCGCCGCGGCACGCAACGACTGCAACAGCTGCTCGCCGTCGACGCCGGCGCGCGACGCCGCCCGGCGGATCGTGTCGGGCTCGTTGACATCCAGTCCATCGATCCAGGCTGCCTCGAACAGCGCGGCATCGAAGGCCGCCTGTTGGGCATTGTCGACAATGGCATAGAAGGCGCGGGCCGGCAGCTCCTCGCGATCGAACTCGGCGGTCGCCCAGCGGCGCGACCGCTCGCCGAAGACATGCGGTTCGGGATAGTTCAACGGGATTGCGTAGCGCCGCGCCCAGCGGGCGCAGTCCTCGCGGTTGTAGGAGCCGGCATTGGCGTTCTCCTTGCCGCCCAGCATCTCCGCCACCAGCACGCCGCGATGGCGCGGCACGAAGATCGGCCGGCGCACGATGCCGACGTCCGGACGCTCGGCGACGGCGCGGCGCAACAGCACCGACCCGAGATAGGCGTTGGGCGAATGGTAGATGGTGTAGCTGCGGATGACGGCCGGCATGGGCGGCTCAGCTCAGCCGCTCCAGCTTGGTGATTTCCTGCGGCGGCAGCTCGGCAAGGAACAGATTGCCGTCGACGTCGCCGCCCAGCCCGTGCGCGCCGTTGACCGCGCCGCGGCAGCGGCCGATCAGCTCGCCGTCGGGCGACAGCAGCGAGATGCGCGGGATCTGGTCGGTGACGAACACCAGGTCGCGGTCGTCGACCCAGATTTTCATCGGGTGATAGAAATCGCCCCAGGCGGCGACGAAGCCGCCATCGCGGTCGAACACCTGGACGCGGTCGTTCTCGCGGTCGCCGACCAGCACCTTGTCAAAGCGGTCGACCCAGATGGCGTGCGGCGTGGTGAACTGGCCGGGATTGCGGCCCGACCGGCCCCAGGTCTTCAGCAACGTGCCGTCGGCGGCAAAGCGATGGACGTTGGAATTGCCGTAGCCGTCGGCAACGTAGATCTCGCCGTCGGCCGCCGTGGCCGCGCTGGTCGGGTGATTGAAGGGCGCTCCCAGCGCCGGGAAGTGGCGCCGACCCAGGCCCTGGATCAGCGCGCCGCCGGCATCAAAACGCAGCACCTGGTGGCTGTCGCGATCGGCGACCAGCACGCTGTCGTCAGCGGCGCGGCTCACGTAGTGCGCCTCGCCGATGACGCCGCCGCCCCACGCCCCGGCGTAGGCGCCGTCGCGCTCGAACACCAGCATCGGCTGATCGGTGCCGCGTTGCGCGACGTGCACCCGGCCGGCGCGGTCGACCACCAGGTCGGAGATGAAGCCGAACGCCATGCCCGGCGGCAATCGCGCCCATTTGCGGTGCACGGCATAGCGGCGATCGCCCAGGATGACGGTGAAGGTCTCGTCCGACATGCTGCCCCTCCAGCGGCCGGTAGGAGGCCAGTGTGGCGCCGGCACGCCAGACTCGCAATCGCGTCGATACAGGTCCGATGTTGCCCGATCGGTGGATCGCCTGCTAAGCCGATGCGGTTTGAAAATCGGAAGGGGAGACACCGCCATGGCCGGCCTGCCGCCGCGCGAGCAACTCACGATCTGCTTCGCGCATGTCGCGTATCGCATGGCCGAGCGCTTCGCGCTGCGCGGCACCAACATCCGCAACGTCGAGGTGCGCAATCGCGAGGACTTCGAGGCGCGCATCCCCGAGGCCGACGTGGTGCTGGTGTCGGGCCTGTGGCGCAACGAGCTGCTGAAGCTCGCGCCCAAGCTGAAGTTCATCCAGTCGATCTCGGCCGGCGTCGACCAGTACGACAAGGACGCGCTGAAGGCGGCAGGCGTTCGGCTGGCCAGCGCCCAGGGCGTCAATGCGCGCGCCGTGTCGGAGCATGCCATGTCGCTGGTGCTGGCGATGGCGCGCCAGCTGCATCTCGGCCGCGACAATCAGCACAAGAAGTTCTGGCGCGGCATGATTGGCGATCTGTCACAACGCGAGGACGAGTTGGGCGGCAAGACGCTGGTGGTTGTCGGCCTGGGCCGAATCGGCGGCCGACTGGCACAGCTCGCCAAGGCGTTCGACATGCACGTGATCGGCACGCGTCGCGACGTGTCGGCTGGCAAGGGCGCCGCCGACGAGGTAGTGCCTGACGCCCGCTTGCTCGACGTGTTGCCGCGCGCCGATTTCGTGGCGCTGACCTGCCCGTTGACGCCACAGACCGAGCGGCTGATCAACGCCCCGGCGCTCAGCGCGATGAAGCGCTCGGCGTTCCTGATCAACGTGGCGCGCGGCCGCTGCGTCGACGAGCCGGCGCTGATCGCGGCCCTGAACGGCGGCACCATCGCCGGCGCGGCGCTGGACTGCACGGTGGAGGAACCGCTGCCCGCGACGTCGCCGCTGTGGGCGATGCCGAACGTCTTCGTCACGCCGCACACCGCCGGCGAGACGCGGCGCTACGAAGACAATGTCCTCGACCTGCTGGAGGAAAACCTTGCCCGCCAGTGGCGCGGCGAGAGCGAGCTCAGGAACCAGGTGGTGTAGTCCTCCCCAACGAAGTTGGGGAGGTGGCCCGAAGGGCCGGAGGGGAGCCGGCGTGGTGTTCGACATTCAGAGGTGATGCTCGAACACGCGGACCGTCGTCTCATTGCCCAGACCACGTCCGATCCCCTCCGGCCCTTTGGGCCACCTCCCCACTTCGTGGGGAGGATCAGCCGAACCGCCTTTGCAGGAAACGCAGCGTCGTCTCGGCACAGGTGCGGGCGTGCGAGAACGGCAGGCCGTGGCGGGTGCCCGGAAACACCATCAATTCGGCGTCGGGCACCAGCCCCTTGAGCTCCGCGGCCATCGCCGCCGAAATGAACGGGCTGCCGTCGGGTGACAGGATCAACAGCGGCACCGACAGCCGGCGCATGGCGTCCGACATGTCGAGGCCAGCCAGCAGCTCGCCCAGCCCGACGATCACCGCGGGGTCGCTCGCGGCCTGGGTGCGGGCGAACCAGGCGCGCTGTGCCGGGCTGATCGGTGCGTCGTCGGTGAAACGGGCCGGCATCATGTGCTCGGCCCAGCCCCCGATGCCGTCACGCTCGATCTCCTCGCGCCAGCCGCGCACGCGTCCGATGCCGGTGCCGCGGTGCGTGGCGTTCGATACCGTGACGCTGGCGATCCGTTCGGGATGCTTCAGCGCCGCCGCCAGGGCGACGGTGCCGCCCAGCGATTCGCCCACCAGGTGTACCTTTGGCGCGCCCGCGAACTCCGCCGCCAGCATCAGATCGCCGACCAGCTCGTCGAGGGTGGTGCCGTCGCGCCAGGCGCCGCGCGAGCGGCCGAAACCACGCAGGTCGAAGCGCAGGACCCGATGGTGTGGCGCCAGCACCGGCAGCCAGCCGCTCCAGATCGCCGCGTCGGTGCCGATGCCGTGATGCATGACAATCGGCGCCCGCACCGTCTCCCACGGGGCGTGCAGGTCGGTGACGTCATAGTGGAGGCCGGTCGGTGTGGTTGGCATGAGGCCTCGCTGGGCGCTACCCGCGTCGGCAGCCCAATCGCGTGCAATCGTGGCGTTGCATAGCGCACGGTCGGCGGTCTCGCTAGCACCTTGGGACCGCAAGCGGTGTCGGACATCCGGCACCAGCGCCGTCGCGCGTTTGGCTCGCGTGCCAGCTACTTGGGCCGCGGCTCGCGCAGCGCGCGGCCCGGCTCGCCCAGCTTGCCATCGCGGCGCAATCGGACCGCCTCGAGCAGGGCCAGGGCAGCGTTACGCACCTCCAGCTGCAGGGCGCGATCATGGTCGAGCTCACGGTGGCTGGTGGCGTAGGGCGTGCCGAAGCCGATATAGGCGCTGAGGCAGGCCTTTCGGCCGGCCGAGGTAAGGCCCATGTCGAGCAGCCAGTCCGTGAGATTCTGGCGCAGCGAGTCGGCGCCGGCGGCGTCGCCGTGCACGATCACGGAGAACACACGGCCGGCGAGATGGCGGGGATAGGGCCAGCCGCGCAACTCGAGCGCCTTGGCGCGCGCTGCGTCCTTGCCGCCGGTGGTCGTCGGGTCGGGGTTGCCGCCGTCGGCGCAGACCAGCCGGTCGATCATCAACTTGAGCACGCTGGGCGCCTGGTACCAGTGCACCGGTGTCACGATCATGACGCCGTGAGCGGCGACCCACAGCGGGTAGATCTCGGCCATCCAGTCATTGACCTGGCCAAGGCTGTGGTTGGGGTAGCAGGAACACGGCCAGTGGCAGAGCGGCATGGCGGTCGAGACGCAGGCTTTGCAGGGATAGATGACGCGGCCGTATTCCGAGGCGAGCCGGCTGAGGTCGAGAAAGTCGACGTCGACCCGCCGATGCCGGCGCAAGGTGTTGCGCGCGACGTCGGCCAGCCGCAGCGTCTTCGAAATCTCGCCGGGGCAGGTCTGGTCGCTGCGTGGCGAGGCGTTGATCAACAGGATGCGCGTCGGCGCAGCGCGCGCCCTGTGCTGCGCCTCGGCGCGACGTATCGCGTCGCGCGCGGCCAGCCAGTCGACCGACAGCTCGTATGCGGGATCGGCGAAGGCGGCGCCGGCGCGTCGAGTGTTCGGACTCCTCTTACCCTCGCGATAGGCGGTCCATGCCACCTGGGCCAACCGCCGGATATCCTCGCCGTGCGCCTTGAACGGCGGAGCCTGCATACCGGCCTGGAAACGCTGCACGAATGTCGCCTTGTCGAGCGTCACGCTCTTGGCACCGTGACGGACCCTGACTGCCATGGCTTCCTCCCGTACACGTCGCGACGTCCAGCTTACGCCCAGGAATCAACGCACCATCAAGCCGTGCAGTTGCCGCGCAACTGTCAGGAACGGTTCAGCGGCGTTTTCAGCGTGACTCGTGGCCGCTTCGGCGAAACACTTGCCGCAGCTCGACTGTCGAGCCCCAACGATCGGGATGGAGGAACCATGCAGTTCGGCTACTTCACCATGCCATCGCATCCACCCGAGCGGCCGCTGAAGGCCGGGCACGAGTGGGACCTCCAGGTTATCCGTTGGCTCGACGAGCTTGGCTTCAGCGAGTGCTGGATCGGCGAGCACCACACCGCGCCGTGGGAGCCGCATCCGGCGCCCGACCTGCTGGTGGCGCAGGGCCTGATGCAGACCAAGAACATCCGGCTCGGCCCCGGCGGATTCCTGCTGCCCTATCACCACCCCGCCGAGCTGGCGAACCGGGTGGCGATCCTCGACCACATCTCCGGCGGCCGGCTGAATTTCGGCATCGCCGCCAGCGGCCTGCCCAGCGACTGGGCGATGTTCAACGTCGACGGTATGTCGGGCGTCAACCGCGAGATGACCCGCGAGGCGCTCGACATCATCCTGAAGCTGTGGGCGTCGAAGGAGCCGTTCGACCACAAGGGCAAGTTCTGGCACGTCACGGCGCCCGACACGATGTTCGGCTTCCTGAAGCCGCACATCCGGCCGCTGCAGACGCCGCATCCGCCGATCGGAGTCGCCGGCCTCAGCAAGGGCTCCGACACCCTGAAACTGGCCGGCGAGCGCGGCTTCATCCCGATGAGCCTCAATCTCAACCCCGGCTATGTCGGCAGCCACTGGGAGGCGGTCGAGATCGGCGCGGCGAAGGGCGGACGGACGGCCGACCGCGGCGAGTGGCGCATGGTGCGTGAGGTGTTCGTGGCCGACACCGACGAAGAGGCGATGAAGCTCTCGGTCGGGGCGCAGATGGGCCGCATGATGCGGGAGTATTTCCTGCCGTTGCTGGCGCAGTTCGGCTTCTTCGAGTATCTCAAGCACAAGCCCGACGTGCCCGATTCCGACGTGACGCCGGAGTACTGCGCGCGGCAGAACTGGATCGTCGGTTCGCCGGCCACGGCCGCCCGCAAGATCGAGCAGATCTACAACGAGGTCGGCGGTTTCGGCTGCCTGCTGGTGTTCGGCTTCGACTATGTCGAGAACCCGCAGGCCTGGCGCCGCTCGCTGGAGCTGCTGTCCAAGGAGGTCCTGCCCAAGGTGCAGCATCTGAAACCCAAGCGGCCGATGGCCTCGGCTGCCGACTGATCGGACACGCCCGGACGGCTCTCAGGCAAGCGGCCCTTCGCCGGACCTTTCGCTACCCAGCCGGCATCGCGACGTTGGTGTCGGCTGCGCGCCGGCCACCTGAGGCAACGCCAGTGTCGCGTTGGCCCGCGTGCGGAGGGGTGATGAAGGCCGAGCTGCACCGGCGGATGGGTGCATCGGGACAGACCCTGCCATGAAGCCGGTCTTGCGCGGCGACGGCTTCGTCGTCGTGCCATCCCGCGCACAGGACCTCGACGATCTCTGCCGCCTGCTGTGGGATCGCGAGGTTCGCCGCTACCTGTGCGATGACATCGAACTGCCTCGGGATCAGATCGCCGACATGCTGGCGCGCAGCGACGCATTGACGCCGCGCGGGCTGGGGCTCTGGACGATCCGGTCGCCCGCCGACGACATGCTGGGATGCGTCGGCGCAAAGCCCGTCGATCCGGCCGTAAAGACAGATCCGCTGGTCGCCGGCGAGATCGAGCCGACCATCGCGCTGTCGCCTGCCGCGTGGGGAAAGGGGCTGGCGACCGAAGTGCTGCGGATGGTCATCGATCACGCCTTCAACCGCCTCGGCCTGAACCGTCTGGTGGCGATCGTCGACGAACCGAACACGGCGTCGCGCCGCCTGATGGCGCGGGTCGGTTTCCGCGAAACTGGGTCCGGTGACGGGCCGAAATACCGCCTCATCTTCCATCGCCTGGACGCGCCGCTGCGCGAGGCGTGAACCGACACGCGCCTCGGCCGCCGCCGGTTGACCGGCAATCTAGCCGCGTGCCAGCCTGCGTTCTTGGGACGTCGCGAGCCATGTCCGACCGTTGCAGGCGCAACCCGGGCAGGATCGCGGGTTCCCCAACGTGGCGCGCGGGCCGACCGGTCCGGGGCAGGGCACGGCATCGCGACCAACGGCCGGCCGAAAACAGCGGGAGGGTAACATGGCCATCAACAGGCGATTGATCGCATGCGCGGTCGTCGGCGCCGGCATCGCTGCCATCATCGGGCCGGCGACGGCGCAGCAGCCGGCGTCGATCAAGATCGGCTACGCGATCTCCAAGACCGGACCCAATGCCGGCGGCGCCAGCATCACCCAGCTGCCGAACTTTCAGCTGTGGGTCAAGGAAGTGAACGACAAGGGCGGGTTGATGCTGTCGAGCGTCGGCCGCCGGGTGCCGATCGAGGTCGTCGAATATGATGACCGGTCGAACTCGGAGGAGGCGGTGCGCGCCGTCGAGCGTCTTGTCGAGCAGGACAAGGTCGACCTGCTGCTGCCGCCCTGGGGCACCGGCCTCAACCTCGCGGTCGGCCCGGTGTTCAACAAGTACGGCTTTCCGCAGCTCGCGTTCACGGCGGTGACCGACCGGGCGCCGGACCTGGCCAAGCGCTGGCCGAACAGTTTCTGGCTGCTCGGCACCAGCGCCCAGTATGTCGATGCCCTGGTCGAACTGCTGGCCAAGACGCGCAAGGACGGCAAGATCAACGACAGCATCGCCATGATCAGCGTTGCCGACGGCTTTGGCATCGACCTGTCGAAGGCGGCACGCGAAGGCTTCACCAAGGCCGGCTTCAAACTGGCCTACGACAAGAGCTACCCGGTGGGCACGCAGGATCTGTCGCCGCTGATCGGCGAGGCGAGCCGCTCGGGCGCCGACTCGTTCGTCGCCTTCAGCTACCCGCCGGACACCTTGGCGCTGACCGACCAGGCGAAGGTCGCCGCGTTCTCGCCCAAGGTGATGTTCCTGGGCGTCGGCGTGGCCTTTCCGCTCTACGCCGGCCGCTTCGGCGCCAACACCGAAGGTGTCATCTCGCTGGGCGGCTGGTCGCGCGAGGTCACGGCGACGGCCGAGTATCGCGACAAGCACAAGGCGATGCACAACCGCGATCCGGACTTCTGGGCGAGCCAGGTCGGCTACGCCTCGCTGCAGATGCTGCAACAGGCGGTCGAGCGGGTCGGCAAGATCGACCGGCCGGCGATCATCAAGGAGCTGCAGACCGGCACGTTCGACACCGTGCTGGGTCAGGTCAAGCTGCAGGACAACACCTTCAAGGATGCCTTCTGGCTGATCGGCCAGTGGCAAGACGGGATCTTTACCGGCGTCGGTCCGCAACGAGCCGGTGCCGCACCGGTCGTCGTGCCCAAGCCCGCCTGGAAGTGACGCGGATGCTAGCCGTAACCTCTCCCCGACGGGGCCCCGACGGGGAGAGGTCGGCACGCGACGGCGTGCCGGGTGAGGGGACTGAGCGCCAGTGAGGATGCAGAGAACAAGCATCGCACTTGGCGAGACGCCCCGTCACCGGAACCGCTTCGCGGCTCGACCTCTCCCCGTTGGGGAGAGGTGAAGATGCCGGCCCGACCATGTTGATCCGATGCTGCCTGAAGCGCTGATCGCCGGCCTCACCCTGGGCGGCATGTACGCGTTGCTCGCCATGGGGCTGACGCTCCAGTACGGCGTGGCGCGGATCATGAACCTGTCCTACGGCGAGGTTCTGGTCGCGGCCGCCTTCGCGGCGCATTGGCTGTTCACCGTCCCGGGCATCGCGCCTTTGCCGGCCCTGCTGCTGGTGACGCCGGCGGCGATCGCGCTGAGCTGGATCGTTTACCGCATCCTGCTCACGCCGCTGGTCCGCCGGGCTCCGACCCGCGAGGCGTTGGAGGTCGACAGCATCCTGGCGACCTTCGGACTGCTGTTCGTCGTGCAGGGCGTCCTGTTGGTGCTGTTCGGCGGCGCTTACTACAGCTACGCCTACTTCGCCGTGCCCGTGAAGTTGTTCGGCGCAACGGTGGCGGCGAACCGGCTGCTGGCGCTGGGCTTTGCCACCGTGATCGGCGTGGTCCTCTACCTCGGCCTGACGCGCACGCGCATCGGCACCGCGATCCGCGCCGTCGCGGTCGATCCCGTGGCGGCACAGCTGGTGGCGATCGACGTGCGACTCGTGGCGGCGCTGGCCTTCGCCATCGGCGGCGGCCTGGTCGCCTGCGGCGGCGTGCTGGTGTCGATGTTCCTGACGTTCAACGCCAACATCGGCGTGGTGTTCACCATGAAGGCGCTGATCGTCGTCATCATGGGCGGCGTCGGCAACATGCTGGGCGCCCTGATCGCCGGCCTGATCCTCGGCCTGACCGAGACTTTCGTCGCCACCTGGCTCGACCCCGGCCTGACCCTGGCGGCGACCTACGCGATCTTCCTGGGCATCCTGTTGGTGCGCCCGCAGGGCCTGTTCGGGACCAGCCGGCGATGAGGTGGCGCCAACCCGCCGCCCTGGCCGGCGGCATCGTGGTCGTCGCGCTGCTCGCCTGCGTGCCGCTGGCGGTCGGTGGCTATGGCCTGTCCCTGGCCATCAACCTGATGAGCTTCACCGTGCTGGCGACCGCTTGGGCGCTGTTCTCGGGGCCGACGCGCTACGTCTCGCTGGCGACCGTGGCGTTTTTCGGGGTCGGCGCCTACACCGTCGCCATCTTCGGCGAGACGCTTGCCTGGCCCGTGGTGCTGCTGATCGCGCTGTGCATCGGCGCGGTGCTGGCGTTGGTCGTCGGGTTGTCGACCTTGCGCCTGTCCGGCGTCTACTTCGTCATCTTCACCTTCGGGCTGGCCGAGCTCGTGCGCCAGCTGGTGACCTGGTATGAGGTCAACGTCACGCGCACCCTGGGCCGCTACGTCTTCGTCGACATCACGACGGCGCAGCTCTACTGGCAGCTCCTGGCGCTGGCCGTCCTGGTGTTCGCCGCCGGCTTGCTGGTGCGGCGATCGCGCCTTGGCCTCGCCCTGCGGGTGATCGGCGACGACGAAGTTGTCGCCAGCCATGTCGGAATCGACATCACCTTGGTGAAGGTGGCGCTGTTCACGCTCAGCGCCACCTTCATTGCCCTGACCGGTGCCGTGATGGCGCCGCGCTGGACCTACATCGACCCGACGATCGCCTTCAATCCGACCGTGTCGTTCCAGGTGCTGATCATGGCGTTGCTCGGCGGCGCTCACCGCCTGTATGGGCCGGTGCTGGGTGTCGTGCCGCTGGCGCTGCTGTTCGAGGTGCTGACGGCGAACTTCCCGAACCACTTCAGCATTCTGGTCGGTGTCGCCTTCATGCTGGTGGTGTTCGCCGTGCCGCGCGGTGTCGCGGGGCTCGTTGAAGACGCACGGACGGCACTACGCGCTCGTCTTGACGGCGTCCGCCCGTGAGCGCGCCGCTGCTGGCCACGTCCGGACTGACCCGCCGGTTCGGCGGCCTGCTCGCTGTCGACAGTGTCAGCCTGTCGGTGGCGCCCGGGCAGATTGTCGGCCTGCTGGGCCCGAACGGATCGGGCAAGACCACGGTGCTCAACCTGATCTCGGGCGCCTTGGCGCCCGACACCGGCACGATCGCGGTCGGTGGCCAGCCGATCGCCGGATTGGCGGCACATCGCATCGCGCGCCTGGGCGTAGCCCGCACGTTCCAGCTGGTGCGGGTGCTGCGATCGATGACCTGCCACGACAACGTGCTGGCCGGCGCTGCGTTCGGGGTCGGCGCCGAGTGGGGCGCCGGCGCGCACCGGACGGTGGACACGCTTCTGGCACGGGTGGGCCTGGGCGGCCGGGGTTCGGCAGCGGCATCGACGCTGACCTACATCGACCAGAAGCGGCTGGAGCTGGCGCGGGCGCTGGCGCTGCGGCCGCGGCTGCTGTTGCTCGACGAGTGGCTGGCCGGCCTCAACCCGACGGAGCTCGAGGCCGGCATCGATCTGGTGCGCGGCCTGCGCGCCGACGGCCTGGCGATCCTTTTGGTCGAGCACGTCATGGACGCCATTCGTTCGTTGTGCGACCGCTGCGTGGTGATGAATGTCGGCCGCGTGATCGCCGACGGCGAGCCGGACGCGGTGCTGGCGGAACCGGAGGTGGTGCGCGCCTACCTCGGGACCGACGATGCTTGAGGTCGACGACCTCACCGTCCTGTACGGCGCGCATCGCGCCGTGGACGGCGTTTCGCTGACGGTGGCGCGCGGCGAGATGGTCGTGATCCTGGGCGCCAACGGCAGCGGCAAGTCATCATTGCTCAAGGCGATCGCCGGGATACAGCCGCTGGCGATGGGCGCCCGGCTGGCGATCAACGGCCGCAGCCTGCTGGCGCTGCGGGCCGATCAGATCGTCGAGGCAGGCATCGCCTTGGTACCGGAGGGACGCGGCATCTTCGGCGAACTGAGCGTGCGCGAGAACCTCGGCCTCGGCGCCTTCGCGCGACGGGCGCGGGCGACCGAGACGGCTAACCTGGAGCGGGTGTGCGAGCTCTTCCCGGTGTTGCGGGATCGCATGCGCCAGGTGGTCCGCACCATGAGCGGCGGCGAGCAGCAGATGGTGGCGATCGGCCGCGCCCTGATGTCGGCGCCGGACATCCTGCTGTTGGACGAGCCGTCGCTTGGACTCTCGCCGCTGCTGTGCGGCGAGCTGTTCGCGACCTTGGCGCGGATTCGCGCGTCGGATATCGGGGTGCTGCTGGTCGAGCAGAACGCCCGGCGCAGCCTGGCGATCGCGGATCGTGGCTACGTGCTGGCCAACGGCCGGCTTGTCGGCGCCGGCACCGCCGCGGCGCTGCGCGACGATCCCGCGGTGCAGCGCGCCTATCTCGGCGTCACTGCTGCAAAGGCCGCCGCACAGGCCCGCGGCGGCGATTGAGACAAGTTGGCCGGGCGCGACGCGCTATAGCGCCTTGACGGCCGCCAACACCTCCTCGACGTGCCCCGGGACCTTCACCTTGCGCCACACCTTGCGCACCACGCCCTCCTTGTCGATCAGGAAGGTGGCGCGATCGATGCCCATGTACTTGCGGCCGTACATGCTCTTCTCGATCCAGGTGCCGTATTTCTCGCACACCTTGCCGTCGGCGTCCGACACAAGGGTGAACGGCAGGTCGTACTTGGCCTTGAAATTGTCGTGGCTGGCGGCGCTGTCCTTGGAGACGCCCACCACGGCCGCCTTGGCCTTCGAGAAATCGGGCAGGCTGTCGCGAAAACCGCAGGCCTGCTTGGTGCACCCCGACGTGTTGTCCTTGGGGTAGAAATACAGGATCACCGCCTTGCCCTTGAGCTCCGACAGCTTGAGCTTGCCGCCGCCATCGGTCGCGGCTGTGAAATCCGGTGCCTTCTTGCCTTCCTCGACCTTCATCGTTTGTCCTCCGCCGGCGCCGGCGGCAGCTGCGCCGCCGGCTTTTCGATGATCTCCGCATAGGCTTCATACGACTGTTCAGCGGCCTGGATCACTTGCCGCTTGAGGTCCTCGATCGCCGCCACGCCGGCGGCCTTGACCAGCAGCTGGCGCAGGCCCTCGGGCGCGGTCGCCTCGTCGAAATCGGCCTCCGATTCAACCAGCGCCAGGCGCATCAGGCCCTGCAGGTCGGTAAACAGCCGATAGGCGTGCGCCAGCTGGCCCGCTCGCCGCGAGTCGATGTGGCCGCAGTCCGTCAGGCGCTCGAGCGCTTCCAGCGGGTCAGGACGCACAATCGCCGGATCGGTCGCCGCGTGGCGCAGGCACAGGTACTGGACAACGAAGTCGACGTCGAACAGGCCACCGCGCACCAGCTTGAAATCCCACGGCCCCTTGGGGGGCCGATGCTTGGCGACCCGGGCGCGCATGTCGGCGACGTCGCGCAACAGCTTGTCGGGGTCGCGCGCGCGGCGCAGCGTGTCTGCGATGGAGGCGGCGACGCGGCCGGCAATGTCGGGCGGACCGGCGATGACGCGGGCGCGACACAGCGCCATGTGTTCCCAGGTCCAGGCCTCGCCGGTCTGGTAGGCGGCGAACGCGGCCAGCGAGCTCGCGATCGGTCCGGCGTTGCCCGACGGCCGCAGACGCATGTCGACCTCGTACAGCGCGCCGTCGTTGGTCTGCACCGTGAGCGCGTTGAGGATGCGCTGGCTGAGACGCGTGTAGTACTGGATCGGCGGCAGCGGCCGGGCGCCGTCGGACTGATCGATGCCGGCCGGCACGTCGTACACGAACATCAGGTCGAGGTCGGACGTCGCCGTCATCTCGCGGCTGCCGAGCTTGCCCATGGCGACCACCGCCAGGCGAGGCCCGTCGAAGGCGCCGTGCTGTCGGGCGAACAGCGCCTCGACCCGGCGCGCCAGGTCGGCGACGACAACGCTGGCCACGTCGCTGTAGCCGCGCGCCGCGTCGCGTGGGCCGACGACGCCCGACAGCAATTGGGCGCCGACCTGGAAGCGGCGGTCGCCGGTCCAGCGCCGGGCGAAATCCAGCATGTCCTGCTCATCGCCGGCGTTGGCCAGCATGCGGCCGAGGTCGGCCGCCAACGCCGGCGCGTCGGGCAGTGCCTGCAGGAAATCGTCCGACAGCACGCCGTCGAGCAGGATCGGCCGGCGCGCCAGGTGGCTGGCGATGCGAGGCGCGCTGCCCATGATGCGCGCCACCAGGTCGAGCAGCGACGGGTTGGACTTGAACAGCGAGAAGAGCTGCACCCCTGCCGGCAGGTTGGCGAGCAAGGTGTCGAAGCGCAGCAGCGCCTGGTCGGGGTCGACGGTGCCGGCCAGCGCCCTCAGCAGCGTCGGCTTCAGCTCTGTCAGCAGCTCACGGGCGCGGGCCGTCTGCGTGGCGCGGTATCGGCCGTGGTGCCAACGGCTGATGATCTCCCAGGCGACGGCCGGTTGCCGGAAGCCGATGCTTTCCAGCGTCTGCCGGGTCTCCGGGTCGGATTCGGTGCCGGTGAACACCAGGCTGCCGACTCCCGGCGCGGCCAGGCTGGGCGCGTCCTCGAACAGCCGCGCGTAGTGGCCTTCGACGACTCGGAAGGTGCGGAGCAGGTCTGACGCGAAGGGTTCCGCCGCCTCGTATCCCATGAACGTGGCAAGGGCGCCGAGGCCTGCGTCGTCGGACGGCAGGCTATGGGTCTGCTTGTCGTCGACCATCTGCAGGCGGTGCTCGACACGCCTCAGGAAGGCGTAACAATCCGTCAACTCGCGCGCGACGTCGTCGAGGATCAGCCCGGCCTTGGCCAGCGCCTGCAGGCCGTCGACGGTGCCGCGCTGCCGCAAGGTGGCGTTGCGGCCGCCATAGATGAGCTGCTGCGTCTGGACGAAAAACTCGATCTCGCGGATGCCGCCGCGCCCCAGCTTGACGTTGTGGCCGGCGACCTTGACCGTGCCGGTGCCGCGATGCGCGTCGATCTGCCGCTTGATCGAATGGATGTCGTGGATCGCCGCGAAATCGAGATGCTTGCGCCAGACATAGGGCCGTAACATGCGCAGGAAAGCGTCGCCCACCTCGATGTTGCCGGCCACCGGCCGCGCCTTGATCATCGCGGCCCGCTCCCAGTTCTGCCCGACGCTCTCGTAGTAGGTCTCGGCGGCGATGGTCGAGATCGCCAGCGGCGTCGAGCCCGGGTCGGGCCGCAGCCGCAGGTCGGTACGGAATACGTAGCCGTCGGCCGTGATCTCGCTCATGGTGCCGACCAGCGCGCGTGTTGCGCGCACCATCTTGGCGCCCAGGGCGTCGTCGTCGGCCACCGCCGGCAGCTCGCGGTCGTAGAGCACGATCAGGTCGACGTCGCTGGAATAGTTGAGCTCCGCCGCGCCGAGCTTGCCCATGCCCAGCACGGTCAGGCCGGCGGCGTCGGGTGTGCCGCCAAGGCGCAGCTGGCCGGCCGCCTCGAGATCGAGCAACGCGCGATCGGTGGCGTGCCGCAAGGCACGTTCGGCGAAGCCCGACAGGGCGCCGGTGACGCGTTCGAGCGGCCAGACGCCGGCGATGTCGGCGACCGCCGTCACCAGCGCTACCCGTCGCTTGGCGCGCCGTAGCGCCTGGCGCAGCGACGGACTGTCGCGGCCGGCATCCTGCACGGCCTGCAGCGCGGCCGCGATCGCGCCGTCCGGCCCGACACGCCACAAGAGCGCCGTGAAATCCGGGTCAGATAGCGCGAGTTCGGACAGGAACGGACTGTTGCCGAACAACGCGTCGAGCATGGGCGCGCCGTCCGACTCCATGACAAGCAGGTCCGTCGACCGGGCGCCGGCCTGTTCGCGCTCGCGCCAGCGCTCGCGATAGGTCCGCGACCGCTGCCGGTCGTGCGGCAGGGGCAGTGCGGCGACCGGCCAGGGGAATGTCATCGGGCCTGTGAACGGAGTAAGCTGCTTGCGATCGTTTCACCGTGGCCGCGCCGGGCGCGCCGCGT
>DATFGV010000811.1:0-6033 GCA_035249115.1 Vineibacter sp.
ATGGCGTCGTCGACATCCTGTTCGCCCGCTTCGTCGTCGCCCGGCTCAACCTCACTCGCCCGGGCTGACAAGGTGTCCACCATGTCTCCGTACACCCGTCCACCATGTCTCCGTGCTAGACACTTGTCGAACCATGAAGCGGCGCACCAACGCCGGTGCGAGAGCCTTCATGGTTCGACAAAGCTCACCATGAAGGCTTACGTCAACACGGCGCCGACAAACGCCGTCCGTCTCACTCCGGCTTCAGGCCGGCGGTGTCGGCGACCTTCTTCCATTTGACGGTTTCGGCCGCGATGTGCTTGGCCAGCTCTTCGGCCGAGCCCGGCAGCGGCGACATGCCGGCGTCGCGGATCTTCTGCACGACATCGGCCTGCTGCACGCCACGCCCGATCTCGTCGCTCAGCTTCTTGACGATGTCGGCCGGCGTGCCGGCCGGCGCTGCCACATACCACCATGGCGCGGCGTCATAGCCTGGCACGCCCGACTCGGCGATCGTCGGCACATCGGGCAGGTTGAACCAGCGCTTGGACGTGGTGACCGCCAGCGCCCGGATGCCGCCACTACGGATATGCGGCAGGTAGACCGGCAGGTTGTCCATCACCGACGGGATCCGGCCGGGCAGCAGGTCCTGGATCACCAGGGAACTGCCCTTGTAGACGATGTGCTCGACCTGGATGCCAGTCAGCGCTTTGAAATACTCCATAGCCAGATGGCCGGTGCCACCGACCGCCGGCGAGCCGTAGTTCAGCTGGCCGGGCTTGGCCTTGGCGAGCGCGATGTATTCCTGCACCGTTTTGGCCGGCACGTCGGGATGCACGGCCAGCACGTTGGCGACCTCGCCGACCATCGCCACCGGCGCGAACGCCTTGGCGGTGTCGAACGGCATGCTCTTGTACAGGAACTGGTTGGTGACCGCCGAGCCGACGGTGCCCAGCAGCAGGGTGTAGCCGTCGGGTGCCGCCTTGGCGACGACGTCGGCGCCGACATTTCCGCCGGCGCCGGGCCGGTTCTCGACCACGATTTGCGCGCTCCACGCCGCCTGCAGATGGTTGGCGACGACCCGCGCCAGGATGTCCGTGCCGCCACCCGGGGCGAATCCGACGACCAGGCGGATCGGCTTGGCCGGGTAGGTGCCCTGGGCGAAGCCGGCGCGCGCCAGCGCCGGCGCCGCGAGCAAGGTGCCCGCGCCAGCCAGCGCGCGGCGGCGGGTGGTCAATTGCGTCATATCGATCCTCTCGCGCCGATGCGCTCTTCGATGGCCGCGGTGCGACCCGATCAGGCGGCTTCGTAGCGATCCAGGGTCCGCCTGACCATTGCAGAATAGGGATCGCCGAACAACGCTGCGTGCACAAGCAGAGGGTAGAGGTTGTAAAGGTCGCGACGTGTTTCCAGGTAGCCGGGCGGTGCCGGGCATAGCGCGAAATAGCGCTGATAGAATGCGGCCGCAAAGCCGCCGAACAGGCTGGTGAAAGCGATTTCGATCTCGGGATGGCACCAGCCGACCGCCGGATCGACCACCGCCACGACCTGGCCGCGCCGGCAAAGCACGTTGCCGGCCCACAAATCGCCGTGGATCAGCGACGGGCGCGGCGGTTCCATCAGCCAGTCGCCGAGCCGCGCGCCCAGCCGGTCGATCCGCAGCAGCTCTGCCGCCGGCAGCCGGCCATGGCGGTGCGCGAGCCAGCCGGCGGTCGAGAGGCGCTTCCAGCGGAAGAAGTCGATCCAGGTCGACCAGCGCTCGTTGATCTGCGGCAGGCCGCCGATCATCGCGTCGTAGCGATAGCCGAACGCCGGCTCGCCGTCTTCCGGCACCTCGGCGGTATGCAGCTCGGCCAAAGTTTCCGCGAAGGCTGCGGCGCCATCATCCGACACGCCGCTGTCATCGTGCTCGACCCAGTCCATGACCAGCAGCCGGTCGTCGCTGGCGTGCACCCTCGGCACCGGCCAGCCGGCACTGGCAAGGTCGCGCAGCATGCGACCTTCGCTCGCCAAATGCCCGGCGCCGACCTTGGCAACCAGCCGTTCGCCGCCGAGATCAAACCGCCACAGCCGCGCGCCGTGACCGCCATCGGTCAAGCGGACCATATCAGACGGACGGCGCCCCAGCGTCGCTTCCAGCCGGTCGGCCGCATGCGCTGGGTCGCGAGCGCCGGCCGTCGTATCGCGCCGATCGGACCGCGCCATCGCCGCCACTAGGCCGTTAACGACGTGCCGCGCAGATGCTCCAGCAGCGCCGCGCAACCGGTCTCGATCGTGTCCAACGTCCGTTCGTAGTCTTCCGTTGAACCGCCATAGGGATCGCGCACATCGCGTAGCCCGAGATGCGGCGCGGTGGCCAAAAACAGCTTCGGCTTGTTCCACAGGTGCAGCGGCGCCAGCGCCCGCAACGCCCGCAAATGGCCGGAGTCCATCGCCAGCACGTGATCGAAGCGACGCACGTCGTCGGTCGTGACCTGCCGCGCGCGCAGACCGGAGAGATCATAGCCCCGCCGTGCCGCGGCACGGATCGCCGGCGCGCTGGGCGGCTCGCCGACATGGCCGTTGTAGGTGCCGGCCGAATCGATGCTGAAACCGCCCGCCAGGCCATCGCGCGCGACCAGGGCGCGGAACACGCCTTCCGCCGTCGGTGAACGGCAGATGTTGCCGGTGCAGACGAACAGGACCCCGATCATCACCTCGCTCCACCGATGGCGCCGCGCCATCGACGCGCCCGGCGGGTACGCTATGGTGTAGCCCGAAACGAGGGTCCGCGCATGCACCAGGACGTCCAGCCCAGCATCGTCGTGCTGACCGGCGCTGGCATCTCCAAGGAGTCCGGCATCGACACCTTCCGCGACGAGGGCGGGCTGTGGTCGCGCTACGACCTGGAGGAAGTGGCGACCATCGAGGCCTGGCACCGCAACAAGAAGAAGGTGCTCGACTTCTACAATGAGGGTCTGACCTGGTTCCGTGGCGCCAACATCCGGCCGAATGCCGCCCACGGCGCCCTGGCCCGGCTCGAAGCGGAGTGGCCCGGCAACGTACTGGTGGTAACCCAGAACATCGACCTGCTGCACGAAGCCGCCGGCTCGAAGAACGTGCTGCACATGCACGGCCGCGCCGGCCAGATCCGCTGCATGGCCTGCGATAGGGTGATCGACTCGGAGATGGAGCTTGATCCGTCCACGGTCTGCGCGGCCTGCGGCGCCGTCGGCCAGCTGCGGCCGCACGTGGTGTGGTTTGGCGAAATGCCGCTGCGCATGGATGAGATCTATGCCGCGCTCGACCACTGCGCCCTGTTCCTGTCGGTCGGTACCTCGGGCACGGTCTATCCGGCCGCCGGTTTCGTCGAGCATGTGCGGCGCCGCGTGCCGCGCGCCCGAACCGTCGAGTTGAACCTTGAACCGTCCGACGGTCACTCGCTGTTCAAGGAACGCCTCTATGGGCCGGCGACGACCGTGGTGCCGGCGTATGTCGACAAGCTCCTCAAAGGCAAATTGACCTAGGCCGGTTACCCGCCCGTGGAGCCGACACGCCTGCCGCGCGCCTGCCAGCCGGGCCGTCGAACGGTTCAAGACGGACAGTATCGGGTTGCAGCGCACCACAGCCGCACGACGTCACGGCGGCGGCTATAGTAGACTGCCGGCAAGAACGACCGCCCCGACAAGTGGCCTGGCTTGGGGTGAGGATTGGAGGTTGGGCATGACACGTACCCTCATCGTCGGCCTGCTGGGCGGCGCCTTCGCCCTCGGCATCGCTGCGTCGGCGAGCGCCGAAGACTGGCGCCACCAGCGTTGGTGCGACTATCGCGACACCAACTGCGACGGCCGCCTCGACTGGCGCGACCGCTACTACGGCTCGCCGCAGCCCTACTATCGGCAGCAGCCGCGGACGACGTACGAGCCAGCCGGCAGGTGTGTGTTCCAGACGTCCCGCGGTCCGGTCTACGGCTACCGGCCGGAGGGCAAGGACCGCTGCTGTATCGAAACGAGCCGCGGCCCGTCCTGCCAGTAAGGGATGCAGGGCGGGCGTGCCTGGGTGCACACTCCAGGCCGGGGGCGCCGTTGCCGCCGTGAAAATGGTGCCCCGAGTCGGATTTGAACCAACGGCCTACCGCTTACGAAGCGGTTGCTCTACCGCTGAGCTATCGGGGCGCGGGCCGGGTCATACGGGAATCAGGCCAAAGTCGCAAGGCCGGCCGCCGGTCTGAGCAACCATTGGGGCACGCTTGCCTCCTGTCGACCATGCGCGTTGCGGCAGCTGCCGTGGCCTGCGCCCGGGCCGGTGCCCGTGTTTCGCCGCAAACGATGATTAATTGAGGGGAACAGCCGCAAGGCCTCAACGGCTTGACGGTCGCACGAGTCGCCGGGGCCTGGTCCACCCCGGCGATGTCGCGTTCACTGTCCGCGTACAGACTTGGGCTCGTCACAGGATGATCGGCTCGCAGCCATGCCCTCGCTCCTTCGCTCATTCTTCTCCCACCCGCGGCGCGCCACGTTTGCCCTGATCGGCTTGCCGCTGGTCGCCGCTGCTCTCGTCGGCGGCTGGCTGTTGTGGTCCGATGATGGCGGCCCGAGCGGCGTGCCCGTCACCCAGAAGGTCGTGGTCGGCGACGTCGAAGACACGGTGTCGGCGGTCGGCACCTTGCAGCCGCGCGAGTTTGTCGATGTCGGCACCCAGGTTTCGGGCCAGCTGCAGAAGATCATGGTCGAGATCGGCGCCAAGGTGGAGAAGGACCAGCTCCTCGCCCAGATCGACCCCACCGTCTATCAGGCCAAGGTCAACGCCAACGAGGCCCAGCTGCTCAACCTGAAGGCCCAGCTTGCCGACAAGCAGGCGCAAAAGATCCTCGCCGAGCAGCAGCTGAAGCGGCAGAGGGAGCTGCTGGCCTCCAAGGCGACCAGTCAGGACGCGCACGATGTCGCCGACGCCAACCTCAAGGTGGCGCTTGCGCAAGTCGCCATGATCGAGGCCCAGATCCAGCAGACCGAATCGACCCTGAACGGCGATCGCGCCAACCTCAGCTACACCAAAATCTATGCTCCCATGTCGGGAACCGTGGTCAATATCACGGCCAAGCAGGGCCAGACGCTGAACGCCAACCAGTCGGCGCCGATCATCCTGCGCATCGCCGATCTCGACCCCATGACCGTTTGGACCCAGGTGTCCGAAGCCGACGTGCCGCGACTGCAGCCCGGCATGCCGGCCTGGTTCACCACCTTGGGTCAGCCGGACCGCAGGCGCGAGGGCAAGCTGCGCCAGGTCCTGCCGACACCGGAAGTGGTCAACAATGTCGTGCTCTACTCCTCGCTGTTCGAGGTCGACAATCCCGAAGGCGATCTGCTGCCACAGATGAGCGCCCAGGTCTTCTTCGTCATCGGCTCGGCCAAGCAGGTGCCCATCGTGCCGGTGGCGGCGTTGCGCCCCGTACGCGCTGCCGCGGCCGACGGCAAGAAGCAATTTCGCGTACGCGTTCTCGACCAAGGCCGGGTCACCGACCGAACCATCGAGGTCGGCGTGATGAACCGGGTGTCGGCCGAGGTCAAATCCGGTCTCAAGGCCGGTGACGACGTGGTCATCAGCGCAGGCGCACCAGCGTCCAGCAAGACTGGCGCAGGCCAAGGTGGCGGCCGCGTGCGGACGCCGCGGCTGTGAGCGCCGCGCACGGCAAGTGCACGCGAGATTCGGCATGAACCAGGTCCTGCCCCTCGACCACGCCGCCCCTCCGGAGGCGCGTCCGGCGACGCCACAGGTGCCGCTGATCGAGCTGCGCGACATCACCAAGACCTATGTGCGTGGCGACGTGGCAAGCGAAGTGCTGCACGGCATCTCGCTCGACATCTGGGCCGGTGAATTCGTCGCCATCATGGGCACCTCCGGATCGGGCAAGTCGACCTTGATGAACCTGATCGGACTGCTCGACCGGCCGACCTCCGGCAGCTACCGCTTCGCCGGCGAGGAGGTCGCGGACCTCGGTATCGACCAGCGCGCGATGCTACGGCGCGTGGCCTTTGGCTTCATCTTCCAGCAGTACAACCTGCTGGCCACATCGTC
>DATFGV010000812.1:0-14314 GCA_035249115.1 Vineibacter sp.
CCCTGTCGCCGCCCGAGCGTGAGCACTGGAGGACATCGTGAACGCACCGGCTTTTGCCGTCCGCCCGCGCTCTGCCATCCGCACCGGCGAGGTGCGCCTGAGCGACGGCCTCAACCTGTGCTACGCCGAAAGCGGCAACCCCGACGGACTGCCGCTGGTGCTGCTGCACGGCTTCACCGACTCCTGGCGCTCGTTCGAGCCGCTGCTGGCGTCGCTGCCGTGCCGGTTCCGCGCCATCGCGTTGTCGCAGCGCGGCCACGGCGACTCCGGCAAGCCCGAGGGGCGCTATGACACGGCGCGGTTCGCCGCCGACCTCGCCGAGGTCATGGACCGCCTCGGGATCGACCGCGCCGCCATTGTCGGCCATTCGATGGGCAGCCTGGTGGCGCAGCGCTTTGCGTTCACCTATCCGCAGCGCACCCTGGCGCTGGTGCTGGTGAGCGCGTTCGCCACCTTGCGCGGCAGCGAACCCGGCGAGGCGCTGTGGCGCGACGCGGTGGCGTCGCTGGCCGACCCGGTGGACCCGGCGCTGGCGCGCGACTTCCAGCTGAGCTGTATCGCCATGCCGGTGCCGAGCGCGTTCTTCGAGATGGTCGTCGGCGAAAGCCTGAAGCTGCCGGCCCGCGTCTGGCGGTTGACCTTGCGGGCGCTGCTCGACGAGGATTTCAGCGACCAGGTATCGCGCATCGCCGCGCCCACCCTGGTTCTGTGGGGTGATCGCGACGCTTTCAGCACCCGCGCCGAGCAGGCGCGGCTGGCGACCACCATTCCCGATGCCAGTCTCGTCGAGTACCCCGGCGTCGGCCACGCGCCGCACTGGGAACAGCCGCAGCGCACGGCCGCCGACATCGCAGCCTTTGTCGATGGTGTCGCCGCGACCTCGACGCCGGCCTTCCCGAGCCGACAGGATCGCGACTGCGCCTGAGCGGACTGAAAGGCAACACGATCTGGCGATCATACGCTGGGCGCGCGCCACTCCAGTGGCGCGTCTTCGTGAAAGCACATGACGCGCCACTGGAGTGGCGCGCCCCCAGCACACGGCACTTTGACCGAGTCCGCTGTTTCGGCACTGGTGTCGACGCCACCGGCGGAAAGTCAGGCGGCGACCTCACGTCAGGAAGGCGCCGCCGTTGACGTGGATGGTCTGGCCGGTGATGTAGCCGCCCTCCGGTCCGACCAGCAGGCGCACGGTGCCGGCGATTTCCTCGACCGTCGCCTTGCGCTGCAGCGGCACGTTGCGGTCGGCCAGGGTGGCAGGCATGGCGCCGGCCGACGGGCCGCGCACCGTGTCGACGGCGCCAGGTGCCACACAGTTGCAGGTGATGCGGTGTGGCGCCAGCTCGACCGCCAGCGCCCGCATCAGGCCTTCCAGCCCGGCCTTCGACGCCGAGACGTGGCAGCGGTTGGGCGTGCCGACATGGGTCGAGATGCCCGACAGCGCCACGATCGCGCCGCCACCGCGTCGGATCAGGTGCGGCGCCGCGGCCTTGGCCAGAACGAAGGCGCCGTCCAGCGCCACCGACAGGATCTCGCGCCACTCGTCGAAGCCCATGTCGAGGAACGGCGTCTGCCGCCGCAGGCCGGCGTTGCTGACCACGATGTCGAGGCCGCCCATGGCGCCGACCGCCGCTTCGGCCATCTGGCTGACGGCGCGCGGGTCGGTGACATCGGCGACGTAGCCCATCGCCTTGCCGCCGGCCGACTGGATCTCGCCGACGACGCCGTCGACCAGCGCCCGATCGGCGCGGCCGTTGACCACCACCGCGGCGCCGTCGCGCGCCAAGGTCAGCGCGATCGCGCGGCCGATGTTCTTGCCCGCGCCGGTTACCAACGCGACCTTACCGTCCAATGGCTTCGCCATACCGTCCTCCGGGATCAATGCGCCCGGCCATGATCGGGCGCTTCGCGGCGGCGCGCCAGCCTGTTGGCGCGCAGCCTTGCGATCACCGATCTGACGCTGGCCGGTCCGCCGATTTCGGCTAACCTGCCACTAACATCGCGACCGGGGCGAGGGAGGCAGGCATGGATGATGTCGAGAAGCGACTCGCCAAGCTCGAGGCCAGAGTCAGTTCACTCGCCGAGATGGTCGAGCGGGTCACGATCAACAACGCCAACATGCTGCGCGCCCAGCAGGGCGCGCTCGACCTGCAGCAAACCCAGACCGAGGCGCTGCGCCTGATCCAGGCTGAGCTGGCCCGCCTCGCCAAGACGGTCAGTGACTCATCCTAGGGGTCAGGCCTGCAAAACTGCATCCTAGGGGTCAGGCCTGCAAAACTGCATCCTGTGCTGCACTGATATCCGCGGCGCGCCGCGCGCCGTGGGCGGGCGTCGCGTCAGGTGCAGGTTTGCAGGCCTGACCCCAAGCCCGCTCGCCGGGTGCGCGCGACTGCTGTCGCGCGTCTAGGCGATCGCTGGCGCATGACGCGTCGCTGGAGCGACGCGCCCCCAACACATACCCCATCGGCTCTCGCGCCACGGCCAAAGGCGGCATGCTGGAGTTGCGCGATTGCTGCTGTGCGTTTCGGTCTTTGGTGTCGCATGGCGCATCGCTGGAGCGACGCGCCCTCAACCCTTGCCCTCGGCGGTTGCCGCCCCACAGGTCGGGCCGGCGGTGGCGCAGCCAGATCATGCAGGCCTGGCGATCGGGCGGCACTTCGCGGGTGAACGTCTTGGCGACCAGCTTGCCGTCCTCGCGGAACCAGCGGACCGTGCGCAGCTCGAAGCCGCAGGCGCGCCGCAACAGGGCGGCGGTGACAGCACCATCGGCCGTCGCCTCGCCTCGCGCCACCGCCTGGGCAAAGGCCGGATGCGCCGAAAGCCAGTCGACGATGGTATCCTCACCAACCTCGAAGGCGGCAGCGAGATCGGCGATTTCGCCGCCCAGGCGGCAGAGATGCTCGGCCTGACGCGCATAGTCGGGCTGGTAAGTGGCAACCGCCGGATCGGACGGGAAATCAACGGCCTGGGTCATGAGGGCCTCCATCTATGAACAAAGCAGGAACACGTAGTATAGATTGACAATGGCCTGTCAATCAGCTATATTTGTACCATACTCATTTTTCCACCCTGTCCGCCCGCGTTGGCCGCTACGGCCGGCGGATGCTTTTTGGACAGGGTGAATAGGAAACGAAGCGGCGATGGCACCGCCGACGCGGTGACGGCCAGCGGTCGAGCTCTCCTCCCCAACGAAGTTGGGGAGGTGCCTCAAAGGGGCGGAGGGGAGCCGACGAGGTCTTGCGGGCAGAGACCACGTGGCCTCCCCCTCCGGCCTTCGGCCACCTCCCCCAGCTTCGCTGGGGGAGTCATGAGCCAACGATCCCTACAGCCGGTAGAAGCGGCTCGCCGTGCCGCTGAACAGGTCGGCCTTCTCGGCGGCACCGGCGCCTTTCGCCAGCTTCTTGCAGGCGTTCCAGAACACGCCGTAGCCGTACGATCCCTTGTCGACCGGGAAGTTGCTTTCGAACATGCAGCGGCGCGCGCCGAAGGCCTCGATGCAGGTCTCGACGTAGGGCTTCCACGCCGCCGCCAGCGCGTCGGACGACGGCGGCTCGGCCTGGGCCTCGAAACCGAAGCCGTTGATGCGCATGCCCAGCCCGCCCAGCTTGACGTGCACGTTGGGGCACTGCGCCAGCGCACGGATCGCCGGCTGCCAGGCGGCGAACACCTCCTTCTGCTTGCCGGCGTAGACGCCGATCGCCAGCGGCCCGCCGACATGGTCGAGCACGATCGGCGTGTCAGGGAAGGCGCGCGCCAGATCGGCCAGCTCGCCGATCTGCGGATGGTACAACCAGGCATCGTAGGACAGGCCAAGCTTGCCCAGCCGCGCAAAGCCCTCGCGGAAGGCGGCGCTCTGCATCAGTCCCTTGGGCACGACGTAGTTGGGATTCATCACCGAGGAGTCGGCGTCCCACGCCGAGGTGTGGCGGATGCCTTTGAAGCGATCGCCGGCAAGACGCAGGTGCATCTCGAGCAGGTCCTGCGCCCGTGCCCCCAGCGCCAGGTCGACGTGGCCGACGATGCCGGCACAAACCTTGGTGGCGCCGTAGCCGCCGCTGGCGCTCATCGCGGCGATGCCGTTGACGAAGGCGGTCTCGCCCAGCGGCTTCAGCTCGGCCGGCGCCTCGGCGCTGTACATGGCGCGGCATTGCACGAACACCGTCGCCACGACGTTGTGGCCGCTGCCGGTGTCGGCCAGCAGCTCGGGCAGCAAGTATGGCCAGCCCGGCCGGTCCCACAGGTGATGGTGCGGATCGACGATCGCCAGCTCGGGCTCGAGGACCGCCTCGCTGCGCCGCGCCAGCCAGTCCTCGCGCACCGGCAGGTAGCCATGGAACGGTGATGTGGTGGTCGTGGTCGTGGCCATCGGATCGATCCTCGCTGGTTCTCATGGCCTCGGGCCTGGGCGGCGCGCGCTGGGCGCGCGCGACTCCAGTCGCGCGTTTTCGTCTGCAACGGCACATGACGCGTCACTGGAGTGACGCGCCCCCAGCACCCCCTGCCCCACGCAACATCGCCTCACCCCTTGGCCGCGGCGCGGGCGAGGACGCAGCCGGGCAGGTCGAGGCCGACGCCCTGCAGCGCGCCGACGCGCTGGGGGCGCGCGACTCCAGTCGCGCGTCATTGTCTGCACCCGCACATGACGCGTCACTGGAGTGACGCGCCCCCAGCATCGCCTGCCCGGCGCGGCATTGCCTCACCCCTTGGCGACGGCGCGGGCGAGGACGCGGCCGGGCAGGTCGAGGCCGACGCCCTGCAGCGTGCCGAACAGGTCGTAGAGTCGCTGCACGTCTTGCGCCGGCAGCGGCGGCTTGCAGATCGATTCGATGTTGCGCCGCAGATGGGCGCGGTTGCCGGTGCCGAACAGCACCACGTCGGCGCCCTTCTCATGGCGCGCGAAGCGATAGGCAGCTTCCGTGATGTCGCTGGCGCCGCCGTCGCGCACCAGGAAATCGAGCGGGTTGTCCTTGCCGGCCAGCGAAGCCGGTACCTTCCCCGCCGCCACCAGCTCCGCCATGGTCTTGGCCAGCAGGCCGGGCACGCTGAAGATGTTGCGGACCACGAACATCAGCAACGTGCCGATCCCCTGACGCTGCGTGTGCGGAAAGACGTGCCGGCGGGCGCCCTGGTTCATCATGCTGTAGGCCAGCATGATCACTTCCCAGCAGGAGTCGTGCACGGCGCGTTGCGCCATCTCCTGCTTCGGATCGTTCGGCCCGGTCTCGGTGATGCCGAGATGGCGCAGCTTGCCCTGCTCCCTGGCGCGCAGCAGGGCCGGCGCCTGCTCCTTGAGCGCGTGGTCGTAGGCGGCCGGCCCGACGGCGTGCAGGTGGAAGACATCGACGTGGTCGAGGCCCAGGCGCCCCAGAGAGTTGTCGAGCGCCTGCACGACGTCGGCGCCGCTGCGGTAGCCCTCGCCGCGCCGGATATTGCACTTGGTGGAGATCACCACGGACTCGCGCGGCACCTGGCGCACGGCCCGGCCGACGATCGCCTCGGTGCCGTAGGCTTCGGCGGTGTCGATGAAGTTGACGCCGAGATCGAGCGCCTCGCGCACCAGCGCCACCGACTCGTCCTCGCTCAGGCCGCTGCCCTGGCCGATGCGGCTGTTGCCGCCGCAGCCCAGCCCGGCAACGCTGACCCGCAAGCCGCTGCGGCCAAGCGTGGTGTAGTCCATGCAGGTCTCCTACAGTCCGACGGTCCTCGCCCCTTTCACCATCGGGGCTACCGCATCTGACGTTGCCAAGCGGACGCTGTCATCCTGAGCGAAGCGAAGGATCTGTTGAGCAGCGGGCTCGCATAGGCCGGTGAATGACGCACGTGCGCCATTTTGCGGCGTCCGTGCATTCCTACGGCTCAAAAGATCCTTCGCTTCGCTCAGGATGACATGTCCAACGTGCGACCCCTTGACGCCACCATGGCCGGCCGGCCGCGGTGCGAGTACGGCCAAACCGGTCTGACAGCCGTGCGCCGTCGGGCTTGATGACGGCGGGCCACTGGCCGCTATGATCCGCCGTCGCCCTGCGCGTCCCCCGTCATTCCGAGCGCAGCGAGGAATCCTTCGCGACCGCCAGTAAAAGATCCCTCGCTGCGCTCGGGATGACAAGAGAGACGGTGGCGCGTGGCGTCGTCCTATCACCACGGAGGAAACCCCATGATCCACGAACTGCGCGTCTATCGTTGCTTGCCCGGTCGCCTGCCGGCGCTGCTCAAGCGTTTTGACACCATCACCTTGAAGTTGTGGGACAAGCACGGCATCCGCCAGGCCGGCTTCTGGACCACGGCGATCGGCGAGTCGAACCAGGACCTCTACTACCTGCTGGCCTGGGAGTCGCTGGCCGAGCGCGAGCAGAAATGGGGCAAGTTCATCACCGATCCCGACTGGTTGTCGGCCCGCGCCGAGACCGAGAAGGACGGCCAGATCGTCGCCAATGTCAGCAACGCGATGCTGCAGCCGACCAGCTTCTCGTCGGTGAAGTGAGGCTGGCGGCAGGAGTGCCGCGATAGCACTTGGTGTCATTGAGTGGGCGCAGTCAGCGCAAAAGCGTCGGTGTCCAGTCCGCGCGCGGACAGCGCACAGGCCGTTGCCAGGTGAACTCTGTCATCCTGAGCGCAGCGAAGGATCTTTTGACGGCCAGTCCCGCACGTGCCGAAGATTCGACGCACGTGCACCATTCTCCGGAGTCGGTGCGCTTGCGCGGTCCAAAAGATCCTTCGCTTCGCTCAGGATGACAGAATCCCGTTCCTCCCCAGCGAAGCTGGGAAGGAAACAGAGTCACCTGGCAACGACAAATGCGATAGGCGTCACGACGCTGCCTGGCCTCGCACCGGCGCGGCGTCCTCCGCGATCAGGGCCCTGAGCTCGGCTTCGTCCAGCGTCTCCTTTTCCAGCAGCCGCCGGGCGGCGCGTTCCAGCAGCCCGCGGCGCTCGGTCAGGATCGCCACCGTCCGATCGAAGGCCGCATCGACGATGCCGTGCACTTCCGCGTCGATCGCCGCCGCCGTCTCGTCGGAGAAGTCACGCTCGCGCGCCCCGCCGGCCAGCGGGTTGGGCGTCAGGTAGGACCGCTGGTCCCTCTCCAGGGAAACGTGGCCCAGCTTCTCCGACATGCCGTAGCGCGTCACCATGGCGCGGGCGATGTCGGTGACCTTGGCCAGGTCGTCGGCGGCGCCGGTCGAGAGATGCCGGAAGATGATCCACTCCGCTGCCCGGCCGCCCAACAGCACCGACATCTTGTCCTGCAGCTCGTCGCGGGTCATCAGGAAGCGGTCCTCGGTCGGGCGCTGGATGGTGTAGCCCAGCGCGCCGACGCCGCGCGGGATGATGGAAATCTTGTGCACCGGATCGACGCCCGGCAGCGCCATCGCGACCAGCGCGTGGCCCATCTCGTGATGGGCGACGATCTCGCGCTCGCGCGGGTTGAGCAGGCGATTGCGCTTCTCCAGGCCGGCGATGATCCGTTCGATGGCGTTGTTGAAGTCGTCCATGGTCACGGCGTCGGCGCGCCGACGGGTCGCCAGCAAGGTCGCCTCGTTGACCAGGTTGGCAAGGTCGGCGCCGGTGAAACCAGGGGTCAGCGCCGCCACCTTCTCGGCGTCGACGTCCGGCGCCAGCGTCGCCTTCTTCATGTGCACCTTCAGGATCTGGATGCGGCCCGGCTTGTCGGGCCGGTCGACCAGCACCTGGCGATCGAAGCGTCCGGCGCGCAACAGCGCCGGATCGAGGATCTCCGGCCGGTTGGTGGCCGCCAGCAGCACCAGGCCGGTGGTCGAATCGAAGCCGTCGAGCTCGACCAGAAGCTGGTTCAGGGTCTGCTCCTTTTCGTCGTGGCCGCCGGCGAACGGTCCGATGCCGCGGGCCCGGCCGAGCGCGTCCAGCTCGTCGATGAAGATGATGGCCGGCGCCTTGGCGCGGGCCTGCTCGAAGAGATCGCGCACGCGCGCCGCGCCGACGCCGACGAACATCTCGACGAACTCCGAGCCGGAGATCGAAAAGAACGGCACCTTGGCCTCGCCGGCGACCGCCTTGGCGAGCAAAGTCTTGCCGGTGCCCGGTGGGCCTACCAGCAGCACGCCCTTGGGCAGCCGGCCGCCGAGCTTGCTGTACTCCTCGCGGTTCTTCAGGAAGTCGACAACCTCCTGCAGCTCGGCCTTGGCCTCGTCGACCCCGGCGACGTCGTCGAACGTGACGCCGGTGTTGGCCTCGACATAGACCTTGGCCTTGCTTTTGCCGATCTGCATTAGGCCGCCGCCGAGGCCGCCCGCAGCGCGGCGCATCAGGAACATCCAGACGCCGATGAACAGCGCCACCGGCACGATCCACGACAGCAGGTCGCGCAGGAAGGTGCTCTCGATCTGGCCGGTGAAACGCACGTTGTGTTTCTGCAGCTGGGCGGCGAAATCGGGCTCGACCCGGGTCGTGGCGAAGCGCTTCTGCCCGCTTGGCAGCGGATCCTTCAGCTCGCCCTGGATGAAGCGGTCGGAGACGGCGACCTCGGCGACCTTGCCCTCCTGCAGGTACTTTTCGAAGTCGCTGTAGGGGATCTGCGCGATCTGCTGGTTGGCCGCCAGGAAGAACTGCAGCACCAGGATGCCGCCGATGGCGGCGACCCAGTACCAGACGTTGAAGCGGGTTTGTTTGTTCACGATCGTGCTCCCTGCCAGGGCCGGCCGGCTGCAGGACGTAACGCCTGAGAAGATGTGCCGTTGCGCCGGCGGCTTCAAGGCGGCGAACGGATCGTGCCGCCACCCGACGGAAAATTCTCGCCTTGCGCCACATGACCGCGGTCAGGAAGAGTTGCTAGACTAGTGCAGCAAGCGGGAGGAAAAACATGCCGGCCGACGCCAAGTATCTGTTCATCGTTTCCATGGACGTGGCGCCCGACAAGGAGGCGCTGTTCAACGAGGTCTACGACGAGCATATCGGCTTCATCCGCAAGGTCGCCGGCGTCGGCGCCATCACGCGGGCCAAGACCGCAGCCGGCGCCACCATGATCGGCGGCGAGAAGAAGCCGCTGACCGGCGAAGGCGAGCCGACATACACCGCGATCTACGAGCTCGACAGCCCCGACATCCTGCTCAGCAAGGCGTGGCAGGACGCCGTCGAGGCCGGCCGCTGGGCGAGCCAGGTGCGGCCGTATACGACCAACCGCCGGCACATCTTGCGCAAGGTCGTGTGAGAGTGGCGGAACCTCGTGCCGCGACCTTGATGGTACTTCGTCTACGTTTACGCCTGCGGTGACACGAAGCTGCTACCAGACGGTTTCCTTGGCTCGCTGGACCAGCCTTGGATGCAGCGATGTTCCTCTGGCGTGGCCCATCGCGCCGCCAATCTTCGTAATCTTCACATCGCATGCCCACGTGTCAGCAAAGGCTTCCCATGAGGTGACCGCGTGGAGAGTGCCTTTCCTTTTTCTCTCCGGGTCCATGTTGAACTTCGACAGGTCTATTGTTCTATCGAAGTGTTTGAAGATGACCTGGCAAGCGGTCTCGCTCAGCGGACTAGGTTCATACTTCCAGACGGTATTCGTGCTTTCAAATACCTTGATCTCAAGGCGCATGTTGTTGACCACATAACGGCACAGAATCTCCCATTCGTAAACGTAGATGATGTCCGAAAGTTTCTTGTTGATTGACTCGGGCGGTTGACCGAGATCGCGAATTTCTTTCTCGCTTTCGGGATCCAGATTGTTGCCCTGTGACCTGAAGAGCGAAAGCAGCACTTTGCGCATGTTCTCCTTGGTCTGCTGAAGGTTCGCCCTTGCGTCAGCGATTGCCTGGATGATGTTCTGATAGCTCTTCAACTCCGTCGTGATCGCAGCGCTTGCGCTGCTCCGCGTGGGAAGGGCTTTGGAACCGTATATGCGCTCGGCGCCTCGATAGACGAGGTCGTTGAGAAATCTCAGGTCGTTTGCCGTATCTACCGCCACCGCCTTCGCCGAATCCGCCGCCTTGGCAGCGGACTTTGCGACCTGCGCCGCCCCTCGCGCCAAGTCGTCGGCTGCTTTAGTGGTTTTATCTGCCACCTTTGCCCAATGGTCTGCCACTGTTTTTGCTGAGGCTGCAGCATCCACCAACTTGTCGACTTTTTCGTAGCGCTCCGAGAGCTTCTTGTAGGCGTTGGTGACCTGGCCAATGCCCGGCAGCGCGATCTGGAGGACAAAGTCGAAGATCACCCAGCCCCATGAGATTTTGGCCGGGTCCGGAATCTTCAGAATCTCCTTGATATTCAGATAGGCGACCGTCGCTGCTTCATTGCATGTGTCCAGATTCAGATCCCATCGTTCGAAGTAGGCCTCAATCCGGTTCTCTGCCTCCTCATAGGTGAAAAACGTCGACGTTTTCATCGCCGGGGCGCGCGGGCGCGTTTTCGGTCCTCTACACATGATGCAATGCTCCTCCGATTTATCATTTCCGGGAGCAGCGGCGATTCGACAGCAAAGCCGGGCATCGTTTGGCACGTCATGGGTCATCCACGGCCGTGCCGAACACATCAGGACGCGACCACTGCCGGCCTCAACCGCTGGTGGCATTTCCTGCGCGTGACTATTGTTTGACGTCGTGCGTCAGGCCCGTCGCGACAGCCCTCACGCAATCGCGACATGTCGAGATTGGAGTGCAACGCCTACTGCGTGACACAAGCGGCGACGCTGGAAATCACGACCACCGAACAGCGCATTCGCAAAACGGTGCCGACTAGCGTTCGCCGACCTTTCCTGAGTATGCACTTACTACCACAATATAGCTACGTTTGCCTTGAATTGTCAATCCAGAGCATGCACTTCGCATAAAAACAGTTACATTCGCAATCATATCCTAGAAATCTGATGGCAATAGCAGCTAACTTACGGCTTTAGAGATGTCGCTGCCAACCGGCTTTAAGGTCACGCAAGCATGTTCGCCGGCCAACGTCAGAGCCTGATTCTATCGATGGTCAACGAGTGCGGTTCACTGTCGGTCAGCGAAATTCAGCGCCGCCTGCAGGTCTCGCGTGAAACCATCCGGCGCGACCTGAACGAGCTGGCGGATCGCAACGTGCTACGCAAGGCGCACGGCGGCGTCCTCTCACTCGGCCTCACCGAAATCGAGCGCACCGAGCCGGTGCTGGCCGAGCGCGAAGTCGCCAACGTCGAGGCCAAGCGCGCGATCGGCCGCCTCGCCGTCAGCCTGGTGCCGGACGGCGCCTCGGTGGTGCTGTCCAGCGGCAGCACGCCGCAATGCGTCGCCGACGCCCTGCTCGCCCGCCGCGGACTGACGGTGTTCTGCAACAGCCTTGGCGTCGCCACGCGGCTCGCCAACCGCAACGGCAATCGCGTGCACATGCTGGGCGGCGAGATCCAGGCCAACAACAACTCGACCCTGGGCGCCGATTCGGTCGCGATGCTGTCAAACTACCATGTCGACTTCGCGTTCGTCGGCGCCGGCGCCATCGCGGCCGACGGCTGGATTATGGATTACACCCGCGAGGAGGCCGACCTGCACCGCCTGATGCTGCGCACCGCCGGCGCGGCGGTCGTCGTCGCCGACTACAGCAAGTTCAACCGGTTCGCGCCGGTGCGGGTCGACACCTTCGAGAAGGTCACCCACCTGGTGACCGACCACCGTCCAGACGGCGGACTCGCGCAGGTGCTGGCGCCGCATCCGCTGGAGGTGCTGCTCACCGCCGAGGGCAGCGCATAGGCGTATCGGGCGCTCGGTCGCTCCTAGCGCTTCAGGCCCTTGACGATGTCGGCGCTGGGGGCGGCGTCGGCGAAGCCCTGGAAGCTGCCCGACTCGGCGATCAGCCGGGCTGTGCGGATGAAGCCACCCCAGGCGGCGCGGGCCAGCGCGCCACCGACGCTGATGCGACGCACACCCAGCTCCGCGAGGTCGCGCACCGTGAGCCCGAGCGGCGCGCCGATCAGCACGTTGACCGCCTTGGGCGCCACCGCCTTGACCACCGCCGCGATCTCCTCACGCGTCTTCAGCCCGGGCGCATAGAGGCAGTCGGCGCCGGCCGCGGCGTAGGCCTGCAGCCGGCGCAGGATCTCGGCCATGTCCGGCCGGTTGCGGATCAGGCCCTCGGCGCGGCCGACCAGCAGCACCTCGCCGCCCGCCTTGTCGATCGCGGCGCGCGCCGCCTTCAGCCGCGCCACGGCGAGGTCGATGTCGTAGAGCGGATCGTCGCGGTCGCCAGTGAAATCCTCGATCGACAGGCCCGACACGCCGGTGCCGACGCACAGCCGCACACTCTCCGCGACATCGGCCGGTTCGTGGGCATAGCCGTTCTCGAAGTCGGCGTTCATCGGCACGTCGGCGACCTCCGACAACTCGGCGATGTGCGCCAGCATGGCGGCGCGCGATACGGCGCCGTCGGCGAAGCCGCGCGAGAAGGCGAAGCCGGCGCTGGTGGTGGCCAGCGCCTTGAAGCCGAGACTCTGCAGGTAGAGCGTGGTGCCGACGTCCCAGGGGTTGGGCATCACGAAGCAGCCACTCTCATGCAGGCGGCGGAACGTGGCGCGTTTTTCGGACACGGTTGGCATGGCTGCCTCCTGGTGATCTGGCGTCGCGCGACATTGGACCGACCAAGAAGCTGCGACAAACGAGGAAACTTCGCCTTTGGACGAAATCATCCTCAGGCCTCGGGTCGCGTAATCGCAAGGCACGCCTCTGGGCGATCACCCGTCGCCAGTCCCCTCCGCCTCACCCTGAGGAGCCGGCCGACGGCCGGCGTCTCGAAGGGTGACGTGCAGGCCACGGTTACTCGAACATCTGTCTTCGTCCCGCTGTCGATGCGGTCTACCCTTCGAGACGCGGCCCTCCGGGCCGCTCCTCAGGGTGAGGCAGATGTGATCGGCAAGCTGATTGGCGTATGGGCCACTGATATCACTTGCCGACAGCCACGGCGCCGCTGGCCGACAGGCGGGCGATGTCCGCGGCGTCGTAGCCATGCGCCCGCAGGATCTCATTGGTGTGCTGGCCGACAATCGGTGCGGTGGCCGCCTGGGTGCCGTCGGCGGGGCGTTGCACGCCGGGCAGCGCCGGTACCGGCACCTTCTGCGCCAGGTGCGGCTGGCTCAGCCACTGCATCAGGCCCGTGGCCTTGACCTGCGGCTGCTCGATGAACTCGGCGTAGCTGTTGAGCCGCTCGTGCATCAGCCGCGCCGCCAGCAGCCGCTCGGCCCAATAGGTTAACGGTTTGGCGGCGATCGCTGGCCGGATGATAGCGTAAAGCGCCACGTCGTTGCGCAACCGCGCGGCGGCATCCTTGAAGCGTTCGTCATGCGCCAGCTCGGGCATGTCGAGTACGCCGCACAGCGCCTGCCAGTCTCGCGGGCTGAGGGCGAGGATCGTCATGAAACCGTCGGCTGTCTTGAACACGCCGCCTGGCGCGCCGCCGGGCTTCATGGTGCCGCCCTCGAGATGGGTGGCCATCAGACGGATCGATTGCAGCGCGGTGGCGGCCTGCATCAGGCTCACGTCGATGTAGCGGCCGCGCGGCTCGTCGCGCCGCGCGTAGAGCGCCGCCGACAGCGCCTGGAAAGCGTACAGCGCCGTCGACATGTCGACCACGATCACCGGCACCCGGTGCGGGATGCCGTCCTCGCCGCGGTTCTCGGCCATCAGGCCGGTATAGGCCTGCAGCACCGGGTCCATCGCCGGCCGCTCGGCCAGCGGCCCGGTCTGGCCGAAGCCAGAAATCGAGACATAGACCAGCCGCTTCTCGCGTGCCGCCACGCTGTCGTAGTCGAAGCCCAGCCGCTTGATGACGCCCGGCCGGAAGCCTTCGATGAAAACGTCGGCGCCCTGCAGCAGGCGCCACAGCACGTCCTTGCCCTCCTGGCTCTTGAGGTTCAGCGCGACGCTGCGCTTGCCCATGTTGCCGATGATGGAAAACGCCGTGTGATCGCCGTAGCGTGTGCCCAGCGCGCGGGCCCAATCGCCCTCGCCCACGGTCTCGACCTTGATCACGTCGGCGCCATACTGCGCCAACAGCATGGCGCAGTAGGGTCCGGCGATGCCCTGGCTGAGATCGATCACCTTCAGCCCGGCGAACGGCGCTTCGTAGCTCAACCCGACCTCCTTGCCCCTGCCCGGGAGCGCGGGCGTCTCGCCCGCTCAAGAGAGGGCCGGGGGCCCGCGCTCCCAGGACTCATTCTATCGCACATCAGCGCCGCAGCCTTGCGATGACGCGGCCCAACCGGTCGATGGTCCGCAGCGTGGTGCGCTGGTCGAGGCCCGGCCATTGCACGCGCATCAGCATGTGGTCGGTGAGGGTGGTTTCGCGGTAGCGCTCGACCTGCTCGACCACCTCGCCTTCGGAGCCGATGACAAATCG
>DATFGV010000813.1:0-4067 GCA_035249115.1 Vineibacter sp.
CGGTCGACAGCCAGATCAAAATCGATGCGGCCGCCTGTCCACGGCCGACGGTCGTCGCGCGCCGATCCCAGGCCGCCAGGCGCGACTGCCACAACAGCCGGAACGCCACCGCATTCAGCACGCCCAGCGCCAGGAGTGCCATCTTGATCAGGAACACCTTGTTGCTGACGATCGCGCCGGCGTCGGCGACGAACAGCACCGAGCCGCTGGCGATCGACAGCAGCAAGCCGGCGATCGCGATCGGTGTGAGCAGCCGCGACAGGGCCGCGACGTCGAGGGTCCGGGCGAATCCGAGCAAGCGCAAATCGAGGACAGCGATCGGCCCGACCAGCAACGTCAGCCCCAGAATGTGGCTCAGATTGGCCAGCGGGTAGATCCAGGACGAATCGCGCACCGTCAGCGCCCAGGCCGAGGCTTCGAGCGCCGCTGCCCACGCCGGTGCCAGGGGATGGCCATGCTCCATGGTGCCAGCTTTAGCGTCGCCGCGGCATTGGACGTCTCAACGCAGCTCGACGGTCTTGCCGTCAACGGTGATCCGTTCCGCCCGCATCTCGGTCGGCGTCACCCGGCTGGGGTAGCCGACGACCGTGACTGTCTTGCCGACCGCCAGCGACTCGCGCGGCAGGCCGCGCGCCTCCATGCGCGACACCGGCGCCAGGATCACCTGCCAGCGCTTGCCGCGATCCTCCATCAGCAGCTCGCCGTGCGGATTCTGGTAGCGCGATTCCAGGATCGGCGCCGTCACGGTCACCACTGTGTTGGCGTCGTAGCTGCTCCAGCCATGATGCGCGAGCGCGGCCACGGGCAAAGCGGCCAGAAGGGCGGTGGAGATGAGAAGGCGTCGCATGGCGAGGTTACCCGATGGAACTCAGAAGGATGTCATAGAGGTAGGCCGCACTGGCGGCGGGCGCAAGCCAGCGGTGTGACAGTGGTCGCGACTTTGGCTAGGGTCCGCGCCCGATTGGCCGCATCGAAGGAATCTCGCATGTCCGTGACCGCGCGCATCGCCTGGGTCGAGGGCGCCCTGTTCGTGGCCGAATCCGGCTCCGGCCACACCGTGACCATGGACGGTTCGCCAGATGACGGCGGCCGCGACCTTGCGGCGCGGCCGATGGAGATGGTGCTGATCGGCATGGGCGGCTGCACCGCCATCGACGTGGTGTCGATGTTGAAGAAACAGCGTCAGGACATCCGCGACGTCGTCGTCGAGCTGGCCGCCGAGCGTGCCGACAGCCCGCCCAAGGTGTTCACCAAGGTGACGGTGATCTACCGGGTGCGCGGCAAGAACCTCAACCGCGCCCTGGTCGAGCGCGCCGTCACCTTGAGCGAGGACAAGTATTGCTCAGCCACGGCGATGATCAAAAAGACTGCCGACGTGGGCCATGAGGTGGTCCTGGAAGAGGTCGCCTGACGCGACGCGCATGGGCTTGGCGACGACCATACCGCCCTTCGCCGGCCTGCAACCGCACGCCGATGGCCGGCCGTGGGTGATGGGTATCCTCAACGTCACGCCTGATTCGTTCTCTGACGGCGGCCTGTACCTGGATCCAGGCCGCGCCATCGAAGCCGGCCTGCAACTGCGCGACGAGGGCGCCGATGTCGTCGACGTTGGCGGCGAGTCGACCCGGCCCGGCGCGCTGTCGCTATCGGTCGGCGAGGAAACGGCGCGGGTCGTGCCGGTGATTCAGCGGTTGGCTGATGCCGGCATCGTGGTGTCGGTCGACAGCCGCCGCGCCGCCGTGATGCAGGCCGCGCTCGACGCCGGCGCGCGTCTCGTCAACGACGTCTCGGCCCTGTGTGACGATCCGGCGGCGCTACCGCTGATCGCCACCCGCGCCTGCCCGGTGATCCTGATGCACCGCAGCGGCACGGCGGATACCGGCTACGTGCCACCCGAAGGCGACGTTGTGACCGCAGCGAAAATGTTCCTGGCGGTCCGCATCGCGGCCTGCCTTGCTGCCGGTATCGCGCGCGAGGCGATCGCGGTCGACCCTGGCCTCGGCTTCGTCGGCGGCGCGCCCGAAACCAACCTCGCCCTGATCGCTGGCATCCCCGACGTCGCTGCATTCGGTTATCCGGTGGTGATCGGTGCGTCACGCAAGCGCTTCGTCGGCGCGATCGTCGGCGAGTCCGAGCCGGCACGCCGCCTGGGCGGCTCGCTGGCGCTGGCGCTGGCCGCGGCGGATCGCGGCGCCGCCATCCTGCGGGTGCATGACGTGCGCGACACGGTGCAGGCGCTCAAGGCGCAGGCCGCGCTGAGGTCGTATCAGTTGCCACAAGGGTCGGACGGCCATGGACTATGACGCCTATAGCGGGTCGTGCCAGACGGCGGCCGCCATGCTCGACAAAGGCGACGCCGCCGGCGCGCTTGCCATCTTCGAGCGCCTGATCGCCTCCGACATCAGCGATCTCGACAAGGCGATGATGTACCACAACGCCGCGACGGTGCTCGACCGGATGGGTCGCGTCGCCGAGGCGCTGCGGGCCTACGACCGGGCGATCGCCCTTGAATGGTCCTACAGCCGTTGCGACAGCACCGAACGCAAGGCGGTATTCCTGGCTGGCAAGAACGATTTGGCCGCAAGCCTCGCATTGTACGAACAGCTGCTGCTGAAACCCTATGCGACTGAGCAGGACAAGGCGCGGTTTCGCGCCAATGTCGAAGCCCTGCGCGCTCGCCTCGCTTGAGCTGGCGGCACCGGGCCGCGCTTCACAGTGCGTCAAGCACGGCGGGATCGACGTATCCGGAGTCGACCAGGCCCATCAATGTCAGATGGGCCGGCGTCGGACCAGGAGGATGCCGTTGGGCGCTAAGCGTCGTATGCAGGCGGCGCGCTTCGCTCGTGATCGCATCCGCCGAACCGCGCGCCCAGCCCTGGCGTGTGACGTAGTCCGCGAAGCCGGGGTAGTCGGTGTCGTCCAGCAGGCGGGTCGCGGTGCTCGGCGGCTCGGCCATGGCGCTAGGCGACTGGCAGCCACAGCACGTCGTCGATCCGCGCCGCGCCGGTCGCCAGCATGACCAGCCGGTCGAAACCCAGGGCGATGCCGGCACAGTCCGGCAGGCCGTGCGCCAGAGCGGCGAGAAAATCCTCGTCAAGGGGATAGGCCGCGCCATAGAGCGCCTGGCGCGTCGCGCGATCGGCCTCGAACCGCCGCCGCTGGACCGCTTCGTCGGTCAGCTCGCCGAAGGCGTTGGCCAGCTCGACGCCGCAGGCGTAGAGCTCGAAGCGCTCGGCCAGGCGCGCATCGCCAGGCTTCGGGCGCGACAAGGCGGCCATCGACACAGGATAGTCGTACAGGATCGTCGGCCGGCCGACGCCGAGCATTGGCTCGATCCGCGCCAGCATGACGCGGAAGAAGATGTCCTCCCAGGTATCGCCGGGCCGCGACTCGATGCCGGTCTTGATCGCTTCGGCGGCGAGAAGCCCGGCATCGGGTGCATGCGGTTGCGGCGCCGTCGCCAGCAGGTCGATGCCGGTGTCGCGCTCGAAGGCCGCGGCGACAGTAAGCCGCTCGAACGGAAGCGATGGATCACAGCGTGCGTCCCGCCACGCCAGCGCGGCCGAACCACTGGCCGCCAGTGCCGCACGCAGCAGTGTCTCGCAATCGCCCATCAGGGACTCGTAGCTGGCGCCGGCGCGATACCATTCCAGCATAGTGAACTCGGGGTGGTGCAGATCGGACCGCTCGCCGTTGCGCCAGACGCGCGCGAACTGGAACAGGCGCGCCACGCCGCCGGCCAGCAGCTTCTTCATCGCGAACTCGGGCGAGGTGTGCAGGTAGAGTGGCGCGCGCCGACCGTCCGGCGCCTCGATCTCGGTGGCGAACGCCTTGAGGTGCACCTCCATCCCCGGCGACACCTGCAGCGCCGGCGTCTCGACCTCGACGAAGCCCTGCGCCTCGAACCAGCCGCGCAGCGCCCGCTGGATGCGCGCCCGCTTTTCCAGCAGCGGCAGGCGCCGGGTCAACTGGTCGGGCCGCCAGGCGGGGGGCGCGTTTGGTCGCGTCATAGCCGCATCTTGGCCGGCCGGGCGGCGGAAATCGACAGCGTCGCCGGTTGTCGGCCA
>DATFGV010000814.1:0-2515 GCA_035249115.1 Vineibacter sp.
CTCAAGTCAACCAGGCATCTCTCGAAAATGGTGCTCCCATTACCCAGTGGGATTGCGTTAATCAAGCCAATGTCTACTGGAGGCTGGCACCTGCTGACAATAACTTGTACTATATAGTCAATCGAGCTTCTGGAAAGTGCATGCATGTTCATGGAGGAAAAAACGAGAATGGAGCGCTCATCACCCAGTGGGAGTGCATAAACCAATACAATCTCAAATGGATAGTGACGGGTCTAGTTCGCATCGACTGAGGTGGACCGCTCTGGCAGCCACGCCCCGTTTCTATGGGTGCGGCGCAATCGGCAGCACCACATGCGAGGGCCGCTCGCGGTCGAGATGCAGGGTGTTGCTGGCCGCACGCGTGGTGCGCCAGGTACCCTCCGGCTCTCCGGTGTTGGGATTGAGGTCGAAGCGCGGGAAATTGCTGCTGGACACATCTAGGCGGATGCGGTGTCCGCGGCCGAAGCGGTTGGCGGTCGGAAACGCCGTGACCTCGATTTGGTACACCTCGCCCGGTGTCATCAAGGTCGGCCGTTCCCACGAGTCGCGGTAGCGCAGGCGCAAGATGCCGTCGGTCAGGTTCATCGCGAAGCCGTCGGGGTCGTCGGCGGTCGGCGGATGCATGTCGATCAGTTTGATGGTGATGTCGGTATCGACGCAGGTCGACGACACGAACAGCCGCACGGCGATCGGTCCGATCACCTCGACCGGCGCTTCCAGCGGTGCGGTCTGGAACACCAGCACGTCCGGCCGATCCGCCAGCTTGCGATAAGGCGGCGCGCAGCCGAAGAAGCGCGGGCCTTCCACCTGGTCGAAGGCGCCACCCGTCATCACCGGCTCGCCCGATGAGTTGGCACCGCCGATGGTCGGCACGGGCTGTCGCGGATCATAGTCGAACGTGCGCGCGGCGGCGGCCGCCGCTGGCGCCGCCGACGTGAGCGCGCCGTCGGCATGCAGGTAGAACGGCACCACGCGCGTGCCCGGCAGCGGCCAGTCGTCGGCCGAACGCCATGCGCCGCCATGGTCGAGGCGGCCATCGGCGTTGCGCCGCCCGCTGCCGCCACCCATGACGAACAGGCGCACCGGCGGCTCGCGATCGACGCCGTTGTCGATGCCGCGCAGCCAGCGGTCGAACCAGCGCCGGCGCAAGGCGGCGAAATCCTCTGCCAGCTGGCCGTCGAGTGTCGCCGCCGGGCCAAAGTCGACGTCACCGGCGAAGGTGTCGGAGCGGCAGCCATGGGTCCATGGCCCCAGGATCAGGCGCACCGGGCCGCGCTTGCGATGCTTCAGGCCGAGGTAGTTCGCGGTCGCTGTCCGTGGATAAGGATCGTACCAGGACGACATGTGCACCATCGGCACGTCGGCATAGGAGTCGTACGACCCCTCGGCGTAGATCCCGACCTGCTTCCAATAGTCGTCGAAGTCGCCGCGCCGCCATTGCTCGAACAGGTAGGCCTCGTAGTCCGGCGCCAGCGCGATCGGCGAGTGGCCGGTGCTCCACGGCATGCGCTGGAACCAGGCGCGCAGATCGACCGTGCGCATCGCCTGCAGTCTGGCTGGTGTCGCGGCCATCTCCGGGCTCTGCAGCGCGTTGTTGAAGGCCCAGGTGGCCTGCCGCAGCTCGAAGGCGCCACCCTGGCGGATGCCGCCGTGGTAGGCGCTGGCGAAGCCGCCGGAGTCCAGGAACATCGCCGCCAGGCCGGGCGGATCGAGGCAGGCGAGCGCACTCTGGGTGTGCGCCGCGTAGGACAGGCCCATGGTGCCGACCTTGCCGTCGCACCAGGGCTGCGCCACCAGCCACGCCACAGTGTCGTAGCCGTCGTCGCCGTCGCTGAGATACTTGACGAACGTCCCCTCCGATCCGTAGCGACCGCGCGTGTCCTGGAAGACCACGGCATAGCCATGGCGCACGAAGGACGCCGCCACCTCGAGACGCGGCCGGGGACGTGGATCAGCCGCCGTGCGCTCGCTGCGGCTGGTCTCGCCTTTGCCGTAGGGCGTGCGCTCGAGGATGACCGGGAACCTGCCGGCAACCGGTTGGCCGTCGACGGCTGGCCGATAGACATCGGTCGCCAGTCGCGTGCCGTCGCGCATCGGCACCATGATGTCGCGCTCGACAAGGACGTCGTTTGCGACGCTATCGCTTGTTGTCTGGACGTCCGCCATGCCAATCCGCCTGCGGTGCCGGCGATCGGCCTGCCACGCCGCGCCGGCGCTCTGGCCCGTGCGGGACAGTAGGAACGGCGTCGCTTTGGCCGTCAATCCATTTGGTTGGCGAGACTCTCTGCCGCCGCAGCGTAGGTGCGCGACGCGGCCATATCGCGCGCCGCCCGATAACGGTCGCTGGCACTGCGCGCAGCGCTCGCGGCGATTCGGAATGCCGCGATGATCTGGTTGCGCTCGTCCATGGGCTGATCGGCGCCATCCTTGAAGCGGGCCGGGCGGTATCCGCCGGGGACTTCGAAAACGCCCTCCTCCAGCCGCCCGACGCTCACACGACCGAAGAACTTCTCCG
>DATFGV010000815.1:0-6600 GCA_035249115.1 Vineibacter sp.
CGCGCACCATTCGCCGCCCCCGCGCCGCCGTGTTGGCAGACGCAACGCCGGTCGCGACCACACCATGGCGCTCAGGTCAGCAGCGTCACGAGCAGGCCGACGAACGGCGCCGGCACACCGGCGGCATTCAGGGCATTGGTGAGCTGAATGCGGTCCTTGATGGCGCCGAACGTCGACAGCGCCTCGCAGATCTTGGGGTAGCGGTAATAGTCGGCGATCGGATTGTACTCGGCGTCGGCCAGCCGGTCGCTCAGCGCCTTGGTGAAGATCGGGTTGTCGTCGCAGAACTTCTTCACAAGCTTGAACGCGTTCCGCGAGCTGGCGTACAGGCCAAAGCGCATGGCGTCCGCCGCCGCCATCGCACCGTAGCCGCGGTGGCCGGCGCGCAGGCCCGACTTGATCTTGTTGCTGCGGTCCGAGATGTAGATGTTGGTGCACAGACCCGCGATGAACTCTTCGTTGTCGTCGTAGTGGCGCATGGCGTAGGACAGCGACAGCCCAGCGTTCCACTTGCCGGTGGCAGTGCGGAAAACGTGCACCAGCTCATGGAACAGGATCTCGTCCCACAGGCGCCCTTTGTTCTCGGCGGCTGGCAGCGCGCTGCAGGCGCCGGTGCTGGAGAAGGTGCCCGGAGAGTACTCGACGAAGCCCGTCAAGGCCGCCGCGCCCACCTTCAACTCGCTGCCGCCGACCGCGTTGCAGTCGGCGCCGGTGTAGGGCCGGATTTCCACGGGAAAGCTGGGGCGGCGGATGACATTGAGCAGGATGCGGCCGCTGGTCGTGCGGTGTATCCAGCGCAGGTGCTCGTGCACCTGGGCGACGTACTGGCGCGCCGCCAGGCCGGCCAATCCGACCGGATTGATGGTGAAGTGGTGGAATGCCAAGTCCATGATTTAGCTCCTTATTTCGGAGAATCGCCGACTCCGGCCCCGGATTTCGCCGGTCCTACCGCATGAACAAGTGTGCGCTCGCTTTTATTCCATCAGGAAGGTACGCGACCGCGTGGCCAGCGGCCAATTTGAAGTTCTGATCCGTCCCATGAGTAATTCTTTGGGCACCGCTCGCCCGGCCAAGGCCAGGGATCATCAGGCCAGGTGCCCCATCGGCAGCGCGGTGCCTTGCTTGACCGGCCGCAGCGCGAACGACGAGCGGATCTGGGCGATGCCGGCTATGCGGGTGAAATCCATCACGAAGCGCTCATAGGCCTCGAGGTCGGGCACGACGATGCGCAGCAGATAGTCGCTGTCGCCGGTCATCAGGTAGCATTCCATCACCTCGGGCCGCTGTTGCACCGCCTTTTCGAAGCGCTGCAGGGCGCTTTGCACCTGGGTCGTGAGCGACACGCTCATGAAGACGTTGACCGGCAGCCCCACGGCCTTGGCGTCGACCAGCGCGACGTAGCCCTTGATGATCCCGGCAGCCTCCAGCGCCTTCACCCGGCGCCAGCAGGGAGACGCCGAGAGGCCGACCTTTTCGGCCAGCTCCGTATTGCTGAGACGCCCGTCGCGTTGCAGGCTTTCCAAAATGTGCCGATCCACGCCGTCAAGAGTGCTGGGGTAAGTCATTTCTCAAAAACCTTGTTTTGGGGAAGATTGCTGCAATCTGGCCGGTTTTTTGGGTCATAACGCAAGGATTTTCCCGCGCAGACAGCGTAACTTGCGGCCGCCAACCGCCCGGAGAAGCGCCATGCCTGACACCGCTTCCGCTATGCTCGCGCCCGCGCCGCCAACTGCGTCGCGCGGCGCCGATCGGGCGCGCCGCCTGCGCCTGCTGCGCGAGCTCGAGCGCAAGGTGCTGTGGCTGTCGGCCTGGACCATCCATCACGCCAATCACATCCGGCCCAATCGCGACGGACTGAAGGTCGGCGGCCACCAGGCGAGCTCGGCCTCGCTGGCGACGATCATGACGGCGCTGTACTTCGCCGTGCTGCGGCCCGAGGACCGGGTCGCCGTCAAGCCGCACGCCTCACCGGTGTTCCACGCCATCCAGTACTTGTTCGGCCAGCAGACGCGCGAGCGACTCGAGCGTTTCCGCGCCCTGGGCGGCGCGCAGTCCTATCCGTCGCGCACCAAGGACGCGGACGACGTCGATTTTTCGACCGGCTCGGTTGGCCTTGGCGTGGCGATGACCCTGTTCGCGTCGCTGGTGCAGGACTACGTGCGCCTGAAGAGGCTGGCGCCGGAGCGGCCGATCGGCCGCATGGTGGCGCTGGTCGGCGATGCCGAGCTCGATGAAGGCAACATTTTCGAAGCCCTGCTCGAAGGTTGGAAGCACGACGTCCGAAACCTGTGGTGGGTGATCGACTACAACCGCCAAAGCCTCGATTCGGTGGTCAACGATCGTTTGTTCGGCCGCGTCGCCGAGATGTTCGAGCTGGTCGGCTGGCGGGTGGTGACGCTGAAATACGGCAAGGCACTGCAGGCCGCGTTCGCCCAACCCGACGGCGACCAGCTGCGACAATGGATCGACGACTGCCCGAACTCCTTGTACTCGGCCCTGGTCTACAAGGGCGGTGCCGCCTGGCGCGAAGCGCTGACCCGTGACCTCAACCAGAATCCCGGGATACGCCGCATCCTCGACACGCACGACGATGCGCACCTGCACGCGCTGATGACCAATCTCGCCGGCCTGGACATGCAGGCGGTTCTCGACGCCTTTGAGTCCGTCTACGACGACCGGCCGACCTGCTTCATCGCCTATACGATCAAGGGCCGCGACCTGCCCTTCGCCGGCCACAAGGACAACCATGCCGGCTTGATGAACGTCGATCAGATGACGCAATGGCAGAAGGAGATGGGCGTGCCGCCGGGCGCCGAGTGGGACCGGTTCGCCGGCCTCACCGCTGAAACCGCCGAGCTGCAGGCGTTCATCGACGCCGCCCCGATCCGATCGGGCGGCGCCCGCCGCTTCAGCGCGCCAGCTGTGCCGGTTCCCGCGACCCTGGCAGTGCCCAAGGACCGGCGCAGCAGCACGCAGGCCGCCTTCGGACGGCTGCTCGACGACATCGCGGCGTCGAGTGGGCCGCTCGCCGGGCGCATCATCACGACGTCGCCCGACGTGACGGTCTCGACCAACCTCGGAGGTTGGGTGAACCGCAAGGGGCTGTTCGCGCACACGCCCGCCGAGGATGTGTTCCGTGAACTGAAGGTGGTGTCGGCGCAGCGCTGGAGCCTCGACCCCAAGGGTCAGCACATCGAGCTGGGCATCGCCGAGAACAACCTGTTCATCCAGCTGGCCGCCCTGGGCCTGGCGCACGAGGTGTTCGGCGCCCGCCTGCTGCCGATCGGGACGCTCTACGATCCGTTCATCGCCCGCGGCCTGGATGCGCTGAACTACGCCTGCTACCAGGGCGCTCGCTTCATCGTCGCCGCCACGCCGTCGGGTATTACCCTGGCGCCCGAAGGCGGCGCGCACCAGTCGGTGTCGACGCCGCTGATCGGCATCGGCCAGCCTGGCCTGCTGAGCTACGAGCCGGCCTATGTCGACGAACTGGCGACAATCCTGCGCTTCAGCCTCGAGCACATCCAGCAGCCGGACGGCAGCGCCGTCTACCTGCGACTGTCGACCCGGCCGGTCGAGCAGCCGACGCGCGACATCGACGCGGCACTGGCCCGATCCATCGTCGAGGGTGGCTATTGGCTGCGTCCGCCGGCGCCGGGCGCCGAGATCGCCATCGTCTGCATGGGCGCCGTCGCGCCCGAGGCGCTGGCCGCCTGGGACAGCGTCAGCCGCGATTTCGCCGGCGCCGGCCTGCTGGCCGTCACCTCGGCCGACCGTCTGCACGCCGACTGGATCGCGTACCGCCGCGGGCGTCGCATCGCGACGAGCCGCGCGTCATCCGGCGATCTAAGCCCGGTCGAGCGCCTGTTGTTGCCGCTTGGCCGCAACGCCCGCCTGGTCACCGTGCTGGATGGGCATCCGCTGGCGTTGTCATGGTTAGGCGCCGTCGGGCCGCACCGGGTCGTGCCGTTGGGCGTCGAGGATTTCGGCCAATCCGGCGACATCCCCGACCTCTATAGGGCCTTGCGGCTGGACAGGGACGCTATTGTCGATGCCGTCGCGCAAGCTGTGGCCGAAAGCTGGTAGCCGGGCCGGCCCTTGACAGCGCCCTACCAGCCTCGCGCAGTATCGGCGCGCAACGGGAGAGCGGACCATGGCCAAGGGCTGGACGGTTGAAATCATCACCAAGGGACGGCCGGGCAGCCTGCCGGTGCGCACGCTCTACGCCATCGCGATCGACAATCCCGACAAGGCGCTGGCCGAGGTCAAGAAGCGGGTTAACGTTGCCGACCACCAGGAGGCGGTCCTGCAGGACTGGCTGTCCGACGAGAACGTCGCCGAGCACGGCCTGCGGATCGATGAGATGAAGGTCATCAAGACCTACACGTAAGACGACATCCGTCCCGGCGGATGCCAACCGGGGCTCCCGCCGCGCGCATGCGCCCATGCGCAATCGACTTCGCGACACGGTGATGCCGACCGTTAGACTACCGGCATGACCGTCGCTTCAACGAGCCCGTTCATCGAGCGCTGCACGGCGATCGCCGTCGCCGGCCTGGGCGTGACGCAGATCGTCGGCTGGGGCACCACCTACGCCATGCCGGCGGTGCTAGGCCGCTTCATCGCTGCCGATCTGGGGCTGGCCACCGAGGTTGTATTCGGCGGCGTCACGGTAATGTTCGCGGTCTCGGCACTGACGGCGCCGGCGATCGGTCGCAGGGTCGACCGGCTGGGCGCACGCGGTACCATGGCGGTCGGCTCGCTGATCGCCTCTGCGGCGCTCGCGCTTCTGTCGCAATGCACCGGCATCGCAACTTACATCGCGGCCTGGATCGTGATCGGGCTGGCCACGTCCCTGATGCTGCAGACCGCGCCCATGGTGGCGCTGGCTCAGATCGCGGGCAGCGGCGCGCGGCGTGCCTTCGCGCTGCTGAGCATCCTCGGGGGCCTGGCGTCGACCACGTTCTGGCCACTGGGCGGTGCGCTTGAGGTGATATACGGCTGGCGTGGCGTCCTTCTGATCTTCGCCGGCCTCCACGTTGTCCTTTGCCTGCCGATCCACCTGCTGGTGCTGCCCGCCTCGGCACAGGCTACGCCACGCGCGGCCGGAGCGGCAGCAAGCGGCGTCGGCACGCCATATGCGCTGCCAGAACGTCACCGGACCCTGATCTTCGCGCTGCTCGCCGCAACGTTCTCGATCAGTACCCTGGTCTATTTTGGAGTCGGCTTGCAGATGATCGAGATCCTGCGCGGGCTGGGCCATCCGACCGCCGTCGCCGTATTGCTCGCCTCGCTCACCGGGCCGGCGCAGGTCTCGACCCGCGCTGTCGAGGTCGTGTTCGGCAACCGCTACTCGGCGATGGACTCGGCGCTGGTGTCGTCCCTGGCCCTGCCAGTCGGCCTGGCGATCGCCCTGTTCGCCGGCGGCGCGTTCGAGGCGGCGCTGCTGGCGGTGCTGCTCTACGGCATCGCCAACGGCCTGAAGACGGTGGTGCGCGCCGCCTTGCCGCTGGCGCTGTACGGCCATGCCGGATACGGCGCCGTGATGGGCCGGCTGGCCGTGCCGCAGAACATCGTGGCGGCTATCGCCCCGGTCGTGTTCGCAGCGCTGGTCGCGCGTGCCAGCGTCGAGGTCGCGCTGTGGACCGCCGTGATCGGCGCGATCCTGTCCCTGGCCGCGCTGCTGGCGCTGCGGCGGCTGGTGGGATCGGGTCGCGTTTAGGATCGACTGACCTGTGCGTCAGGTCACCAGCTCGCCGCGGAAGGCCCAGCGCGTCATGCGCTTTTCGACCAACGCGCAGAGCGCGTACATCAGCACGCCCATCACGGCGATGGCGAACAGGCCGGCGAAGGTGGTGGGCGCGTCGTTGCGCGCGCCGGCTGACAGCATCAGAAAGCCGATGCCGCGGTTGCCGCCGACGGTCTCGGAGATCACCGAGCCGATGAAGGCGAGCGTGATCGCCACCTTGAGGCTGGCGAACAGGTAGGGCATGGCGCGTGGGATGCCGACCTTGGTCAGGATCTCGGTGCGGGTGGCGCCCAGGCTGCGCAGCACGTCGCGCATCTCCGGCTCGATGGTGGCCAGGCCCGTTGCGACGTTGACCACGATCGGGAAGAAGCTGATGACGAAGGCGGTGATCACCGCCGGCGTGGCGCCGACGCCAACCCAGATCATCAGGATCGGCACGATCGCCACCTTTGGAATGGCGTTGAAGGCGATCAGCAGCGGGTAGAGGCCGGAATAGACGAACGGCGAGGCGCCGATCGCCAACCCCAGTAGCAGGCCGCCGAGGATCGCCAGCAGGAAGCCGAACACGGTCGTCCACAAGGTCTGCAGGCAGAACTCGATCAAGATGTCCCAGCGCAGGACGATGACTTCGAAGATGCGGGTCGGGCGCGGCAGAATTATCTCCGGCAGGCTGCACACCTTCGACAGGGCCGGAATATTGCAGACGATGCAGATCAGCTCCCAGATCACAAGCAGGATGGTGGTCGCCAGCCACGGCATGGCGAGTCGCAGCGCCCGCTCGGTGCCGGCCGTCATCAGGCGTGCTCCTGGTGGATGCGTTCACGCAGCTCGTGCACGATGTCGACGAAATG
>DATFGV010000816.1:0-21030 GCA_035249115.1 Vineibacter sp.
GAAATCTCGGCCATCTCACGCCTCGATGAAAAGAGTCGCCGGCGCCTCGAGCAGGGCCTTGAGGCGCTGCACGAATTGCGCAGCCACATAGCCGTCGATGACGCGGTGATCGAAAGAGGAGGACAGGTTCATCATGGTGCGCGGCACGAACTGGCCACCCTGCCAGACCGGCCGCACCATCTGCTTGTTGACGCCGACGATCGCCACCTCCGGCCGGTTGAGCACCGGCGTGCTGACGATGCCGCCCAGCGCGCCGAGGCTGGTGATGGTGATGGTCGAACCGGTGAGCTCCTCGCGCGTCGCGCGGCCCTCGCGCGCGGCCTGCGCCAGGCGCAGCACTTCGGCGGCGCAATCCCACAGGCCGCGCGCCTCGCAATGGCGCACCACCGGCACCATCAGCCCGGCCGGCGTCTGGGTCGCGATGCCGATATGCACGCCGCCATGCAATTCGACCGTCTCGGCCTCGTCGTCGAACAACGCGTTCATCTGCGGGAAGTCGTGCGCCGCCTTGACCATCGCCTGCATCAGGAACGGCATCAGGGTCAGCCGCAGCCCGTCCTGCCGCGGCTCGGCATTGAGCGCCGCCCGCAAGGCCTCAAGCGCCGTGACGTCGACCTCCTCGACATAGGCGAAGTGGGCGGCCCGCCGCTTGGCCTCCGCCATCTTGTGCGCGATGCGCCGGCGCAGGCCGATCACCTTGACGGTCTCGACGGCAGTGTTGGGTGCGCGAACCGTGACGCCGGGCAGCGCCGGCCCGCCGCGCAGGAAGGCATCGAGATCGTCGTGTGTGATCCGGCCGGCGGGACCACTGCCGCGCACCTGGCGCAAGTCGACGCCGGCCTCGCGGGCGCGTTTGCGCACAGCCGGCGACGCCAACGGCTTCTCGCCAGCCGGTCGCGGCGGGCCAAGCGGCGCGGCGGGCATCGCGGTCGCATCCGCTGCGCGCGCCGGCGAGGGCCTTGCGGCGGTTGCCGTCGCGCGTGTCGCGCTGTCCGGTTTTGGCGTTGTCGTAGTGGTCGCGGCCGTCGCGCTGGCAGTGGCCCGCGCCGGCGCCGGAGCGGTCGCAGCTGATGCGCTCGCCGCCGCCTGGCGCGGCGTTGCCGCGACTTCTGCCTCGGACGCCGCGCCGGCGACCTCCAGCCGCACCAGCTCGGCGCCGACCGCCAGCATCGCGCCGACCTCGGCGCCGAGCGCCACGACCGTGCCGGCGACCGGCGAAGGAATCTCCACCGTCGCCTTGTCGGTCATGACGGCGGCCAGTACCTGGTCCTCCAGCACCGCGTCGCCGACCTTGACGTGCCATTCGACGACTTCGGCTTCGGCGACACCCTCGCCGACATCGGGCAGCTTGATGACGCGGATCGCCATGTCAGGACTCGTGAGGCGACGAGGAGACAGGGTGTTCGAGGTCATCCTCATCCTGAGGAGCGCGCCGAAGGCGCGCGTCTCGAAGGATTGGGAACATGCTCGCTCGACCGACACGCCTGTCGCTACATGCCGACCGCAGCCCACCCTTCGAGACGCGGCCCTTCGGGCCGCTCCTCAGGGTGAGGTGGAGTGGTTCGCTCATGGTCACCCCTCCATCACGGCTTTCAGCGCGCGGCCGACGCGGTCGGGGCCGGGGAAGTAATCCCATTCCTGGGCGTGCGGGTAGGGCGTATCCCAGCCCGTCACGCGCATGACCGGCGCCTCAAGGTGGTAGAAGCAGTGCTCCTGCACCAGCGACGCCAGCTCGGCGCCAAATCCCGACGTCAGCGTCGCCTCGTGCACCACCACGCAGCGGCCGGTCTTGGTGACCGAGGCGACGATCGCATCGAGATCGAGCGGCAACAGCGTGCGCAGGTCGATCACCTCGGCGTCGACGCCGGTTTCCTCGGCCGCCGCCTGGGCGACGAACACCATGGTGCCGTAGGCCAGCACGGTGACGGCGGCGCCCTCGCGCCGGATCGCCGCCTGACCGAGCTTGAGCGTGTAGTGGCCGTCCGGCACCTCGCCCTGCGGGTGGCGCGACCAGGGCGTGACCGGCCGGTCGTGATGACCGTCGAACGGGCCGTTGTACAGCCGCTTGGGCTCGAGGAAGATCACCGGGTCGTCGTCCTCGATCGAGGCGATCAGCAGCCCCTTGGCGTCGTAGGGGTTGGACGGCACCACGGTCTTGAGCCCGCAGACATGGGTGAACAGCGCCTCGGGGCTCTGGCTGTGGGTCTGGCCACCGAAAATGCCGCCGCCGGTCGGCATGCGGATCACCATCGGCGCCGTGAACTGGCCGTTGGAGCGATAGCGCAAGCGCGCCGCCTCCGACACGATCTGGTCGTAGGCTGGGTACATGTAGTCGGCGAACTGGATCTCGATGCAGGGCCGCAGGCCATAGGCCGCCATACCGACCGCGGCGCCGACGATGCCGGACTCGCTGATCGGCGCGTCGAAGCAGCGGCTGCTGCCGTATTTCTGCTGCAGGCCCGCCGTGGCGCGGAACACGCCGCCGAAGTAGCCGACGTCTTCGCCGAACACGACGACGTTGTCGTCGCGCCCCATCGCGACGTCCATCGCGTCACGGATCGCCTCGACCATGTTGCGCCGTGGCATGCCTCAGCTCCTTTCGCCTTCCTTCCCCACGAAGTGGGGTAGGTGGCCGAAGGCCGGATGGGGAGCCGACGTGACGCCGCTTACAAGAGCTGCCCTATTCAGCACCACGTCGGCTCCCCTCCGCCCCCTCGGGGCACCTCCTCACGCCTTGCGTGGGGAGGAAGATCAATCAATACCCCGCCTGCTGGCGCTGGCGGCGCACGTGCGGCGGCATCTCGGCGTAGACGCCTTCGAACATGTCGCGCGCCGAGGGATGTGGGCCGGAGTGCAAGGTGCCGTGGCTCTCGGCCTCCTTCTGGGCCGCGATCACCTCGGCCATGATCTCCGCCTCACGCTGCTTGTGGCGCTCCTCCGACCAGGCGCCGCGCCCGATCAGATGGTTCTTGAGCCGGATCACCGGATCGCCCAGCGGCCAGTTGTCGGACTCGGTCTTGGGCCGATAGGCCGAGGGATCGTCCGAGGTCGAATGCGCGCCGACGCGGTAGGTAACGTACTCGACCACCGTCGGTCCGAGGTTGCGGTGCGCCCGTTCGACCGCCCACTTGGCCACGGCGTAGGCCGCGAGATAGTCGTTGCCGTCGACCCGCAGCGCCGGGATGCCGAAGCCGTGGCCGCGGGCGGCGAAAGTGCCCGAGCCGCCGCGGGCGATGCCCTGGAAGGTCGAGATCGCCCACTGGTTGTTGACGATGTTGAGCACCACCGGCGCCTTGTAGGTCGAGGCGAACACCAGCGCGGCATGGAAATCCGACTCGGCCGTCGAGCCGTCGCCGATCCACGCCGCCGCGATCTTGGTATCGCGCTTCATCGCCGAGGCCATCGCCCAGCCCACGGCCTGCGGATACTGGGTCGCGAGGTTGCCCGACACGGTGAAGAAGCCGTGGTCGCGCGCCGAATAGAGCACGGGCAACTGGCGGCCCTTCAGCGGGTCGTTCTCGTTGGAGTAGATCTGGTTCATCATCTCGACCATGGGGTAGTCGCCCGCGATCAGCAGGCCGGCTTGCCGGTAGGTCGGGAAGTTCATGTCGCCCGGTTCGAGCGCCTTGCGGAAGGCGCAGCTGACGGCCTCCTCGCCCATGTGCTGCATGTAGAACGACGTCTTGCCCTGGCGCTGCGCCATCTGCATGCGGGCGTCGAAGGCGCGCAGGGTCATCATGTGACGCAGGCCTGCCAGCAACTCGGCGTCGCTCAGCAACCCGGCCCACGGCCCCACCGCCTCGCTGTCGCGGTTGAGCACGCGGATGATCGAGTAGGCGAGGTCGCGCATGTCCTCGGCCTTGGCGTCGACCTCCGGCCGCCGCACCGAGCCGGCCTGCGGGATGTGGACGTCGCTGAAATCCGGCGTGCCGCCGGGGCGGACCGCCGGCTCCGGCACGTGGAAGGACAGAGGTTGCCGATCGGACAATGCGCGCTCCTGTGGCGAAGCCGGGTGGCCGTCACGCCAGCCTAGGGCGGGCCGACGCCGAATTGAAGGGCCGATGCGTCGTTGCGCAATCATCGCGATAGCCTGGGTTGTCGTCATGCGGGACTTTACCTCGGGCCCCGGAAATTTCGCCTGACCGCCGGTTCCGCCCGCACCGCCGAACCGAGCGGCAGCGCCGGTTGCTTTACTCAGTATATTGAGTAAAAATACTCAATACTGTGAGAAAACCGGGAAACCCCTTCAAGCGGACGCAGGTCGGCGAACTGGCGCGCCGGCTGGCGGAACCGCGCCGCTTTGTTCAAGTGGTGGCCGGCGCGCGCCAAGTGGGAAAGACGACCCTGGTCCAGCAGGCTCTCGACACCCTCAAGGTACCCGTCCGGTACGCTAGTGCCGACGAACCGACGCTGCGGAGTGCCGAATGGATCGACGAGCAGTGGCAGATAGCGCGCATGGCGGCTGCCGAAGCGGAGCGTCGTGGAGCGGTGCTTGTGCTGGACGAGGTCCAGAAGGTGTCGGCCTGGTCCGAGGCGGTCAAACGGCTGTGGGATGAGGATAGTCGGGCGAGACGAAAGCTGAAGGTGGTGGTGCTGGGTTCGGCGCCGCTGCTGGTAGCGCGCGGTTTGACCGAGAGCCTGGCCGGACGCTTCGAGGTGTTGCACGTCCCCCACTGGTCGTTTGGCGAGATGCGTGCCGCTTTTGGCTGGTCGCTGGATCAGTACCTGTTCTATGGCGCCTATCCCGGCGCGGCACCGCTGGTGAAGGAACCGCGTCGCTGGGCGCGCTATGTCGTCGAGAGCCTGATTGAGACCTCGATCTCGCGCGACGTTTTGCTGCTGTCACGCGTCGACAAGCCGGCATTGTTGCGCCGGGTGTTCGAGTTAGCGTGCCGCTATTCCGGTCAGGTGTTGTCCTATACGAAGATGCTGGGCCAGTTGCAGGATGCCGGCAACAGCACGACGTTGGCGCACTATCTCGACCTGCTGGCGGGCGCCGGCATGGTGAGCGGTCTGCAAAAATATGCGGGGGATGCAGCGCGCAGCCGGGCGTCAAGCCCCAAGCTCCAGGTGCTCAACACCGCCCTGATGACCGCACAATCGGGCCTGACCTTGGCGGAGGCACGTGGCGACGGCGCCTACTGGGGGCGGTTGGTCGAGTCCGCAATCGGCGCGCATCTGGCGAACGCCGCCGCATCTGGGCTGTGCACAGTCTACTACTGGCGAGAACGCGGCGAGGAAGTGGACTTCGTCGTCAAGGCGGGGCGGCGGCTGACCGCTATAGAGGTCAAGAGCGGGAGGACGCCGGAGGTGCACCGCGGTATGGCCGCGTTTTCGGCCGCCTTCAGGCCGCAGCGTCGCTTGCTGGTAGGTGGCGACGGAATCGCGCTCGACGATTTCCTTATCAAGCCCGTTGAACACTGGTTCGCGTGATCATCGCTTCGGTCAATCGCCGGCCTCATCCGCCAGGTCACCCAGGATCGGACATTCCGGCCGCTGGTCGCCATGGCAATGCGCCGCCAGGTGCCGCAAGGTGCGGCTCATGGCCATGAGCTGTGCAGCGCGCGCCTCCAGCTCGGCGATGTGCGCTTGCGCCAGCTTCTTGACGGCGGCGCTGGCGCGGCGCTTGTCGCGCCACAACGCCAGCAGGGCGCCGATCTGCTGCATGGAGAAGCCGAGGTCGCGGGCCCTGCGGATGAAGCGCAGCGAGTGCACGTCGGCGTCACGGTAGACGCGATAGCCGGATTGGGCGCGCTCGGCGGGTGGCAACAGGCTGACACTTTCATAGTAGCGGATCATCTTGGCGGACACGCCCGATTCCCGTGCCGCTTCGCCGATGTTCATGGCCTGCGTCTCCCCAGAATGCTCCTCACCCTGAGGAGGCCGCGCAGCGGCCGTCTCGAAGGGTGGGCCGCAGGTCGGCTGCGACGATCATCGCGGCCGGCGACCACGTGTGTTGCCAATCCTTCGAGACGCATCGCTGCGCGATGCTCCTCAGGATGAGGCTGAGGGCGGACAGGCATCATCCTCATCGCCCAGGCCGCCAGCGCCGCAGCAGCAGGGCGTTGGCCACGACGCTGACGCTGCTGGCCGCCATGGCGGCGCCGGCGATCACCGGGCTGAGAAGCCCCAGCGCCGCCAGCGGTACACCAAGCAAGTTGTAGATGAACGCCCAGAACAGGTTCTGGCGGATCTTGGCCCAGGTACGGCGCGAGATGGCGATGGTGTCGGCCACCAGCGCCGGATCGCCGCGCATCAGGGTCACGCCGGCGGCGTGCATGGCGACATCAGTGCCGCTCGACATGGCGATGCCGACGTCGGCGGCGGCCAGGGCCGGCGCGTCGTTGACACCGTCGCCCACCATCGCCACCACGCGATCGCCATCCTTCAACTGCACCACGGTCGCCGCCTTGTCGGCCGGCAGGACCTCGGCGCGCACCTCGTCGATCCCCAGGCGGTCGGCCGCGACCTTGGCGCTGCCGCGATTGTCGCCGGTCAGCATCACGGTGCGCACGCCCTGCGCCCGCAATCGCGCGATCGCATCTGCTGCCGTCGGTTTCAGTGCGTCGCCGAAAGCGAGCAGCGCCAGCACCTGCTTCGTCTCCGCATCGGTCAGATAGGAAATAGTGCGGCCGTCGGCGCGTAGCGTGTCGGCCTGTTCGGCGAGCGGAGCCGGATCGACCCCCAGCTCGGCCATCAGCCGGCTGCTGCCCAGACGCAGGTTGCGGCCGGCCACCGTGGCGGCGACGCCGCGGCCGGGCAGGGCGCTCACCGCCGTCGCGGCAGGCAGCGCCAGCCCTTCGGCCGACGCCGCCGCGACGACAGCGCGCGCCAGCGGATGCTCGCTGCCGGCCTGGATTGCCGCTGCCAGCCGCAGCGCGTCCTGCCGGTCGATGCCATGCGGATGCAAGGCCACGAGCGAGGGACGGCCTTCGGTCAGGGTGCCGGTCTTGTCGAAGGCGACGACGTCGATGCGGTGCGCCCGTTCCAGTGCCTCGGCGTCCTTGATCAGGATGCCATGCCGCGCCGCCACGCCGGTGCCGGCCATGATCGCCGTCGGCGTCGCCAGGCCGAGCGCGCAAGGGCAGGCGATGACCAGCACCGTCACGGCATTGATCAGCGCGCCCTCGACATCTCCGGTCGCCAGCCACCAGCCGGCCAACGTCACGAGCGCGATGCCGACCACCACTGGCACGAAGACGGCGCTGACTCTGTCGACCAGCCGCTGGATCGGCGCCTTGGCTGCCTGCGCGCCTTCGACCAGGCGCACGATACGCGCCAGGGTGGATTCCGCGCCGACCGCCGTGGTCCGCACGACGATCAACCCTTCGGCGTTGATGGCGCCACCGGTGACGCTATCGCCGGCACGCTTCGCCACCGGCACGCTCTCACCGGTGATCAGCGATTCGTCGGCATGCGTCGCGCCCTCGATAACCACACCATCAACCGCGATGCGTTCGCCCGGCCGAACGACCACCTCATCGCCGATCTGGACGGCATCGGCAGTTACGTCGACCTCGCTGCCGCCGCGCCGCACCCGGGCGGTTTCCGGCCACAGCGCCATCAGCGCCCGGATCGCGGCCGTCGTCTGGCGCTTGGCGCGGGATTCGAAGTACTTGCCCAACAGGACCAGCGCCACCACCACGGCCGACGCCTCGTAGTACAGATGCGCATGCGTGCCACCGGGCGCGGCCAGCAGCGTCCATGTCGACAGGCCCCAGCCGGCGGACGTACCCAACGCGACCAGCAGGTCCATGTTGCCGACTCCGGCGCGTAGCGCCTTGGTGGCGCCAACGTAGAAACGCCAGCCGAGCACGAACTGCACCGGTGTCGCGAGCAGGAACTGCCACCAGCCCGGCAGCATCCAGTGCGCGCCGAAAGGCTGCGCCAGCATCGGCACGACCAGCGGCAGGCTGAGCAGGATCGCGGCGCCGACCCACCAGCGTTCGGCGCGATCGGCACGCTCCCGGGCCGCGTCATCCGAACCGGAGACCGGTGTTATGGGCTTCGCGCCATAGCCGGCGGCCTCGACGGCAGCGATCAGCCTTGGCAACGCCACGTCGCGCGGACTGGCTACCGCCACGCGGGCGCGCTCCGACGCCAGGTTGACGCTGGCTCCGCGCACGCCAGGTACCTGCGCCAGCGCCCGCTCGACCCGACCGACACAGGAGGCACAGGTCATGCCCTCGATCGCCAAGTCGATGGTGGTCGCGCCGACGCCGTAGCCGGCGGCCTCGACCGCCGTCGACAGCGCGTGTACCGCGACGTTGCCCGTCACCGTCGCCGTTTCGGCGGCGAGGTTGACGCTGGCGCGCTCGACGCCGGGCACCGATTCCAGGGCACGCTCGACCCGCCGCACGCAGGCGGCGCAGGTCATGCCTTCGATCGGCAGGCGCAGCGTGCGAGGTTCGTCGGGCGCGGCGGCCGGGAGGGACGGCGGCGCCGGCGCGGTCCGGGGTGTATCAAGCAAGGCCATGACCGATCAGGAATCTGGAGGTGACAACCCTCAGATGGACCTTCCCATGATTGGAAGGTCAAGGCCAGACGAGCGAATTTGTCGTGCAGCGCTGTCCCGCCGCGGGCCTTGACCTTGGGCGATGACATCACCTGATGTTGGTTGCCGGGAAACGGAGGGCGCGTTTGAGCATCTTCAAGGTCGAGGGCATGACTTGCGGCCATTGCGTGGCGGCGGTGACCAGGTCCATCCAGCAGGCGGTGCCGGGCGCCTCGGTCGATGTCGATCTGGCGCGCGGCGAGGTCAAGGTCGAGCTGGCGCCGGATCGCGCCGTGATCGTCGCCGCGGTCAAGCAGGCGGGCTATGCCGTCGTCGATGCCGCTTAGGGCGCGGCGAACACAATCGGGCTAGAAGCCGACTGCCGCGCCGTCGCGGCGGCTTTCCGAGGCGCCGAGATAGGGGCCGCCGTCGGGGTAGCGCCAGATGATTTGGCTGGAGCCGAAATCGAAGCTCGGCCACGGCGTCTTCACCACCTTGTGCCCCAGCGCCGCGAGCGCCTCGGCGGTGTTCGACGGCATGTGCGGCTCCAGCCACAGCTCGCCGTTCTCGTGCACCCGCCAGCGCGGCGCGTCGATGGCCGCCTGTGGGTTCTGGCCGAAGTCGACGATGCGCGAGAACACCTGCATGTGGCCCTGCGGCTGCATGCCGCCACCCATCAGGCCGAAGGTCGCCAGCGGCTTGCCGTCCTTTGTGATGAAGGCGGGAATGATGGTGTGGAACGGCCGCTTGCCCGGCGCTACCTCGTTGGGATGGCCCGGCCGCAGCGAGAATCCCGAGGCGCGGTTCTGAAGCGCGATGCCGGTGCCCGGCACCACCACGCCGGAACCGAAGCCGGCGTAGTTCGACTGGATCAGCGACACCATCATGCCGCCTTCGTCGGCGGTGCCGAGATAGACCGTGCCGCCGAGCTTGGGAACGCCCGGCCCGAAGCCGCCGGCCTTCTTGGCGCTGATCAGCTTGGCGCGCGATTTCAGGTACGCCTTGTCCAGCAGCTGCGCCGGGGTCACCTCCATGAAGGCCGGGTCGGCGACATGGCGGTGTGCGTCGGCGAAGGCGAGCTTCATCGCCTCGATGCGCAAATGCGCCACCTCCGGCCCGTCCGGCGCGAAGCCGGCAAGATCGAAGTTCTCGAGGATGCCCAGCGCCATGCAGGCGGCGATGCCCTGGCCGTTGGGCGGAATCTCGTGCAGGGTCGTGCCGTGGTAGGACAGGCCGATCGGATCGACCCAGTCTGACTTGTGGGCGGCGAGGTCGGCGGCGCGCAGCGGACCGCCGCACTCGATGGCAAAGGCCTCGATCTTTGCGGCCAGCTCGCCGCGGTAGAAGGCATCGCCCCGGCTCTCGGCGATCTTGCGCAAGGTGTCCGCCTGGGCCGGGAACCGCCACAGCTCGCCCGGCTGCGGCGCGCGGCCGTTGGGGATGAAAGCCGTGGCCCAACCTGGCTGGTCCTTCAGCCGCGCGATCGCGCGCTGCCATTGCTGCGCCACCATCCAGGACACGCGGAACCCGTCCTGGGCGTAGCGGATGGCGGGCTCGAACAGATCGGCGAAGGGCAGCTTGCCGTACTTGCCGTGCAGTTCCACCCACAGCGAGACGGCGCCGGGCACGCTGACCGAGTCCCAGCCCTCGCCGGGCATCTTGTCGAGGCCCTGAAAGCGTTCGCGCGTCATCAGCGCCGGTGCGCGACCCGAAGCGTTGAGCCCGACCAGTTTCGATCCGTCCCACAGGATGCAGAAGGCGTCGGCGCCGAGGCCATTGTTGGTCGGCTCGACGACCGTCAGCGCAATCGCCGTGGCGATGGCGGCGTCGACGGCGTTGCCGCCTTTGGCCATCATCCGCAGGCCGGCGGTCGCGGCCAGATGCTGCGAGGTGGCGGCGACGTTGCGCGCGAAGACCGGCAGGCGCGGCGCAGCGTAGGGAAACTCGAAGCTGAACGGCAGCGTATCCACGGCGATTTTGTCCTGGTGGTGTGGTGCCCAGATTACCGGCCGGGGCCTGCCGGGGGAAGCGACGCTGCGATGCGTCGCCCGGCCAGCAGGTGTGACCGCGCCGCAGATGATGGTGGTCGTTGCGTCTCGGGGCCGATGGTGGTCGAAGGTGAACCGCCCAACGCCGCATGCTATGACCGGCCGGGCTTGGGGGGCGCGCCGGATGGATATGACGGTCCTGATCGCGGCCATGACCGCCGCCGGCGTCGTGCTGGTCGGCCTGCTGGCGTGGCTGCTCCTGCGCGGCCGCGCCCGTCCGCGGGTGATCACGTCGCCCAGCGAGCCTCCGATCGCCTCGCTGCCGGAGGCGCCATCGGCCACGGCCAGCATGACCATGGCGGCCGCCGATTCGGTGGTCCGAGCCATGGCGGCGCGGGGCGAGACGATCCAGGCGATCAAGATGGTGCGCGAAATGACCGGCCTGGGCCTGAAGGAGGCCAAGGACTACGTCGATGCGCTGCCCAACGTGCCGCCGCTGACATCGGTCGCACGGCAGGTGGCGCTGGCCGCCAGCGGCGCCAGCGCCGTGGTCGCCAGCACCAGCGTGCGGACCGATGCGCTCGCCCTGTTGGGCCGGGGCGACAAGCTCGAGGCGATCAAGCTGGTGCGCGAACGCACCGGCATGGGTCTGGCAGAGGCGAAGGATTACGTCGAGGAGCTGGCGGCCGGCCGGGTCGCGGCGATCGATCCACGACGTCCGCTCGAGGATCCACGGCTGCGACAGGCGGCGGCCGAACTGGTCGCCGCCGGCCAACTCGACCAGGCCATGCGGCTGATCCAGAGCGCCAGTGGCTGCAGCATCGAGGCGGCACGGCACGCCATCGACCAGCTCCGGCGCGGTTGAGGCCGATCGCCGGAGGCCGTGCTGGTGTTCGCCGAAGCGCCGCTTTACTGCGCCGCGACCTGCTTGGCGGCTTCGCGCTTGGCGGCCTCCTCGGCCTTCAGCTCCTTCTTCGACAGCTTGCCGACCGGTGTCTTGGGCAGCTCGGCGCGGATCTCGAAAGCGACCGGGAACTCGTGCTTGCCGATCTTGCCGTCGAGGTGCTTCTTCAGCTCGTCGAAGGTCAGCGACGCGCCGGGCTTCAACTTGACGAAGATCTTGGGCGCCTCGCCGCGGTATTCGTCGTGGATGCCGATCACGATGCATTCCTCGACCGCCGGGTGCTCGTAGGTCGCCTCCTCGATGACGCGCGGATAGACGTTGTAGCCCGACGAGATGATCAGGTCCTTGGAGCGGTCGACCAGGAACACCCAGCCGTCGTCGTCCATGTAGCCCATGTCGCCAGTGCGCAGGCCCTTCCAGTTGCTGGTCGGGTGGCTGAACAGCACCTTGTCGGTCTCGTCAGGCTTCTTCCAGTAGCCCTTCATGACCTGCGGGCCGATGATGCAGACTTCGCCGACATTGTCCTTGCCCGGTGGCAGCACCTTGGTGGTGTCCTCCAGGTCGCGGATCTCGACGATCGTGCCGGGCATCGGCACGCCGCAGGAGCCGGGGCGGCGCACCTCCTTGTCGACCGGGCAGATGCAGCCGGTCGGCGAGGTTTCGGTCAGCCCGTAGCCCTCGATCAGCGTGGCGCCCGTCAGCTTCTCGAACTCGTTTTGCACCTCGATCGGCAGCGGCGCGCCGCCCGACATGCAGATCTTCAGTGACTTCAGGTCGAGCGTCTTCGCCACCGGGTGCTTGTTGATCGCGGTGTAGAGCGTCGGCACGCCGGGCAGGAAGCTTGGCTTCTTGGTGCCGAGGTCCTTGACGATCATGTCGATGTCGGGCCGCGGGTAAAGGATCAGCTGGTTGCCGTTGCGCACCGCGCCCAGCATGATTCCCGACAGCGCGTAGATGTGGAACAGCGGCAGCACGCAGACGATTTTCTCGGTGCCGGGTGTCGTATAGGGCGTTGTCCACGCCTGGCCCTGGCTCATCGCCGCCATGATGCTGCCATGGGTCAGCATCGCCGCCTTGGGCAGGCCGGTGGTGCCGCCGGTGTACTGCAGCAGCGCCACCTCGTCCCACAGATCGTCGCTGAGCTTGTGCTTCTGGTAGTTGCCGTCGTTGTTCAGCAGGTCCTTGAACGACATGTGCCAGTCGTCGCGCGGCCACTTGTCGATGTCGGCCTTCTTGGCGATCGGATACAGCCAGTTCTTGGGCCACGGCAGGAAGTCGGCGATGCTGCCGACGATCAGCTTCTTGAGCCGCGTCTTGCCGCGCATGCCCGCCATCTTCGGGTACAGCGCCTTGACGTCGAGCGTGACCAGAATGTCGGTCTCGCTGTCGCCGATTTTGTGTTCAAGCTCGCGCTCGGCATCGAGCGGGCTGTAGTTCACGACCTTGCCGCCGGCTTTCAGCACGCCGAAGAAGGCGATGATGTAGTGCGGCGTGTTGGGCAGGTAGAGGCCGACATGCACGCCGGGCTTGACGCCGAGCTTCTGGAAGCCGGCGGCGGCGCGGTCGGTGGCGAGCTTGTAGTCGCGGAAGCTCATCACCTTGTCGAGGAAGTCGGTGAACGGCCGGTCGCCGAAGGCGGCACAGCTCTCCTCGAAAACCTGGTGGATACCCTTGCGCGGCACCTCGAGTTCCCAGGTCACGCCCTTCGGGTAGCTCTTCTCCCACGCGTAGTTGGCCATCCCTGCCTCCCATTGTCGTTGTGTTGGCGACGACGGCGGTCGCCATGCGATCTGCGGCCACTATGGGAGGCGCCGACAAGCCGGGTCAAGCCAACTGCGGCACCTTGGGAGGAGGCCTTGCCGTGCCGTCCGACCAACCTGAACGCCGCTTTCGGTGGAATCTTCGAAACGCCTTACAAAACTATGAGGTTGAAGGAAGAATCTATGGTATGAGTCGGTTGATCGGTTCCCTCTCCGATCGACCGAAATAATGGCCGAACAAGGTCTGCGCCCGGACTGGGCCACACTATCCCGCGTCGCGATTCTGGCGACGGTTCTCACGTTCGCACTGACCGGCTGCGGCGCCTTCCGCGACGCCAGCGCGCCGCGCGATCCGGTGGCGGCGGTCGCCTGGCAGGAATGGCGGCGGTTCGGCGGTGAAACCCTGGTCTATGGCGGGCCGGGCACCCACAACGGCGGCGTGCACGAGTCTCGCGAGCCGCTGAACTCGCGCATCGGCGACTATTGGGCGCTGGTCGGACGCCGCGAGTGGGATGGACGCAGCGGCAAACCGTGGTCGGGGATTTTTGTCGCGTGGGCCGTGCACCAGGCCGGCGTGTCGGCGCGCGAGTTTCCAGCCAGCGGCCGCCATGCCGGGTTCCTGATGCCGCTGCTCGACGGCCAGCTGAACGGTGGGCCACGGCGGTTCGTGGTGCATGATTGGCGCGACTACGCACCCAAGCCGGGCGATCTGATTTGCGCCGGCACCCGCGCCGCGCCACACCGGGGAGTGGAGGCGCTGCGCGACGCGGTTGACCGCGAGGTGACGCATTGCGACGTCGTGGTCGAGGTGCGCGGCGGCCAGGTCAGGGCGATCGGCGGCAACGTGCGCGACACCGTCACCATGAGCATCTTTCCGCGCAACGGCGGCGGCACGCTGGCGGAAGTCGCCGGTCGGCCGTGGTTTGCGGTGGTGGAAAAGCGCGGTTAGCGCTTCAGCCTCAACAACATCTGTCTGCCGCCACGGCCGGCTGCTATCCCCGCTGCCGGCATGTTGACGTGCGCTCCAGGTCGGCGAGTGTGTGCGCCAGGAAGTAGGCGCGCAGGCGGTCGGGCGGACCCTGGACGCTTGGCGTTCCGAAGGCGGCGAACGTCAGTGCCACGCCGTGTGTTTGTGCCAGCGCGGTGAACCGCTCGCGCGGCTGCGCGCGCGTCGCCATCAGTTCGAAGCCATCAGGCCCCGATCGGCGGACGAAGACGTGAGCGGCGTCGCGCACGTCGCCGCCGCGGACCTCGATCAGGAAGAGGTCGCCGGTGATGGCCGCAGCCCGCACGGCGTAGCGGTGCTTGTCGACAACCACCAGATAGACAGTGTCGTCGGCGCTGAGGCGTGCCGGCGCCGAAATGACAACCGAGCCTTCATCGCTGCCCCGGTCATTGTTGCAGCGATAGCTGCCCGGTGCGATCGGCGCCCCGACGCCGCGCCCGATTACCGGCCCGGCTGTCTCATAGCAGCCCGCCAGCGCCAAGCATGTCGCGGCCAAGGCTAGCGTCCGGTGAAATCCCCACCGATGGTCTCGACCACAAGTGTCGAGATCGCGGGCTCGATGCGGGGCCTGGTCCTGGGCGTGCGCCAATTCGGCGGTGCGCCCCCGGCGTCTGGTCCAGCGACCGTATTGCCTTTCAGGTCTTGCAGCCTGTGTCACGTCGTCGTTTCTCCATCCAGCGGCACCGGAGTCTTCATTCGCGGCGTACAGGGTCGTCGCCGGCCGGGGACGCCGAAGGGCGCTTGCGGTCGAGGCTGGCGGCGAAGACCAGCATGGCCACGCCGCCCAATGCCAGTACACCGCCGACGAGCCACCACGCCGACAGGCCCGGCACAATGTCGGGCAACGACGCCAGACTGCTGCCGAACAGCGCGGCCGCGAGGCCGAGCGCGATGTCGAGGCTGGCGACGACCCGGAAGATAGTAGCCGGGCGCAGCGACAGGGAGGGTGGTGTCGACATTACGCGGCCTTCTGCGCCGAAGCGGCGGCGCCCTGCATGAACGCGGCCGCCCGTTCGGCGATCATGATGGTGGGGGCGTTGGTGTTGCCACCGATGAGGGACGGCATGATCGAGGCGTCGACTACGCGCAGCCGCTCGACGCCGCGCACGCGCAGCTCGTTGTCGACCACCGCCATCGCGTCGTTCGCGGGCCCCATCTTGCAGCTGCCGACCGGGTGGTAGATCGTCTCGCAGCGCGCCCGCACCCAGTTGGCGAGGTCGGCGTCGGAGACTTTTCCGGCGCCCGGTTCCAGCTCTTCGCCGCGGTAGGGATCGAGCGGCTTTCGGGCGAAGATGTCGCGCGCCATTTTCGTGCCCTTCACGAGCACGTCGAGATCCTTGCCGTCGGCGAGGTAGTTGGCGTCGATCGCCGGATCGGCCATCGGGTCGGCACTCTTCAGCCGGATCGTGCCGGCACTGCGCGGCCGCAGCAGGCAGACGTGCAAGGTCATGCCGTTCTGCTTCATCTGCGTGCGGCCGTGGTCGACCACGAAGGCAGGGATGAAGTGCAGCTGGATGTCGGGCGCGGCCAGGCCGTCCTCGGTACGCAGGAAGCCGCCGGTCTCGGCGATGCATGAGGTCCCTGGCCCGGTCTTTGCGAAGACGTACTTGGCCAGGGTGACGAGCTGGTTGGCGGTGTCGTAGGTGTCGCGCGTCTTGCAGTAGTACAGCGTCGCCGCGTCGAGGTGGTCCTGCAGGTTGCCGCCGACGCCGGGCACGTCGGCGACGACGGCGACGCCCCGCGCCTTGAGGTGGTCGGCAGGCCCGACACCGGACAGCATCAGCAGCTGCGGAGAATTGATGGCGCCGCCCGACAGGATCACCTCGCGGGCGGCGTGCGCGATCTGGTCCTTGCCGTCCTTGCGGTAGGCAACGCCGGTGGCGCGTCCGTTCTCGATGACCACCTTGGCGGTGTGCGCCTCGGTCAGCACCGTGACGTTGCCGCGCGCCATGGCCGGCCGCAGATAGGCCTGCGCCGTGCTCCAGCGTTTGCCGCCCTTCTGGGTGACCTGGTAGTAGCCGACGCCGTCCTGCGTGGCGCCGTTGAAATCGGTGGTGCGCTTGTGGCCGGCCTGCACGCAAGCCTCGACGAAAGCGGCGTTGATACCGGCAGGCGACACCTGGTCGGCGACGTTCAACGGACCGCCGGCGCCGTGGAATTCGGAAGCGCCGCGCTCGTTGTTCTGTGCCTTGATAAAGTAGGGCAGCACGTCGGCATAGCTCCAGCCGGCGTTGCCCAGCTGGCGCCAGTGATCGTAGTCGGAGGCGTGGCCGCGGATGTAGAGCATGGCGTTGATCGACGACGAGCCGCCCAGGGTCTTGCCGCGCGGCCAGTACAACTTGCGCCCCTGGCAGTTGGCTTGCGGTTCCGTCGAGTAGCCCCAGTTGTAGAGGCCTTTGCCGGCCATCTGCACGACGCCGGCGGGCATGTGGATGAAGAAGCTCTTGTCGGGCTTGCCGGCCTCCAACACCAGCACCTTCACGGACGGGTCGGCGGCCAGGCGGTGGGTGATGGTGCAACCGGCCGAGCCGGCGCCGACGACGATATAGTCGTACTCATTGGCCGCCATTGAGGCTCCTTCTCGCAGCATGGTGCCGCCCCTGCTTCGATCGTGGCGCGGCCCGCCATGTTGCGCAAGGATCGCCGGGCGGCGCCTTGCCGGCGCGAACAGTCCACGTCAAAGCCGCTCGTGCCGTTGACAGGCCGCGCACCGCGCCGCTACCAGAGGTATTGAAGGCGATCGTAGCGTGTCCTGGGCCACGTCGGCGGGGGTTGTGCACGGTCGTGCGGCTTGGCGTTCCGTGGGGCGGGCGCGGTTGCATTATGGCCAACCTGTCGGACCGATTGCTAACGACGCTGCCGTATCTGCGGCGTTACGCCCGCGCGCTGACCGGCAGCCAGGCAACGGGTGATCGATGGGTGCGCCAGTGTGTCGAGGCACTGGTAAGGCAACCTGGAGCGAACCACGCGGGCCGCGGCTCGAAGGCCGATATGTTCGCCCTGTTCCATTCGTTGCATCAGATCGATGGATCTGCCGCGCGCGGCGAGTCTGGCGGCGATAGCGCCGCGGGCGGCAACGCGCCCACCCGGCTAACGGCGCGCATGCGCGACATCAGCGCCACGCCGCGACGGATGTTGCTGTTGACCGCGCTGGAGGGATTCACCGTGGAGGAGGCGGCCCGCATCCTGGGCATCGATGCCACGACGGCGGCCCAGGAGCTGGCGGCGGCGCGGTCGACCTTGCAGCAGGTGGCCTCGGTGCGGGTGCTGGTGATCGAGGACGAAGCGGTGATCGCGCTCGATGTCGCCAAGGTGGTGCGTAACGCCGGCCACCTGGTGGTCGGCATCGCCGCCACCGAGAAGGCGGCGGTCGAACTGGCCGAGAAGCACGCGCCCGACCTGGTCCTGGCCGACATCCAGCTGCAGGGCGGCGACAGCGGCATGGCGGCCGTGCGCGCGATTCTGGCTTCGACCAGGGTGCCGATCATCTTCGTGACCGGTTACCCGGAGCGACTGCTGACCGGCCGGGGCATTGAGCCGGCCTTCGTGATCGCCAAGCCGTTCGATGCCGATCTTCTGAAGACCGCGATGGCTCAGGCGCTCAACATTGCGGCGGCGTGAGGCGGGCCGCGTGGTGGCCGGACGGATTGCGTCCGCGACTGACGATTGCATGCGTGTCCGGGCGCCGGGCGCTGCTGCGCCGTGAACCGCCTGTCCCTCCCGACCCGGCTGACCCTGCTTGGCGCCGTCGCGCTGGCACCGGCCCTCGTGACGGCATTGCTGCTGGCACGCCACGGGCTCGGTAGTGTCGCGCCGGCGATCGCGTGGGCCATGGCGGTAGTAGCCTATCTCGTCGCGTTGGCGGCGTTCGCGGTCATCGTGCGGCGATGGTGCGGTGGTCCCGACCCGGCGGCCTCGGCGGTCCAGGCGCGCGAACGCGAACTGCAAGCCAGCCTGGCGCAAAGCGACATGGTGCTGCGCGAACTGCACCATCGCGTGAAGAACAACCTGCAGATGATCTCCAGCCTGCTCAGCCTGCAGGCCGATCGCATCCGCAGCCCGCGCATCAGGCGGATTTTCGCCGACGCCCAGAACCGGGTCGTCGGCCTGTCGCTGCTGCACAAGCACCTCTACGAAAGGGCGAACTGGACCCAGGTCGATTTCCAGGCGTTCCTCAACGATCTGGTGCGTCACTTGTCCGGCAACAGTCGCCAGCTTGGCGGGCCCGACGTCGCCATCGAGGTTGCGGCGCCGGTGATCGAGGTCGGTCCCGACATCGCGATTCCGGTCGGGCTGATCGTCACCGAGGCGGTGTCGAACGCGATCCGCCACGCCTTCGCCGATGTGGCGGCGCCGCGGATCGACATCGGGGTACGGCCGTTGGAGACGCGCTTCGTGGTCACGATTGACGACAACGGCGTCGGCATCGCGCCCGAGGCGGTGCCGCCGGCCGATGGCGACGGTCTGGGGTTCACGCTGCTGCGCGGCCTGGCGGCGCAACTTGGCGGCGAGGCGGCGGTGTCGCGCCGTCCCGAGGGCGGCACGCGGGTGGCAGTGACGTTTCCGCGGCCGACCGCGCCGGCGGCGGCGCAAAGGTGACGGCATCGCGGCGGTCGCAAGCCAAGCCGGTTGCATGCATTGCCTGTGAGGCCGCCAGGGGTGGAGAGCGACATCGGGTGTCTTCACAGGGGCTGCCATGGTCAACTGGAGACGGCGTCGCCACCTATGATGTTGCCCGATGCGTGCGCGTTGCGTTACGTCGCCACCACGATGACGCCGCGCGGCGCCAGGCCAAGCGATACGACGTCGCCTGGTACCAGTGGCCGGTCGACCCGGGGGCAGATGGCGAACAGCGCGCCGGCGGCCGTATCGACGGTGTATTCCATGTGCGTCCCGACATAGGCAGCCTTGGCGACGGTACCGGCCAGCACGCCCGCCGGCGAGGGGCCGCGATCGATGGTGATGGTTTCGGGGCGCACGGCGACGTCGGTTTCGCCGTCGGACGCGGCGCGATCGGGCACGACAATGTCGGCGTCGCCCAGGCGCACGACGATGCGTTCCGGATCAAGGCGCCGCACCGTGCCGCGGACGCGGTTGGACTCGCCCATGAAGTTGGCGACGAAGGCGCTGGCCGGCCGCTCGTAGAGGTCGCGCGGCAGGCCGTCCTGCTCGATGCGACCGCGGTTCATCACGATGATCCGGTCGGACACCGCCAGCGCCTCCTGCTGGTCGTGAGTGACATAGACCACGGTGAGGTCGAGGCGGCGCTGCAGGTCGCGGATCTCCTCGCGCATTTGCCGACGCAGTCGGGCATCGAGGTTGCTGAGCGGTTCGTCGAACAGCAGTACCGAGGGCCGCAGCACCAAGGCACGGGCGACGGCGACACGCTGCTGCTGGCCGCCCGACAACTCGCTGGGCTGGCGCTGCTCGAAGCCCGCCAGTCCGACCTGGGCCAGCGCTTCCACCGCCCGCTCGATCGCCGCCGCCTTGGCGACGCCGCCACGACGCAGGCCATAGCAGACGTTGTCCAGCACGCTCATGTGCGGAAAAAGCGCGTACGACTGGAACACCATGCTGACGTCGCGCTCGGCGGCCGACAGCGCCGTCACGTCCAGGCCGCCGATCATGATCGCGCCATCGCTGGCGGCCTCCAGCCCGGCAATCAGGCGCAACACCGTGGTCTTGCCGCAGCCCGATGGCCCCAACAGGGTGACCAACGTGCCAGCCGCGACGGTGAAGCTGACGCCTTGCACGGCGACGGTTTCGCCGTAGCGCTTCACGACATCGCGGAACGCGACGCCGGCGGGCGCAGACGCAGTCATAGCCGCACATCACCAACCTCTCCCCAACGGGGAGAGGTCGACGCGCGCGAAGCGCGCGGCGGGTGAGGGGGTGGTGCACCAGCAGCGATGCTCGTGAATAGACGGCTTACGCGGTGCGCGACCCCCTCACCCGGCACGCTGTCGCGTGCCGACCTCTCCCCGGTGGGGAGAGGTTGGCGTGTCATCGCTTTCGTCTCAGTCATCCCGCCCTCCCCACCGGCGCCGCGGCGGGTGCGGCACGGCGGCCCAGCCGGCGCTCGCCGACCACCAGCTGGATCAGCAGGATCGCCGCCAGCATCAGCACGATCAGCGCGCAGCTGTAGGCGATGGCCAGGCCATAGTCGCCGTTGATGACGCGCAGCACGATGAAGGTGGTCGCAAGCTCGTACTCGGCCGTCACCAGGAAGACCACGGCGCTGACGGTCGTCACGGCGCGCACGAAGCCGTAGACCAGGGCGCCGACCATCGCTGGCCGCAGCAACGGCAGCACGACGTACGCCAGGGTCTGCGGTGCCCGGCCGCGCAGCATCGAGGACGCCTCATCGAGGCTGCGGTCGATCTGGCTCATCGCCGCCATGCCGGCGCGCACGCCGACCGGCATGTTCCGGAAGATGAAGCAGAGCACGATGATGAGCGCGGTGCCGGTGATCTCGATGGGCGGCACGTTGAACGCGAAGACGTATGCCACGCCTATGACCGTGCCCGGTACGGCGAACGAGAGCATGGTGGCGAATTCGAGCGCGGCGCGCCCGGCGAAGCGCTGACGCACGAGCAGCCATGCCGCCAGCAGGCCGAGCGCAGCCGTAAGGGGTGCTGCGATGGCCGCGAGCTTCACCGTCGTCCAGAACGAGTTCCAGGCGGCGCCCGACCAGATCAGGCCGTCGGCCGAGCGCTCGATGGCGAAGGCCTTGGCGTAGTGTTCGAGGGTCGGCGTGTAGTCTCGGCCCCATACCTTCACCAGGCCGCCGACGAAGGCGAAGCCGTAGAGCAGCAACGTGAAGGCAGCCCACGGCAGGGCGATCCATTGGGCGACGCGGCGCGCGCGGTCGGGCAGGG
>DATFGV010000817.1:0-3235 GCA_035249115.1 Vineibacter sp.
GGACCAACGACATCCGCTTGAGTATGCAGCGCACCATGCAGAACGACTGCGCCGTGTTCCGCACCCAGCAGTCGCTCGACGAAGGCTGCGCCAGCATGGACAAGGTGTTCGGCGGCAGGAGCGACATGCGGGTCATGGACCGCTCGATGATCTGGAATTCCGACTTGGTCGAGACCCTGGAGTTCGAGAACCTGATCGTGCAGGCGCAGGCCACCATCCGTTCGGCCGCCAACCGCACCGAAAGCCGCGGCGCGCACGCCCGTGAGGACTTCCCGGAACGCGACGACCAGAACTGGCTGAAGCACTCCGTGATCTGGGTCGAGGAGAACGGCCGTACCCGGATCGACTACCGGCCGGTCAAGCTGCAGCCCATGAGCAACGATGTGCAGTCCTTCCCGCCCAAGGCGCGGGTCTACTGAGCGGCGCGACTGAATCCGGAGACGTCAAGCGATGGCCGAATTCGTGCTGCCCGCCAATTCCAAGGTCGATGCCAACGGCACGGTCCACAGGGCGCCGGACGGCGCCTCACGGGTCAAACCGTTCAAGGTCTATCGCTGGAGCCCGGACGACGGCAAGAACCCGCGCATCGACACCTACGAGGTCGACCTCGACGATTGCGGGCCGATGGTTCTCGACGCCCTGATCAAGATCAAGAACGAGGTCGACAGCACGCTGACCTTCCGCCGGTCGTGCCGCGAGGGTGTGTGCGGCTCGTGCGCCATGAACATCGACTGCACCAATACGCTGGCCTGCACCAAGTTCATCGATGAGGTGAAGGGTGATGTGAGGATCTACCCGCTGCCGCACATGCCGGTAGTCAAAGATCTGGTGCCCGACTTGTCCGTAGCCTACGCCCAGCTCGCCGCCGTCGAGCCATGGCTGAAGAACGACTCCCCGGCGCCGCAACGCGAGCGGCTGCAGTCGCCCGAGGAGCGCGCCAGGCTCGACGGGCTGTGGGAGTGCATCCTGTGCTTCTCCTGCACCACCAGCTGCCCGAGCTACTGGTGGAACGGCGAACGCTATCTCGGCCCGGCGGTGCTGCTGCAGGCCTATCGCTGGATCGTCGACAGCCGCGACGAGGCGACCGGTGATCGCCTAGACCAGCTGGAAGATCCGTTCCGGCTGTACCGCTGCCACACCATCATGAACTGCACCAAGACCTGTCCCAAAGGGCTCAATCCGGCCAAGGCGATCGCCGAAATCAAGAAGATGATGGTGGCGCGGAAATAGGGCGCTATCCCCTCGGCAGGCCAGGCCTTCCCGCTCGCCAGGGCCTGTCGCCTGCGGCCGGGAACCATCCGCTCCGGACCCTTCCCTGACCGCCCTGCGGTTGTGAATCGGCACTCGTCGGCGTACTCCGGTACGAACGACAGGTGGGATGATGAGCCGCGCGAATTTGTGGCTGACGATGATGTCGGCTGTCCTGATGCTTTTCACGGCGTTCGCCGTGTCGCCAGCCATAGCGCAGCAGACGCCGAGCGCCGCCGAGAAGGAACTGCACGCCGCCGCCGAGGCGGCCTTCAAGTCGATGCGCCCCGGTCCGGCCGAGATTCGGCTGCGCGACCAGGCCGTGCTGCGCCTGCCGGCCGGCTACGCCTTTATCGACAGCGCCTACGCCCGGCGGCTGCTGCACGCCATGGGCAATTCCTCGGACGGCCAGTTCGCCGGCATGGTGGTCGATGCCCAGCAGCCGCTCGACGGCTGGTTCGTCACCATCGACTACGAAGCCTCTGGCTATGTGAAGGATGATGACGCCCGCAGCTGGAAGGCCGACGATCTGTTGGCCAGCCTGCGCGAAGGCACGGCTGCGGGAAACAAGGACCGCCGCGCCCGCGGGTTTCCCGAACTCGAGATCGTCGGCTGGGTGCAGCGGCCGACCTATGACGCCCGTACGCATCGCCTGGTGTGGTCGGCGGAGACACGTCACAAGGGCGCCGCGTCGGACGACCGCGGCGTCAACTACAACACCTATGCGCTGGGCCGAGAGGGCTACTTTGCGCTGAACCTGGTCACCGACCTGACGATGGTCGAGAGCCTCAAGCCGCGGGCCGGCGAGTTGCTGGCGGCGCTCGCCTACCAGCCGGGCAAGCGCTATGAGGACTTCAACCCTGCCACCGACCGCGTCGCCGAGTATGGCTTGGCCGCGCTGGTCGCGGGTACGGCGGCCAAGAAGCTCGGCCTGTTCGCGCTGATCGGCGCCCTGCTAGCGAAGTTCTGGAAGATCGGTGCGCTGGCCGTCGTGGCACTGGGCGCCGGCGCGTTCAAGTTTTTCGGCAGCCGGTCACACTGACGCCTGGCGCCATCGGGCGTTGGTGGCCAGCTCACGCCGTGGTGCGCGCGAAAGCCATCCTCTTGATGCGTCCCGTGGAGACGGTAAGACCGGCGACGCTGCCCGACGGATTGCGCTCGACGCGCGCCAGTTGCGTGATCGTCAGCCACGGGCTCGGCGTCTCGATCTCGAGCAGGTCGCCCGCCACGCCGCGCACCGGCCACGACGACCACCCGTCACCAGCGGACCGGCGACGTCGATCGCCAGACCGGCTGACGTGGCACCGACGGTCCAAGTCGCGCCACAGTCGGCGGCGACGTAGCGGCCGGCGAGGTCGGCCGGTGGTTCTGACCGCTTGGCGAGGCGACGGAACGGCACGACACGCCCGGCGCCAAGCGCAACCTCGACCGTCTCGCCCGACGGTGACAGGCGCAGCGCGAACTCGAACGCGCCACGATCGGCCTGCAGCCAACCGTCGGTGCGCGGCGCCAACGCGAAGGGCATGCCGTTTTGCGTCACGATCGCCTCGCCGTCGCGCCAGGCGAGGTCGAACAGCGCCGGCTCGTCCTCATTGAGGTATGTGCCGGCCCGCGCCTCGATCGCGGCAGCCGCGATCGGTGCCGGCGCGGGCTTCAACATGCCGGTGTCGCGCAACGCTTCGACGGCCACGGCGCGCGCCAGGCGGTAGGGGTCGGCGCTGCTAAGATTGGCGATGACCACGACCGTCAGCTGCGCTTCGGGCAGACGCAAGAACTGCGTGCGATAGCCGGGCCACAGGCCACCATGGCCAACGGTGGCCAGGTCGCGCAGGCTGCCGCGCTCCAGGCCGCGCAGGTAGTCGTTGGCGGCGCCGCCGCTGAGCGGCATCGGTTCCGTCAGGCGCTTCGCCAGGTCGGCTGGACGCAGGACCGGCTGGTCGAAGTGACGGCTCCAGATCATCAGGTCCTCGACCGACGAGATCAGGCC
>DATFGV010000818.1:0-2408 GCA_035249115.1 Vineibacter sp.
GGCCTTCTGCACGTCCTGATCGCCGCGCACCGCCCAGTCGATGCGGGTGCCGGGCACCTCGCGCGCCAGCTGCGCCAGATCGAGCAGCGCGTTGGCGGCGGAATGGCCGGAGCCGACCACCAGGGTGCGGCGGCCGGCGTAGCGCGGCCGCTCGCGGCCCAGCGCATCGGGGATGCCGTAGCGGATGCGCGCCGACCGCATCGTCTCGCCGACGGCCGGCAGGCCACTGGCGCCCAGCGGGTTGGGCTGGTTCCAGGTGCCGGTGCAGTCGATCACGGCGCGCGCCCGCAACTCGGTGTCCAGGCATTCGTTGCTGGTGACGCGCAGCACGAACGGCGCCGCTTCGCGATCCTTGCTCTTCACCTTGTCGAAGCCGGCGCGGGTGATGGCGGTGACGCGATGGCCGAGCCTGAGCACGGCGGCGATCTCCGGCGTCGCCGCCAGCGGCCGCAGGTAAAGGTCGATCAGCTCCTGGCCGGTCGGCAGGCGCTCGGGCGGCGGCGCGGTCCAGCCATGGCGCTCCAGCAGCGCACGCGCGGCGGCGTCGATGTTGTAGCGCCAGGGCGAGAACAGCCGCACATGGCCGTAGTCGCGGACATGCGCCGCCACCTCGGCCGCCGCCTCCAGCAGCACGACCTTTTCGCCGCGCGCCAGCAGGTGCGCGGCCGCCGCCAGACCCACCGGGCCGGCGCCGATCACCGCCACGGGCAAGTCGCCGGCCATGATGCGCGGCAGTGAGATGTCGCCGTCCATCGTCAGTCTCCGTCGTTCATCCGAAAAGGTCGTTCCGTCACGCCGCCCGTGGTTGCGGGTTGGGCGGCGCTGTCGCGGGCGCGATCTCGCCGAGCAGGACGAGCCATACGGCGGCTTCGTCGAACATCCTGTGGTTGAGCCGGTAGTAGACCCAGCGGCCGCGCTTCTCGCCGATCACCAGGTTGGCCTGGGTCAGGCATTTCATGTGATGGCTGATGGTCGCCTGGGCGAGCCCCAGCAGCCTTTCCAGGTCGCAGCCGCAAACCTGGTCGCCGGCGCTGCAACACGCCGGATCGGGACTGAACAGCAGCCGCACGATGCGCCGCCGCACCGGGTCGGCCAGCGCCTTGAAGACCAGGTCGATCTCGTCATCGGTCATCGTATCGACTTTCATCGATCAATCGATGACATTCGATACATCGATCCTGGTCGATTTGTCAAGAGGCTACTAAGTAGTTACAACGACAGCGCTTTTTGTCGCGGAAGAGCGTCCCGGGGACTTTTGCTATGTTACCGCCTACGGGCGGTAAATTGTCTCAAGCAACGCACTTTGAGGCCGATCCGTGGGTCGGGCGTCCCGGTCGAAAACCTCGACAAAACGGGCATCGGATTGCCGACTTCGGCAACCTTGCGGCGGCGACGACGGCGCCGGCAGCTTTCCGGACCGTTGCGAGGTTCCGGCCCTTGCCGGCGTCACTCGGCCCGATCGACCAGCGCCTCGTGCAGGGCCAGCGCCGCCGTGGCGATGGCGCGGCGGGCGCCGTGCAGCAGCGCCGCCATGCCGAAGAAGCCGTGCATCATGCCGCCGAACTCGACGTGGTCGCAGCCGCCGCCCTCGTCGCGCAGCCGGCGGGCATAGGCGCGACCTTCGTCGCGCAGCGGATCGTGGCCGGCGGTGATCAGCATGGCGGGGCAGACGCCGGCCAGGCTCGCCGCCCGCAGCGGCGCCGCCCGCCAGTCGCTGCGCTCGGCGAGGTTCGGCACGTACTGGTCGATGAACCACCGCATCGAGGTGCGGGTCAGGCCGAAGCCGTCGGCGAACAGGGCGTACGACGCCGTCGTCGTCGCGCAATCGGTGACCGGATAGACCAGCAGCTGGTGGCGCAGGTTGTTCATCGCCCGGTCGCGCGCCCACAGCGCCGCGGCCGCGGCGACGTTGCCGCCGGCGCTGTCGCCGCCGACCGCCAGCAGGTGCGCGTCGATGCCGATCGAATCGCCGTCGTGGCTCGCCCAGTCGAGCGCCGCCGTCAGGTCGTCGAAGGCGGCCGGGAACGGATGCTCCGGCGCCAGCCGGTAGTCGACCGACAGCACCGCGATGTCGGCCCCCAGCGCGAGCTGGCCACAGGTGGCGTCGTGCGTCTCAACGCCGCCCACCACCCAGCCGCCGCCATGCGCCCACAACAGGGTCGGCAGCAGCGCCTTGGGCGAGGCGTGGCGCGGGCGATAGAGCCGCGCCGCCACGCGCCTGCCGTCACGCGCAATCACATGGTCGGTGGCGGCGACCGCCTCGGGTCGCGGTCCGGCCGAGGCGATGCGGGTCTCGGCGTATTGCTGGCGCGCCGCCACCGGGCCGATCGCCGACCACGCCGGCCGGCCGGCGGCCGCCTGCAGGTCCAGCACCTCTTGCGCTTCGGGATCGAGCGGCATGCGGCCCT
>DATFGV010000819.1:0-4139 GCA_035249115.1 Vineibacter sp.
CGCGCCGTTCAGAATCGTCGCTGGAATCAGCGGCACGACCACGCGTGTGCTGGTGGGATTGAGAAGATCGGACTGCACGTCGACAACGAGCACCCCGTTGTCCAGGCGATGGACGCCGTTCTTCATCAGAACTGCCGGAACTCGGCCAGCAGCAGGCCGTCCTGTTCGACCTTGGCGTTGTACCAGTCGAGGAACGCGCGGTTCTCTGCCTGCCATCGCCGCGCCCTTTCGGCCGCGACCGCCGCTTCGAGGCCGCTCTCACAGGCGCGGGACAGATTCAGCCCGAGCGACTTTGCTTCTTCGACCAGCGCGCCAGACAGCGTGAGATTCAGCCGCTGGCGACCCTGTACGTGCGGATTTTCCATGCGCACAACATATGCGCATTTCGCCGGCGCAGCCATGCCCGTCTCAGACCCGGCCGGCTCGCCGATGCCCCGGGACGTGCGGCGAGGCGGAAACCTCACCCCTTGCGCTCCGTCAGCAGCGTCTGAGGATCGCCGCCCAGGGCGCGGACGCGGGTCTCCCAGCGCTCCAGGGCGTCGTCGTAGTAATCGAAGATGCACGGGCAGCAGCCGCGCTTGCAGCACTCGTAGTCCTGCGGCTTGTCCGGCGGGCGCGGGTACGCCGGCGCGGGCACTAGACCCGCGCCATCACCAGGCAGCCGTTCGTCCCGCCGAAGCCGAACGAGTTGCTCATCACCGTCTCCAGCTCCCGGTCCTGGCGCGCGCGCACGATCGGCAGGTCGGCGAAGGCGGGGTCGAGGTTCTCGATATGGGCGCTCTCGGCCACGAAGCCGTTGTTCAGCATCAGCAGCGAATAGATCGCCTCCTGCGCGCCCGCCGCGCCCAGCGAGTGCCCGGTCAGGCTCTTGGTCGAGGAGATCAGCGGGGCCTTGCCGCCGAACACCGCGCGGACGGCCTCCATCTCCTTCTGGTCGCCCACCGGGGTCGAGGTGCCGTGCGGGTTCAGGTAGTCGATGCTCCGGCCGTCGGCGTTGGCCAGCTTCATGCAGCGGGTGGCGCCTTCGCCCGACGGCGCCACCATGTCGTAGCCGTCGGAATTGGCCGCGTAGCCCACGATCTCGCCATAGATCTTCGCCCCGCGCGCCTTGGCGTGTTCATATTCCTCGAGGACGACGACCCCGGCGCCGCCGGCGATGACGAAGCCGTCGCGGTCGCGGTCGTAGGCGCGGCTGGCCACCGCCGGCCGGTCGTTGAAGTTCGAGCTCATGGCGCCCATGGCGTCGAACATGACGCTCAAGGTCCAGTCCAGCTCCTCGACGCCGCCGGCGAACACCACGTCCTGCTTGCCCATCAGGATCTGCTCGTAGCCGACCCCGATGCAGTGGGCCGAGGTGGCGCAGGCCGAGCTGATGGAAAAGTTCAGGCCGCGGATCTTGAACCAGGTGGCCAGCGTCGCCGAGGCGCCCGAGCTCATCGCCTTGGGCACCGCGAACGGGCCCACCCGCTTGGGGCCGCGCTCGCGCGCCGTGGCGGCGGCTTCGACGATCACCCGGGTCGAGGGGCCGCCGGCGCCGACGATCAGGCCGGTGCGTTCGTGGGAGACCTCGTTCGGCTCGAGCCCGCAGTCCGCGATCGCCTGCTCCATGGCGATATGCCCATAGGCCGTACCCTGCGCCAGGAACCGCGCCGCGCGACGGTCGACCATGGATTCCCAGTCGATCGAGGGCGCAGCATGCACCTGGCAGCGGAAGCCGAGTTCCGCATATTCGGGTGCGGCGGTGATGCCGGATTTGGCCTCGCGTAGCGACGCCAGCACCTCGTTGGTGTTGTTGCCGATGGATGAGACGATTCCCATCCCGGTGACGACGACGCGGCGCATCAGTCAGTCTCCTCCAAGCTCACGTCCAGGCTTCATGCGTAGCCTTCAGCTTTGAAGAGGCCGACCCGAAGGTCCTTGGCCTCATAGATGGGCTTGCCGTCGGCCAGGAGAACCGCATCGCCTATGCCCATAACCAGCCGGCGCAGGATCACGCGCTTCATCTCGATCCTGTAGGTCACCTTCTTGATGTCGGGGGTGACCTCGCCGGCGAACCTCACCTCGCCGCAGCCCAGCGCCCGGCCACGGCCGGGCGCGCCGCTCCAACCCAGGAAGAAGCCGACCAGCTGCCACATGGCGTCGAGGCCGAGACAGCCGGGCATCACCGGGTCGCCGATGAAGTGGCAGGCGAAGAACCAGAGGTCGGGATTGATGTCGAGTTCGGCCTCGATATACCCCTTGCCGTGTTCGCCGCCCGTCGCGTTGATTTCGACGATCCGGTCGAACATCAGCATCGGCGGCGCCGGCAGCTGGGCGTTGCCCGGTCCGAACATCTCACCACGGCCGCACGCCAGGAGCTCGTCGAGCGTAAAGCTGGAAGGCCGGGTCGCAACGTCGGTCATGCCGGGAAACCTTAGTTCTTCAGGAGGGGCCGGGCCTAGCACAGGCCGCAAGCCCGCCTCAACGACATTGCAGGGTTTCCGCCGTTCCCCACAGGGTCCCTTCGCGGACCCAGCCGGTCGCGCCGTCGCTCTTCACCTTGCACCAGCCCTTCTCACAGCGGACGAGGCTGGCCATGGCGCGAACGTTGAGGAACGCCGCCGGTTCCGCCGCCGGCCTGGGCTTGCGCAACAGCGGGGCGGGCCGGTTCTGGGTGTTGATCACGGCGCGGCGACCGTCCGTGACGCGCTTATGCACCCAGGCCATGCCGCCCTCGGGATCGCAGACGCGGCGCCATTCCGCCGTCTCGGCGACCACCTGCACCGGCAGGCCGCGCGTGTTGTAGACCCACAGCAGCCGATGATCGTCGCCGGGGCCGGAGCGGGCGTTGACCTTGCCGAACTTGAGCGTGACGTAGCGCGGCACGGGGTAGCCCGAGGGGGTCGCCCGCTCGGCCGCCGAGGCCGCCAGCGGGACCATCGTCGCGACGATCGCGAGGACCTGCGCCGCCTTCAGCCTGGACTTCGATCCCAATCCATACCCCTAAAGGATCGGCCTCGCCTTGGCCGTGCCGGGCCCCTTTGCTAAGGGTTCCGCAAATCGACGCGCCCAGACGGCGCAGGAAACACACCTTTTTCCCGTAGGCACATGCCCGCCCGCAAGCCGAAAGTCATCGTCACGCGCAAACTGCCGGACTCGGTCGAGACCCGCATGCGCGAACTGTTCGACACCGAGCTCAACGTCGCGGACGAGCCGATGGCCCGCAAGACGCTGATCGAGGCGGTGGGCCGCTGCGACGTCCTGGCCTCCACCATCACCGACCGGATCGACGCCGGGCTGATCGAGAAGGCCGGCGAGCGGCTGAAGCTGATCGCCAACTTCGGCGCCGGCGTGGACCACATCGACGTGGCCGCCGCCAACGCCCGCGGGATCATGGTCACCAACACGCCGGGCGTGCTCACCGAGGACACGGCCGACCTGACCCTGGCCCTGATGATGGCCACCCTGCGCCGGATGATCGAGGGCGCGAACGCCGTGCAGGCGGGCGAGTTCACCGGCTGGGCGCCGACCTGGATGCTGGGCCGCCGCATCACCGGCAAGCGGCTGGGGATCCTCGGCATGGGCCGGATCGGCGCCGCCGTGGCCCGCCGCGCCAAGGCCTTCGGCCTGCAGATCCACTACCACAACCGCAAGCCGGTCAGCCACGTGGTCGCCGACGAGCTGGGCGCCACCTACTGGGACAGCCTCGACCAGATGCTGGCCCGGGTCGACATCGTCTCGGTGCATACGCCGGCGACCCCGGCCAGCTTCCACCTGCTTTCGGCGCGCCGCCTGAAGCTGCTGCAGCCCCACGCCATCGTCATCAACACCGCGCGCGGCAGCATCATCGACGAGCAGGCGCTCACCGAACTGCTGGCCGAGGGCAAGATCGCCGGCGCCGGCCTCGACGTCTTCGAGCACGAGCCGCGGATCAATCCCAAGCTGCTCAAGATGCCCAATGTGGTCCTGCTGCCGCACATGGCCTCGGCGACCATCGAGGCGCGGGTCGACATGGGCGAGAAGGTGATCATCAACATCAAGACCTGGATGGACGGCCACCGCCCCCCCGACCGGGTCCTGCCGCAGATGCTCTGAACGGCGGGCGCACGGGCCGCTGCGCGACGGTCAAGCTCCGCAGACCGGACAGTCGGGATCGCCGG
>DATFGV010000820.1:0-5578 GCA_035249115.1 Vineibacter sp.
CCACGTCAACAACCTCGGCTGGACCGCCCTGATCGAAGCCGTGATCCTGGGCGACGGCGGGCCGCGCCACGTCGCCTGCGTGCAGGCGCTGGTCGCGGCCGGCGCGCGGTTCGACCTCGGCGACCGCAACGGCGTGACGCCGCTGCAGCACGCCCGCCAGCACGGCTATCGCGAGATCGAGGCGATCCTGGCGAAGGCGGGCGCCAGGTAAGGCCGCTTGCCGATCATCGTTTTCGTCGCGTTGGCCGCCGCAGTCCGTCGGGACGCCACCGGCACCGCGACCTCAACTCAATCTCAAGCCGATGCGGACTCGCCACATGCTGCGTGCCGGCGGCTATTGCCGGAAGCCGGCACGCACCCACGAAACAATGCGCGGCACAACAAAGAAGCACACGCCATAGGCGGCGAATAAGGGTCCGACGAGCCATAACAGGAATAGTTCAACGAGTTCACCTGCGTGTGCGTTAAAATACGATGTGCGCGACATGAACTCCCACTTCCATCGGCCCCATCTAGTAGGCAAACTCAGCAACGGCCGCGTGACACGGGGTAGATTGCAGTGGTCGAAGGCGATGTCCAGCGGCCCACGAAGTGGCTCGCTGTTTTTCTCGCGGTAACAGCGCGCCTTTGCCGCCTGTTCTTCCGGCGTCTCGGGGCGCGTCATTACTTCGTGCAGCCACTCCTCGTAGGGCCTTCCCTTAATCCGGAGAAAATCCGCGCGATATGTTTTCTCCGCCAGATCGTCCACATGCAACGAAAAGGACGGCGCCTGCGGTGGAATCACAAGTAACGTCGCCACCGCGGTATAGACAATTGCCGCGATCAGAAAGATCCGCTCCCACCCCGTCAGGCGGTTGAGCCAAGTCATGCGCATCATCAGGACAGCGTGAACGCACCATCGCCGGTCGGTCAAGTAGTCCTGCCACTCTCGCCCTTGACCGGCCGCTGGTCTGCATGCACGCTAAAGTTATGGCGCCGCTGGTCAAGTCACTCGCAGTGTTGACGGCGCTGGGTCTATCGATCACCAGCGGTGTGACCTCGGCGCAAAGCCCGCGCTCGGTGCCGGGCGCCGTCACCGTTTCCAACCTCGCGGGATGGTCGCCGGCCGCGAGCGATCCGGTAGCGTACACCTGCGTCGTCTGCGATCCGATCGTCGGTGTAACGATCGAAGTGTTGCTGTTGTCGAAGTTCGCGCAGACACCGCCACCCGGGGCCGCGACTCTGGACAGCAGCGCTTTTGCCGCCGAGATCGCGTCCAACATCAGCGCACGCCGCGAATTCGTAGACCCGGTGATCGCCAACAGACGCGCTGCGGCACCGGGGTTCGAAACCGATATGCGCTATGTGGGTTCCGCCAAGATCGGCGGATTGACCTTCGTTGAAATGGAAATGACCAGCCGGCGTGCGGCGGAAATCGTCAACGCCACCGAGTACTTCACTATGCATCGCGGTCGCATGGTGCATATCATGGTCGTCCGGCGGGTCGCAAAGCTGTCGCCGGAGTCCGCGCGCGAGGTTGCACGGTTTCTTGCCCAAGTACGATTCGAGCGGTGGTGAGCGCACCCCCGAAGGACCGTGGGCGCGACGCGATCGATGTGACGGCGAAAACCTATGAGGACCGCCGTGAAGCCGATCCGCTCGGCAGCCGACCACAAAGCGGCGCTGGCCGAGATGAAACGGCTGTGGGGCGCCAAGCTCGGCACGCCTGCGGGCGACCGACTTGACGTACTGGCGACCCTTGTCGACGTCTACGAGTCGCAACACTACCCGATGGACCCGCCCGACCCGATCGAGGCGATCAAGTTCCGCATGGAGCAGCAAGGCCTCACGCGCCGCGATCTGGAAGGCATCATCGGAACGCGCACGCGTATCGCCGAGGTGCTGAACCGCAGGCGGGCGCTGTCGATCGGCATGATCCGCCGCCTGCATGAAACGCTCGGCATCCCCGCCGAAGTGCTGATCCGGCCGAGCCGCAAGACGGCGGCGTGAAAGCCCGCGTCGTGGTGTAGCCACGGCTCGGCGCGAGTCGGTGACGCCCATGATGGCGTCACTGAAGCTTGGCTCGACGCTTCACCGAGAATGGCTCCATAAACTCCAGCGAGTCTCGGTGTTCGCGTCGCCAGGTCGCGGCCGCCACCGCAACCAGGGCCTCAACGCGAATGTCGGGGTGCGTGATCCGCCGCACCAGTTCGAGCGCACCGGGCAAGTCCCCGGCATGCGCTCGGACCTCGGCTCGCATGTGCAGCTTGGCGGGTTCAGTCATTGCCCGCCCGACCACCTGCAGGAACTCGTCCACCTGGCGGGGCGTCAGCCACGCGGCCACCGGCCGGAAGAACGTGGTCTGCGTCCACGCTGACAGGTTGTAACCCATGTCGAGAAAGCGGCCGACAATCGTGTCCAGTCGCTCTGCTGACTCGCCATGCAGCAAATGGATCAGCAGGAGGTCTGTCCAGCCCTCCATATTCCGACTGGGACTGTCGGGGTGTCCACACTTGAGCTGGATCACGCAGCGTTGGAACAGCAGTTCGCGTACGCGCACCACTGCCGGCGACGGTGGTTCCATCGCCAGATACCGGGACAATTGACCCATGGTGAAGACTGAAATCGCCGGTCGAGGCCGCGACAGCAGTTCCGCGATCTCTTCGAAGCGCTGGCGTCCGGCGAGCGCCAACAGGAGCTTGTCGTCGCATGTTCGCGAGTCCAAGCCGACCGCACGCTTCGCCGCGGCGATGACGTCATCGTAGCCACCGCCCGCGATCACTGCACCGACCAGAATGGCGCAGTATGTGTGGTAGTTCAAAGCGTCGCCAGCGGCAGGAAATCGTGCGAACGCAGCCTCCATGCCGCGAGCCGCCGCAGTTGCTTCTGCATATGACCCGCGCGCTTCCATTCGGACGATTTTTCGTACAGCGCTTGAGCCGTCAACGCTCGATCCCGCAACGAGCCACGCCACACGATCAAGATCGTCGAGCGTAAGCATCGCGCCGTCGCCATCGCCGAGTTCAATCTGCCGGCGGGCGACCGAGACCAGCAGGGTGACGTTCCTGTCATCGTCGAGCTTGGCCGCGATCGATTGTGCCAGAGCGCGCAACACCGCGCGTGCGCCCTCCATGTCCCCCTCGTCGCTCAGGTTCAGAGCGACCAGCGACAACGAGACCGGGGCTAGCGCGGCGCTCTGCCCCGCTCCAGGCACATACATATTGAAGGAGCTTGTCCTGTCGACGCTGAACAGCTGGCTCCGAAGCGGGTCCGTGTGGAACGGCGTCGGTGGATTTGCGAGGGCTCCCGGCGGCAAAGGTCGTCCACGGTTGGCGATAGCATGGTTGATCTCAATTCGGGCCTTATCCGTCATGCCGAACCGGGCCTGGGCCAGCGCGATACCAAGCTTGGCGCCGCGCCACAGACCGTCGTCACCGATCCGCTCCACAACTGTGGCCGCGTGGGCGAACTCCTTGCGAAACGCCAGGTGCTGGGCGATCAGCCAACGATGTTTGTCGGCCGTTGCTGGATCGAGGCCGTCTGCCAAATCAAACGCAACTCTCCACTCGCCACGCAGGGCCAGCGTCCGCATGAAGTTCGCCTGCACCCTTTCGCGGTCGATGCGTCCGCGTTCAGGCAACGATGCCGAATGCTCAATGGCTTCGCGGACCTTGCCAGCGGCGAAGAGCGATGACGCGGCAATCGCAGCTTCGTGCGCACGGTAGTCGGCTCGCGCCGCTTCCATCATTCGAACGACGCGGTCTCGCTCTGGCGTCCCCTCGCGCGTTGTGGCGAGCTGCCGCTCCGCGCTTTCGCGCGTCGCCCGCACACTTGGAAATGTATTCGAGAAAGCAGGAAGCAGCGCGCCTTGGAACTCGAATGCCGCGCCCATCGCGTCGTCACCCAAGCGACTGAGAAGGCCGGGGTGCATACGCCTGGACAGTTCGGCGGCCCGGTCGATTTCGCCGACCATGATGAAAGCCGTTGCCAGCCTCGCCGGAAAGAAGCCGTCAGTCCCCGTGGGCATACCTGACGCCGTCTCCGTTTCGAGCATCGGCAAGATCAGGGAAGCGGACGATGGGCTGAGCGGAAACAATGCCGGCTGTGCCTGCGCAATCGGCATGGCAAGCTGACCGCAGACGACAACCGAGAACAACAAAGGCGAAAAACGCAGCATCCAGGCTCCATTGACCCCATGCCCAAGGCCATCATGCCAAGGTTGCGCAATAGCGACAACGATACAACTGTCACCATCCGCGAAGGCCCCGCCAACGGAACCTCACGATGAAACTCCACTCGCTCCCCCTCTCCCCCTACGCCGCCCGCGTGCGGGCGGCGATCTACGCCAAGCGGTTGCCGGTCGAGATCGTGGCGCCGCCCGACGACTGGCGCACCTCGCCTTCGTTCGCCGCACTCAACCCGATGCGGCGCGTTCCGGTGCTGGAACTGGACGACGGCACCGGCCTCGCCGAGTCGGGCGTGATCGTCGAGTACCTCGAGGACGCCTTTCCCGAGCCCTCGCTGCGGCCGCGCTCGGCGCTGGGCGTGGCGCGCGTGCGGCTGATCACGCAGGTCGCCGACCTCTACGTGATGCAAGCACTGATGCCGCTGTTCGGCCTGCTCGACACCAAGACGCGCGATGCGCCGGCGATCGAGGCGCAGTTCGGCCGGCTCGAGGCCGGTCTCAAGCTGCTGAACGCCATGCTCGACGCCGACGCCTATGCCCACGGCCACCGGCTGTCGACCGCCGATCTGTGGCTGGCGTCGGTCCGCTTTTCGCTCGACGCGCTGATGGCCTTCTCAGGCCGCAGCACGTTGCTCGACCGTTACAAGTCGGTGGCGGCATATGCGGGCGTCGTCCGCCGCGACGCAGCGCTCGGCCGCATCTGGCAGGAGATGAGCGACGCGCTCAACGCGTTGATGGCGGCGCGGGCCGCGTCCGCCGGTCGCGATGCCGAGTAAACCGGAGTTGCCGCATGCTGGCTCGTCCCATTCCCTCCAGTGGCACGCCGCTGCCGGTGATTGGCTGCGGCACCTGGCGCGGCTTCGACGTCGGCGCTGGCGTCGCCGACCGCGCCCGGCTGCGCGCGGTGCTGCAGGCGCTGTTCGACGCCGGCGGCACGGTGATCGACAGCTCGCCGATGTACGGCGCCGCCGAAGGCGTGGTCGGCGACCTGCTGGCGGACATGGTCGCGCACGACAAGGCGTTCGCCGCCACCAAGGTGTGGACCTCGGGCGAGGCCGCCGGGATCGCGCAGATGCGCCGCTCGCTCGGCCTGCTGCGGCGCCAGCGGCTGGAGCTGATGCAGATCCACAACCTCGTCGACTGGCGCACGCAACTGGCGACCTTGCGCGCCTGGAAGGCCGAGGGCCTGATCCGCTATCTCGGCATCACCCACTACACCGCCAGCGCCCATGACGCGCTCGAAGAGGTGATGCGCGAAGAGGCGCTCGACTTCGTGCAGCTCAACTATTCGCTCGACGACCGCGCCGCCGAGAAGCGGTTGCTGCCGCTGGCGGCCGAGCGCGGCATCGCGGTGCTGGTCAACCGGCCGCTGGGCGGCGGCTTGACGCGCGCCGTGCGCAGCCGGCCGCTGCC
>DATFGV010000821.1:0-5133 GCA_035249115.1 Vineibacter sp.
CTATGACAACTCCCAAACACTCTGCCCGCAGGAGTCATTTTCCTTCTCCTTCCCCACGCGCAGCGTGGGGAAGGTGCCCGAAGGGCGGATGGGGAGCGCACGTGGTCTCAGTGACAAGGACCACGTTGGCTCCCCTCCGCCCTTCGGGCACCTCCCCAACTTCGTTGGGGAGGGGTTCTTAGGTGATCGCCCTACCCCGGCGACCCGGCCTGCTCGAGGCGGTCGAAGATCGGCGGCACGACGGTGTCGCCGACATTGGCGAAGGCGAAGCGGATGAAGCGGTCCTGGCCTTGGCCGAACATCGAGCCGGGGATGGTCAAGAGGTTGTGCGCGTCGGCCAGCCACTTCGCGACCCTGGCCGAGGGCGTGCCGTCATAGGGGTGCTCGACATAGGCGAAGTAGGCACCGAGGCTGACCAGCCGCCAGCGGTTCGAGCGCGCCAGGCCTTCGCGGAACATGCCGCCGCGCCGTGCCAGCGCCTCGGCGTTGCCGCGCGCCCAGCCGGCGAGGTGCTTCAGGCCGTACAGCGCCCCCTCCTGCGCCAGCCGCGGCGGGCAGATCGAGACGCAGTCCATCGCCTTCTCGATCTCGGCCATCAGCGGCGCGGCACAGGTGACGGCGCCGCTGCGGTAGCCGGTGAGCGCGAAGACCTTGGAGAAGCTGTAGAGATGCACCACGGTGCGCTTCCAGTCGGGGTCGCTGAACAGCGCATGCGGGCGGGTGCCGGCCGGCAGGAAGTCCTTGTAGGTCTCATCCAGCACCAGGGCGAGGCCGTGGCGCTGCGCCAAGCGATGGAACGCCGCGATGGTATCCGGCGGATAGACGGCGCCGGTCGGGTTGTTGGGCGTCACCAGCACGATGGCCCGCGTGCGGTCGGTGATCAGGGGGGCCGCGTCCTCGGCTTGCGGCACGGCGCCGGAGCCCGGCCGGAAGTCGAGCGGCACCGGCACGATGCCCAGCATGCGCAGCCACATGTCGTGGTTGAAGTAATGCGGCCGCGGCAGGATCACCTCGTCGCCGGCCTTGGCCAGCGCCATCAGGGCGAGGCAAAAGGCCTGGTTGCAGCCCGAAGTGATGCCGACTTCGTTGGCGGCGATGGCCGTGCCGTAGAACGCCGACTGGTGCGCGGCGTAGGTCTCGCGCAGCTCGGGCAGGCCGAGGATCGCGGTGTAGCCGTGCTTGGTCGGATCGCGCAGCACGCCGGCCAGGTGCTCGCGCAGCTGTTCCGGCGGCGGGTGGCCGGGCACCGCCTGGGCGAGGTCGATCAGCGGCTTGTCGGCGGGGAAGCTTCGGCCCAGCACCCAGCCGCGCGTCTCGGCGATCGGCGACGGCGCCACGGCGGCCAGCAGCGGGTTGGCGATCGGCATGACGTTCATGGCCGCCGTGATAGCCGATCGGTCGGCCGGCGCCTAGACTGGCGCCACAGGACGAGACGTTGCCGGCGAGCGGCTGGGGGCGCGTCACTCCGTGACGCGTCTTTCGTGGGGCAGCACATGACGCGCCACAGAGTGGCGCGCCCCCAGCGCGTGACGCGGCAGCTGTAGTAACCCGGCGCAACAGGAGACCGACCCATGACCCTCAAAGACCAGGTCGCGATCATCACCGGGGCGGCGTCGGGCATCGGGCGGGCGACCGCCGAGCGGCTGGCGCGCGAGGGCGCCCGCATTGTGGCGGTCGACCGCGACGCTGCGGCGCTGGCGACACTTGCGGGCGAAAGCTGCCGCATCGCGACGGGCGACGTGCTGGACGAGGCGTTCGCGCGCGCTACCGTCGACGCGGTGGCGCGGGACTGGGGCCGGGTCGACATCCTGGTGACGGCCGCCGGCATCTCGCTGGGCAAGACGGCGCCCGACACGTCGCTGGAGCACTGGAACACGGTGATGGGGGTCAACGTCACCGGCACGTTCCTGTGGATCCGTGAGTGCCTGCGGCCGATGGCGGCGCAGCGGCGCGGCGCCATCGTCACCATCGCCTCGCAGCTGGCCGAGGCCGGCGGCCGCGGCAACGTCTCGTACGTGACCTCGAAGGGCGCCGTGGTGGCACTGACCAAGGCGGTGGCGCTGGACCATGTCGGTGACGGCGTGCGCTGCAATACCGTGTTGCCCGGCGCCACCGAGACGCCGCTGCTCGCCCGCTCGATGGGCCGCCAGCCCGACCCTGAGGCGGCCCGCGCCCGCTCGCGCGCCCGGCACGCCATGGGCCGCTTCGGCCGGCCCGAGGAGATCGCCGCCGCCATCCTCTACCTGGCGAGCGACGAGGCCTCGTTCGTCACCGGCGTGGCGCTGCCGGTCGACGGCGGCTGGCTGGCGGCGTGAGGCGCCGGCGGGGTCAGCCCTCCAGCACGTAGCCGACGTTGGCGCGGCGGCAGATGTCCTTGAGCTGGTCGGCCAGCGCCTCGGGGATCGGCACGCCGTCGCGCAGGCGGGCGGCGCGCTCGGCGACCTCCGGGTCGCCCGGCACCAGCACCGGCTGCGCCGGATCGGCCGGCGTCTGGCCGTGCAGGAAGTCGATCATCTCGTCGAGGTCGGCGCGGAAGTCGGCGGGATCGCGGAACAGGCCGGGGTCGATGGCCAGGAAGAAATGGCCGATGTTGTCCGGCGTGTCGGGGTCCTCGCGCTTCACCCGCAGCGGCTGGAACGGCGTGCCCGAGAGGGTTGCCGACAGGATGTTGACCACCATGGCCAGCCCATAGCCCTTGTGGCCGCCGGTCTCGCGCGTGCCGCCCAGCGGCGCCAGCCGGCGCGTCTGGTAGGCGCGCAGGCCGTCGCGCTCCGGCTTGCCCTCGGCGTCGTAGGCCCAGCCTTCCGGCAGCGGCTTGCCCTTCAGGCCGTAGACCCGCAGCTTGTTCATCGCCACCGGCGTGGTCGCCATGTCGAGGTTGAACGGTGGATGCCGGCCGGCCGGTGCCGCCACCGAGATCGGGTTGGTGCCGAACACCGGCTCGGTGCCGAAAGTCGGCACCATGGTAATGCCGCGCGCCGAGGTCATGACGAGGCCGATCAGGCCGGCCTGCGCAATCAGGTCGCTGTAGCAGCCGGCGGCGCCGAAATGCGCCGAGCGGCGCACGCTGACCAGCGCCACGCCCATCGCCTTGGCCTTCTGCACCACCAGGTCGACCGCCATCTTCGAGGGCACGTGGCCGATCGAGTTGTCGGCGTCGATCAGCGCCGCCACCGGCGTGTCCCTCACGACCCGGATGTCGGGCCGCAGGTTGAGCTTCTTGGCCCGCATGCCATCGTAGACCGGCAGCATCGAGATGCCGTGCGACTCCACACCGCGCAGGTCGGTCTCGAGCAGGATGTCGGCGGTGATCGCGGCGTGGTCCTCGCCCATCCCCCAGCCGCGCAGGATCTCCAGGCTCTGCCGGCGCAGCCGCTCGGCCGGAACGTGCAGCATGACGCACCCCTCATTGACCAGCGGGACGGATGATGCCCGCGCCTCACCCGACGCCCAACCGAAATCGCGGCCGGACCGGCCGGGCATTGCCCGCACTGCCGCGCCGCGCGATCCTCGCGGGCCATCGCGACAGGAGCTGTCATGGACTTCGACTTCACCGCCGAGCAGGACGCGATCCGCGACACCGCCCGCCGCTTCGCGCGCGAGCGGCTGGCGCCGGGCTATGCCGCGCGCGAGCGCGCCGGCCGCATCGAGCGCGACCTGATCCGCGAGATGGGGGCGCTGGGCCTGATCGGCCCCGAGCTGCCGCAGCGTTTCGGCGGACTGGAGGCCGGCGGCGTCACCTCCGGGATCGTCATGGAGGAGATCGCCTACGCCGACATGAACGTCGGCTACATCAACCTGCTGAACTCGCTGAACGGCGTGATCCTCGCCAGCCATGCCCGGCCGGAAATCGCCGAGACGCTGATCCCCAAGGTCATCTCCGGCGAGGCGGTGATGGCGCTGGCGCTGACCGAACCCGGCGGCGGCTCGGACGCCGCCGGCATGACCATGAGCGCCCGGCGCGACGGCGGCTCCTACGTGCTGAAGGGCGAGAAGACCTCGATCTCGCTGATCACCCAGGCCGACTACGCCGTGGTGTTCGCCCGCACCGGCCAGCAAAGCGAGCGGGCCCGCGGCGTCAGCGCCTTCGTCGTGCCGATGACGGCGCCGGGCATCTCGCGCAGCGCGTTCACCGATGTCGGCTCGTCGGCCGTCGGCCGTGGTTCGATCTTCTTCGACGAGGTGCGGGTCGACGAGTCCTGCCGGCTGGGCGGCGAGGGCGCCGGCTTCCACCAGGTGATGAACGGTTTCGACTACAGCCGGGCGCTGATCGGCCTGCAGGTGCTGGCGGCGGCGCGCGCCTCGCTCGACGAGACCTGGACCTACACCACCGAGCGCCGCGCCTTCGGTAATCCGCTGGCCAAGTACCAGGGCGTCAGCGAGCCGCTGGCCGAGGCGGAGACCCTGCTCACGGCGGCGCGGCTGCTCTGCTACAACGCGCTGTGGCTGCGCGACCACGGCCGGCCGCACACGGCGGAAGCCGCGATGGTCAAGTGGTGGGCGCCCAAGGTGGCGTTCGAGACGGCGCACCGCTGCGTGCTGACCCACGGCCACAGCGGCTACAGCCGCGATTTGCCGCACCAGCAGCGCATGCGCGACATCCTCGGCCTGATGATCGGCGACGGCACCGAGCAGATCCAGAAGATGATCGTGGCCCGCGAAAAGGTCGGCCGCGTCGCGGTGCCGTATTGACGGCACGCTGAAGCACCGCGCCGCCTTAACCTCTCCCCGGCGGGGAGAGGTCGACGCGCGCAGCGCGGCGGGTGAGGGGGAAGTGCGACCGTCTCGGTACCCGCTGCCCAACATCATCTTTGCGGCACCACCCCCTCACCCGGCACGCTGCCGCGTGCCGACCTCTCCCCGCTGGGGAGAGGCGAGTTATCTCGACGGTCGCTTCGCGCGATCGGCGGGATGGCCTTGCAGTTCGATGTCGTTGGCGATGGCCTGGACGTCGACCATGCGTTCCGCCGCCTGGCGGGCAGCGGCGCGCCGCGCCAACACCTCCTCGTCGCTGCGGCGCCGTGGCGTCGGAGCGTGGCCGGTGCCCGGCGGCCACTCGAACGCCGCCGCCACGGCGTCACGCTCGCCGGCGCTGGGCGGACCCAGGTTGGGACGCTCCAGCGCCGCCGCCAC
>DATFGV010000822.1:0-20497 GCA_035249115.1 Vineibacter sp.
CACCGGCTGCTCGGCAGCGAGTACAAGGTCGCGTCGCCAACGCCGGCGATCGACGCGCTGAGCCGCTACGCCGCCTGGGCGCTGCACGCCACGGAGGGCAAGAAGCGGCATCGGCCCGGCGTAATGTTCAAGCAGCCGCACAAGCTCGACGTCGAGCACCTCGTGCCGCTTGAGACCGAGCAGGTCAGCGGCATCACCCAGCTGAAGCTGCCCCAGGCGTTGCAGCGCCACCGCGAGGGCTTCGGGTTGACCGACCCCGGCTTCGACCTCAACCATGCGCTCGACCACACCCAGTACTGCATCTGGTGCCACAACCAGGGCAAGGACTCCTGCTCGCGCGGCCTGAAGGACAAGAAGAGCGGCGCCTTCCAGAAATCGCCGTTCGGCGTCACCCTGGCCGGCTGCCCGCTGGAGGAGAAGATCTCCGAGATGAACCTGGTGAAGGGCCAGGGCTTCTCGATCGGCGCGCTGGCGATCGTCGCGGTCGACAATCCGCTGTGCGCCGCCACCGGCCATCGCATCTGCAACGACTGCATGAAGGCCTGCATCTTCCAGAAGCAGGAGCCGGTCGACATCCCGCAGGTCGAGACCCGCACCCTGAAGGACGTGCTGTCGCTGCCCTGGGGCTTCGAGATCTACTCGCTGCTCACCCGGTGGAACCCGCTCGACCTGCGCCGACCCCTACCAGTGGCGCCTACCGGTCGCACCGTGCTCGTTGTCGGGCTTGGGCCGGCCGGCTTCAACCTGTCGCATCACCTGATGAATGACGGCCACGCCGTGGTCGCCATCGACGGCCTCAAGATCGAGCCATTGCCGGCCGACATTTCCGGCGCCAAGGCCGACGGCGCCCGCCTGCCGTTCCGGCCGATCCGCGACATTGATGAGCTGCGCGAGGACCTCGGCGACCGCGCCATGGCCGGTTTCGGTGGCGTCGCCGAGTACGGCATCACCGTTCGATGGGACAAGAACTTCCTGAAGGTCGTCCGCCTGCTGCTGGAACGCCGCGCCCAGTTCTCGATGTTCGGCGGCGTGCGCTTCGGCGGCACGGTGACGATCGACAGTGCCTTCGCCATGGGCTTCGACCACATTGCGCTCTGTGCCGGCGCCGGCAAGCCGACCGTGATCGACATGCCCAACAAGCTGGCGCGCGGCGTGCGCATGGCCTCGGACTTCCTGATGGCGCTGCAGCTGACCGGTGCCGCCAAGAAGGATTCGCTGGCCAATCTCCAGATCCGCCTGCCGGTGCTGGTGATCGGTGGTGGCCTGACGGCGATCGATACCGCGACCGAGTCGCTGGCCTACTACCCGCTGCAGGTCGAGAAGTTCCTGGCGCGTCACGAGGCGCTGGTCGCCGAGCGCGGCGAGGCGGCGGTGCGCGCCGACTGGAGCGACGAGGAACGCGCCATCGCCGAGGAGTTCATCGCCCATGCCCGCGCCATCCGCACCGAGCGGACGCGCGCCGCCAGCGAGGGCCGCGACCCCGACTCGGTCGGCCTGGTCAACGGCTGGGGCGGCGTCACCATCCTCTATCGCCGCCGCCTGATCGAGTCGCCCTCCTACACCCTGAACCACGAGGAGGTGCACAAGGCGATGGAGGAAGGCATCGCCTTCGCCGAGGGCCTGGCACCGGTCGGCGTCGAGATCGACCAACACGGTCACGCCAGCGCCCTGCGCGTCAGCGGCACACAGAACGGCGCGCCGGTCGAGGTGACCTTGCCGGCACGCTCGATCCTGGTGGCGGCCGGCACCCAGCCCAACACCGTTCTCGCGCGCGAGGATCCCGAGCACATGGTGCTCGATGGCAGATATTTCCGGGCAGTGGACGACGACGGCCAGCCGTGCGCGCCGGAGCGCGTCGCCAAGCCGTCGGCGGTGCGGGTGCTGACCTACAAGCACAGCGACGGCCGCAGCGTGTCGTTCTTCGGCGACCTGCACCCCTCCTTCGCCGGCAACGTCGTGAAGGCGATGGGCGGCACCAAGCAGGGCTATCCGGTGGTCAGCCGCGTCATGGCCCGGCTGCCGGTACCGGCACGCGCGCCCGAGGCGATCCTGGACGAGGCCAACAGCGAATGGCGCGCCTCGGTGCATACCGTCAACCGGCTGACGCCGACCATCGTCGAGATCATCGTCAAGGCGCCGACGGCGGCGCGCGCCTTCGCGCCCGGCCAGTTCTATCGCCTGCAGAACTACGAGTTCCATGCGCGGCGGGTCGACGGCACCCTGCTGACCATGGAAGGCCTGGCGCTGACCGGCGCCTGGGTCGACCGCGAGCAGGGCCTGCTGTCACTGGTCACCTTGGAGATGGGTGGCTCGTCGGATCTGTGCGACCTGCTCGAGCCGGGCGAGCCGGTGATCCTGATGGGTCCGACCGGCACGCCGACCGAGATCGAGCCGAACGAGACCGTGGTGCTGATCGGCGGCGGACTGGGCAATGCCGTGCTGTTCTCGATCGGCGCCGCCTTCCGCAAGGCCGGCAGCAGGGTGCTGTACTTCGCCGGCTACAAGCGCATCCAGGACCGCTACAAGGTCGAAGAGATCGAGCAGGCCGCCGACGTCATCGTCTGGTGCTGCGACGAGGCGCCGGGCTTCACACCCAGCCGCTCGCAGGACAAAGCCGTGGTCGGCAACATCGTCGAGGCGATGCGCCGCTACGCCGCCGGCGAGCTGGGCGACCAACCGATCCCGTTCCGCGACACCGACCGGCTGATCGTCATCGGCTCTGACACGATGATGAACGCGGTGCGCCAGGCGCGGCACGGCGTGCTCAAGCCCTATCTCGATCCTCGGCACACGGCGATCGCCAGCATCAACAGCCCGATGCAGTGCATGATGAAGGAGATTTGCGCCCAGTGCCTGCAGCGCCAGGTCGACCCCGAAACCGGCGCGGAGACGATTGTCTTCTCCTGCTTCAACCAGGACCAGCCGCTCGACAAGGTCGACTTCCAGTGTCTGCGCCAGCGCCTGATCCAGAACAGCGTCCAGGAGAAGGTGGCGGAGCTGTGGATCGACCGGGCGCTGCGCCACGCCGGCCTGCGCGCCGCCGCGGCCGAATAGTTCGGGTTACGCGACAACCCCGACCGGATCGGCACTTTCACAGTCAATCAAGACTTCCAAAAGGTAGGCCGTCGCGAGTGCCGACGCGGACGCGGCGTGACACCTGACTCGGAGCCACTGTCTGGATTGCGGTCAGGATAGTGGCAGGATCACTTGGCTGACGATTGAGGCATCATCGGACTGATTCTCAATGCGCACGTCGTGAAATACGAGCGAGATGCAAAACCGATCTGTCTCGATCGACATCTGGAACATGTCTTTACCAAGCCTTCTAGTCCACTCTTCCGATTTCGGCGTCGAGGCGAGGGCCGTTATGCCGGGATAGGCCAACGACCAATTGCAGCCCCATACGTAACCATCCGGCTCTCCTGCTGTAAGCCATGCACTATAGTCTATGAACTCGTCGGACCATGAGGTTGGCCAGACGTCGTCGCGAACTCGGGTCTCAAATGCAAGCTCGACAACATGTGTGAAGGTCAATTCATAGGTGCCTGGATGCCGGCTTGCCAACGCAAGTTGAATGACAATCACATAGTCGCGACCGTGTACTGCAAAACCGTGGTTCATTACTCCTACGTCGCAATCTGGCAACCAGTCTGACAGATGCCTCGCCAGCGGATTCCGATTTGATGGCGCTGTCACTGTGGGATGTCCTCTGGGAGTGCTCTCACCGCGCACCGGTCAGGATTAAGGCATCACAACTTGACGCCTGGAAACACCCCTGCCACGCCCGTGATACCAACGTAGCGCGGTGACGACCAGGCTGCTTCAAGTCTGTTATAAATCTTAGCCCGTGTGACTAGAGGCGTCGACCGATTGGCAGCAGCGTGGATGCGCACATCCAATGCGGCGGACTCGCTTTGAAGTGCTGAGCATGAGCGAAAACTACGCCAGTCTATGTCACGACATGGTCGAGCAGCAGATCGCTGCCCGAGGCGTGCGCGACGCAAGGGTGCTGGCCGCCATGCGCAAGGTGCCGCGCCATGAGTTCGTGCCCGAGGCGCAGCGCGCGCAGGCCTATAGCGACGGGCCGCTGCCGATCGGTGACGGCCAGACCATCTCGCAGCCCTACATCGTGGCGCACATGGCCGAAGCGCTGCTACTCGCTGGCGGCGAGCACGTACTGGAGATCGGCGCCGGCTCGGGCTACGCCGCGGCGGTGCTGGCCGAGATCGCCCGGGAGGTGATCACCGTCGAGCGCATCGCACCGCTGGCGGTACAGGCGCGCGCCACCTTGCAGCGCCTGGGCTACGCCAATGTCGAGGTCGTGATCGGCGACGGCACCTTAGGCTGGCCGCCGGCGGCACCCTACGACGCGATCGTTGTGGCGGCCGGCGGTCCATCGGTGCCGCCCTCGCTGCGCGCCCAACTCAAGCCCGGCGGCCGGCTGGTGATACCGGTCGGCCAGATCAGCTACGCCCAGGCACTGGTGCGCGTCACACGCGGCGCCGACGGCAAGGATCGCGACGAGGAGCTCAGCCTGGTGAGCTTCGTGCCCCTGATCGGCGCCGAGGGCTGGCAGGACTCAGGCGCGCGCCAGCCAAGTCGCAAGGCGTAAGAATCAACTACCGGCTTCACTCGAGCAGCGTCTTCATCACCGCCCAAAGGTCGTTCTTAGCCTCGAAGCCGACGCCGGGGATGTCGGGCAGCCGCACCTTGCCGTCAACCACCGGGCAATTGTCGGCAAAGCCGCCGAACGGCGCGAAGACCTGCGGGTAGGCCTCGTTGCCGCCCAGCTGTAGCCCAACGGCGATGTTGAGCGCGAACTGGTGGCCGCCATGCGGCACGCAGCGGCGCGGCGACCAGCCCTGCGCCTTCAACATGTCGAGCGTGCGCAGGTACTCGACCAGGCCGTAGCTCAGCGCCGGATCGAACTGCAGGATGTCGCGGTCCGGCCGCAAACCGCCGTGGCGGACCAGGTTGCGCGCGTCCTGCATCGAGAACAGATTCTCGCCGGTGGCGATGACGCCGTCGTACTGTGTCGCCAGCGCTGCGTGTGCGAGGTAATCCAGCGGATCGAGCGGCTCCTCGTACCATTTCAGCTTGTAGGGCGTGAGCGCCCGGCCCCACTCGATCGCCGTGGTCAGGTCGAAGCGGCCGTTGACGTCGACGGCCAGCCGCTCGCCCTCGCCGACCAGCTTCAGCACCGCCTCGATGCGCCGCAAATCGTCGGCCAGCTTCACGCCGCCGATCTTCATCTTCACATGGCGATAGCCCAGGCCAAGGTAGTGGCGCATCTCCTCGGTCAGCTGCTCGATGTCCTTGCCGGGGTAGTAGTAGCCGCCGGCGGCATAGACCCAGGCCGCGTCGTCGGCCCGGCCGCCGTTGTACCGATCGGCCAGCAGCCGCCACAGCGGCTTGCGCTCGGCCTTGGCCAGCGCGTCCCAGATCGCCATGTCGAGCACGCCGACCGCCACCGAGCGCTCGCCGTGGCCGCCGGGCTTCTCGTTCTTCATCATCGCCGCCCAGCATTTTTCCGGATCGAGCAGGCCGCCGGCATCGAGCAGCGAGTCCGGGTCGGCCGCGCCCAGGCGCGGCACGAAGCGCTCGGCCAGCAGGCCACGCTGGGCGTAGCGGCCGTTCGAGTTGAAGCCGAAGCCGACCACCGGCTTGCCGTCGACCATGCGGTCGGTGACCACCGCAACGACGCTGGCCGTCATCTGGCTGAAGTCGATATAGGCGTTGGCGATCGCCGAGCGGATCGGCGCGACGTTGTCGCGGATGGCGGTGATGCGCATCACAGCACGGCGCGGCCCGCCGTCCAGACCAGCAGGACGCTGACGATCACCAGCACTGCCCAGGTCAAGGACATGCCGGCCACGCGGCCGGTCGACGCGCCACTGGACTGCGACAGGCCCCAGGCATGCGCCGCACGGCCGACGAACAACGCCGCACCGGCGGCGTGAACCAGCCAACGCGAGTTACCGGTCATTTCCAGTAACGCGATCAGCAGCAGGCAGAACGCGGTGTATTCGGTGAAATTGCCGAACACGCGCACGGCCAAGGCCAGGTCATCGTGCCCGCCATCGCCGATCCCGACCTTGCGCCGCTGGCGCAGCCGCACGACGTTGAGCGCCAGCAGAAACGCCAGCAGGCCCAGCAGCCCGGCCCAGAACGCGGTGACGATCGGCGCGATCATGCATGTCCTCCTGTAGACCCCGGTCCAGCCTAGCCGATGATCCAGCCACGCAGCAGGCCGAATGTGCCGGCCAGGAACAGGATCACCAGCGCGATGGTGCGGTACAGGCGCTCATTCCGGGGATCGAACAGGCGGTGGCCGATCCAGGCGCCCAACAGCATCAGCGGCAGCAGCACGACGCCGCGCACGATGGCGCCGACCCCCGCCAGCCCGGACCAGAACATGATGGCGATCAGCGGAATCTGCGTCGCCATGTAGTAGGTGATGATGTTGGCGCGGTGCCGTGCCGGCGGATCGTTGCCGGCCAGCAGGTACATCAGCACCGGCGGGCCGCCGACGCTGGTGGTCGCCATCATCACGCCGGACACGGCGCCGACCGCCAACCCGACCGCCGGCGAGCGTGGACCGCGGTAGCTTACGCCCGTGGCCATGACCAGCACGAAGGCGACGATGATGCCCGACACCGCCTTGACGATCAGGTCCTTGTCGACGCTGGCCAGCAGCCAGGCGCCGAACGGCATGGCGAGACAGGCCACCAGGCTCATCGGCCCGATCAGCCGCCAGTCGCACTCGCGCCGCGCGGCGGGAAACAGCTGCAGGCTGACCGCGAGCTCGATCGCCACCACGGTGGCGATCATGTCGGTCGGTCCGAAGAAAACGGCGAACACCGGCGCCATCAGCATCGCCGAGCCGAAGCCGGCGAAGCCGCGGATCAGGCCGGCCAGCAATACGACGGCGGCCGGCAACCAGAAGCCGGTGCCGGCGAACAGCGAGGTGATGTAGGCGAAGACGGAATCGATCACGCGGCGGTCCGGACGGTTCAACACCCGCACGTCGCCGCGGGCCGCGACGGTCGTATCATCGCCCGCGCGTCAACGACAACCTTTCACCTCTCCCTGCCGGGGAGAGGTCGGGCCGCGAAGCGGACCGGGTGAGGGGGTCGTGCGATCGGCGTGGTGCCCAATGACAAACTTTGGAGCTGGGGAACATCCCCCTCACCCGCCGCGCGACGCGCGGCGACCTCTCCCCGCTGGGGAGAGGTTGCGAATGCCGACAACCTCACCCGGTCAGCAGCGCCGTGAGGCTGGCGTCGTCGGCCGACAGCGCCGACGCCGGCTCGGCGCGCGCCACCTGGCCGTGTGCCAGCACTATGGCGGTGTCGGCGATCGCCAGTGCCCGTGCCGCGTTCTGCTCGGCCAGCAGCAGGCCGACCCCTTGGTCGGCAACAGTCCGCAGGCGCGCGAACAGGTCGGCGGCGACGCGCGGCGCCAGCCCCAGCGACGGCTCGTCGAGCAGCAGCGCGCGCGGCCGCCGGACCAGGGCGCGGGCTACCGCCAGCATCTGCTGCTGGCCGCCCGACAGCCGCCAGGCGCGCTCCGTCGCCTTGTCGGCAAGATCGGGAAACAGCGCCAGCATGTCGGCGATGCGCGCGCTGCGCTCGGACGCGCGCGCCGCGATGCCGACCTCGATGTTCTCGCGCACCGTCAGGCCGGCGAACACACGGCGGCCTTCCGGCACGTAGCCGAGGCCGCTGTCGGCGCGGCGCTCCGGCGCCATGCCGGCGAGATCGACGCCACCCAGCGACAGCCGTCGAACCGCCGCCGGCACCAGCCCGATCACCGCCTTGAGCAGCGAGGTCTTGCCGGCGCCGTTGGCGCCGAGCAGCGCCACGATGCGGCCGGGCGGCACCACCATGGTCACGTCATCGATCGCGCGCGCCCCGCCATAGCTTACCGACAGGCCGTCGATGACCAGCGCCACCCCCGCGGAGCCGGCTGCGTCGCTCACGCCGCATCCTCCGGATCATCGCGGCCGAAATAGGCACGACGCACCAGCGGATCGCGTCGCACCGCGTCGACCGGCCCGTCCGCTACCACCTGGCCGCGCTCCAGGCAAACCAGGCGATCGACGCAGGCGGCGAGGAAATCGATGTCGTGATCAACGATCAACAGCGCGGTGCCTTCGGCCCGCACCGTCCGCAGCCGGCGCGCCAGCTCGGCGCGTTCCGGCCGCGACAGGCCGGCGCCCGGCTCGTCAAGCACCAGCAATCGCGGCCGCGACATCAGTGCCCGCGCCACCTCGACCAACCGCCGCTTGCCGGCTGGCAGCGCGTCGCAGGACAGCGCGGCGATATCGCTGGCACCGACCCGGCCGAGCCAGTGACGCGCCTCGGCGCGCGCCACCGCACGCACGGGCCGGGGCTGGCGGCCATACGCCGCCGTGGCGACGGCGTCGAGCACCGAGCTGGCACCCGACAATTCGGCCTGCTGGAAGGTGCGCGCCACGCCCAGGCGGGCGATGGCGAAGGCCGGAAGGCCGTCCAGCGATTCGCCGCCCAGCTGCACCTGGCCTGCGTCGGCCGGCAGCAGGCCGGTGACGACGTTGAGCAACGTCGTCTTGCCCGAGCCGTTGGGACCGATCACGCCCAGCGCCGCGCCCGACGCCATTTTGAAGCTAACCGAGTCGAGCGCACAGACACCGCCAAAGCTCTTGCTCAGGCGATCGACCGTGAGAGCGGCGCCGCGACGCGTCGGTCGGGGGCCGACCGGCGGCGCCACCACCGAAGACGATTGACGATCGGCTGGCAGCGGCCACAAGCGATCGCGCAGCCCGGCGAGCAGCGCCACGACCCCGTCGGGCGCCGCGATCACCATCGCCAGCGCCAGCAGGCCGAAGGCGATCAGGTGCCGGTTCTCCAGGAAACGGAACCATTCCGGCGCGTGCGTCAGCAGGATGGCGCCGAGCGCCGCGCCCAGCACCGCCCGCCGGCCGCCGACCACGGCGGCGATCAGGCAGCCGACCATCACCGGCAGGTCGGTGACGTCGGGCGACACCACGCCCACGACGTGCGCATGCAGCGCGCCGGCCAGCCCCGCCAAACCGGCGCCGGCGACGAAGGCGACAAAGCGCATCCTGGCGACATCGATGCCGACACTTTGCGCCGCGGGCGGATGCTCGCGCGCCAAATCGAGCGCCAAGCCGGGCAACTCGGCCAGCCGCCGCGCCGCGATCCAGCCGGCAATCGCGAACAATCCCCAGACCAGCAACAGCATTGGCCAGCCGCGCCCGACCGGAAATCCGAACAGCGAAGCCACCGGTACGCCGGCCAGCCCATTGGCACCACCGGTGACGCCTTCCAGGTTGACTGCGGCGAGGTGGATCAGCTGCGCCACCGCCAGGGTCGCCAGCGCGAAGTAGTGCGTCTCCAGGCGCAGCACCACCGCGCCGACGATCGCCGCCACCGTCATCGCCACCAGCACGGCGCCCGGCAGCGCCAAGGTCGCGCTCCATGGCGCATGCAGCGCGAGCAGCGCCGCGACGTAAGCGCCCAGCCCGAACAGCGCGCCTTGCGCCAGCGACAACGCGCCGGCGTGACCGAACACGAATTGGTAGCCCAGCACCAGCAACGCCTGTGTACCGGCCAGGGTCGCCAGCCGCACGGCGTAGGCGTCACCGAACAGCACCAGTCCGGCCACTGCCACGACGACCGCCAGCGCCACCGGCATCGGGCCGCGCATGAACGTGGCGACCGGCTGGGGAGGTGGCGGCGCGCCCGCCCGCCGCAGGCGTTGCCCGCCGGCCGTCCCGGCGTCCGGATCAGCCGGCAAGCTCACGCGCGCCGCCCGATCACTTCGCCGAACAGGCCCTGTGGGCGGCCCAGCAGGATCGCCAGCAGCACCAGGTAGAGCAACGCTTGCGCCCAGACCGCCGACAGCGCCGCCGACACGACGGTCTCGAACAGCGCGATCAACAGGGCGCCCAGCAGCGCGCCCGGCACGCTGCCCCAGCCGCCGATCGCGGCGGCGATGTAGGCCTTGAGCATATAGCCCGGTCCCTGGCCAGCAGTGACGAAGAACTGGTGGCCGAGCAGCGCCCCGGCCAGGCCGGCCAGCCCACCGGCCAGCGCGAAGGCGCCGACGATCAGGCGGGTGGCGCGGATGCCCAGCGCGCGGGCCATGTCGCGGTCCTGCGCTACCGCGCGGAAGCGGCGGCCGATCTGGGTCTTCTCCAGCAAGAGGTAAACGCCGGCCACTGCGACGCCGGCGACGACGATCAGTGCCACCGGCTGGCGGCCGATCGCGACGTCGCCGAGCATCAGCGCCGCGCCCTCCCACACCGCCGGCGCTGCCCGCGGTTCGGGCCCGAAGAAGGCAGTCGCCGATTGCTCGAACACGGCCGCCAGTGCGATCGTCGCGACGAACATCGCCGCCGGCGGCCGATCGCGCAGTGGCCAGAACCCCAGCGCCGCCACCAACAACCCCACAAAACCGGCGATGATCACCACCAGCGGCAGCAGCGCGACGCCCGGCAGCCGCACCCCGGCGGCGGCCAATAGGCCGGCAACAGTGACGGCCGCGACTCCACCCAGCATCACCATGTCGCCATGCGCGAAGTTCACGGCGCCGGCGGCGTTGAGGACCAGCACGAATCCCAGCGCCACCAGCGCGTAGGCGGCGCCCAGTGCGAGCGCGTTGAGCAGGAGCTGCGCCGTCGGCATGACACCGTTATACGGTGGCGCCGTGCCGCTGTCGAAACTCGATCGCCGTGTTAGCGTCAACCGATCCACAAGCCGACGACGGGGAGAATGCTGCATGTCGCAAGCGAGGCCTTCGCCGCCGGCGCGCGTCGGGCCCGACGATTTCGCCGCTCGTGCTCGCGCGCTGCGGCCGTTGCTGGCCGCCAATGCCGCCGCGACCAACGCCGGCCGCCAGGTGCATCGCGACAACATGGCAGCAATGAAGCAGGCCGGCTTCTACGCCATCGCCCGGCCGGCCCGGATCGGCGGCCTTGAGCTCGACCTGCGCACCCTGCATCGCGTCACCAGCGAGCTGGCGCAGACCTGTCCGTCGACCGCCTGGGTGCTGTCGGTGACCTCGGCCCACACCTGGATGCTGGGCATGTTCCCCGAGGCCTGCCAGGACGAGATTGCGGCCGACGATCCCGACACAGTGATCTCCGGCACCCTGGCAGCGCAGGGCGTCGCGCGGCCGGCGCCGGGCGGCTGGCGCCTGTCGGGCCGCTGGCAGTTCGCCAGCGGCTGCGATCACGCGCGCTGGAACCTGATCGGCGCCCGCGTCGAGGCCGATGATCCGGGCCTGCCTCAGCAGATCCACGTCATGGCGCCAACCCGTGACTACGCGATCGACGACACCTGGCATGTGCTCGGCCTGCGCGGCAGCGGCAGCAAGGACCTGGTGCTCAACGACGTCTTTGTGCCCGAGCACCGCGCCCTATCGACCGGCACACTGTTCAGTGGTCGCAGCCCACACGCAGTGCGTCACACGAGCCCGCTGTTCCTGGTGCCGGTGGCGCCCGGTTTGGCGTTCCATATCTGCGGCCCTATCCTGGGAATCGCCCGCGGCGCCTGGGCGGCGCATGTCGAACGCACCCGGGTCCGCGGCGACAAGTACACCGGCGGACAAAAGGCGCACAGCGTTGGCCAGCAGCTGCGGGTGGCCGAGGCCGACATGGCGATCCGCGCCGGTGCCGCGTTGATGGAGCAGATCGCCGACGTCTTCGACGCCTATGGCGCGCGGCGGGCGCTGCCGGACCTCGCGGCTCGCGCCGAGCTCAAGATGATGGCGGCCTACGCCGTCCGGCAATGCCGCGACGCGGTGCAGCTTTTGTACGACGGCGCCGGCGGTGGCGCGGCGCATGACAGCCAGGCCCTGGCCGGCTTCTTCCGCGACATGCAGGTCGGCAGTCATCACGCCATGGTCGATTTTGACGGCGCCGCGGAGACTTGGGGTCGCGTCGCGCTCGGCCTGCCGCCTGGCACGACGGTGCTGTAGGGGACCGCCTCGATGGCGCACCGAGTTGACACGCCAGACCGCGCCGCCCACAACCTCCGCCATGAGCAGCGCCGCCGCGACCGCCGAGAGCGCGCCGATCGCCGTTGCCGACCGCGACGATGCCCGCGTGCTGGGCCGCTGGCTGGCAATCGTGGCGGCGATGATCTTCGCCATGATCGTCCTCGGCGCGCTGACCCGTCTTACCGAATCCGGCCTGTCGATGGTCGAGTGGCGGCCGGTGACCGGCTGGCTGCCACCGCTCAGCGACGCCGCCTGGCAGGCGGAGCTCGCCAAGTACGCCCAGTCACCGCAAGGCCGCTTGTCCAACGCCGGCATGACCGTGGCGCAGTTCAAGGAGATCTATTGGCTGGAGTATCTGCACCGGCTATGGGGCAGGCTGATCGGTTTGGCCTTTGCGCTGCCGATGCTGTGGTTCTGGCTGCGCGGCCGCATACCGGGCTGGCTCAAGCCGCGGCTGCTGGTCCTGCTGGCGCTCGGCGGCCTGCAGGGCGCGATCGGCTGGATCATGGTCGAAAGCGGCTTGCGCGACGTGCCGGCGGTCAGCCACTACAAGCTGGCGTTGCACCTGGTGCTGGCCGTCGGACTGTACGCCTACATCATCTGGCTGGCGGCCGGCCTGCTATGGCGCGCACCGGCCGCCCCGCTGCTTCCCGGCGATCAGCCGCTGGCGCGCACCCTCGTCGGTTTGATCGGCCTGCTGTTCGTGGTGCTGACCTTCGGCGCCTTTGTCGCCGGTTTGCGGGCCGGGCAGGTGCACACGACGTTCCCGACCATGTCGGGTAACTGGATCCCGCTGGGCCTGTTCGAGCTGTCGCCGCTGTGGTTGAACTTCGTCGCCACCCAAACGGGCACGCAGTTCGCGCATCGCTGGCTGGCCGCGGCACTCGTGATCCTGTGCCTGGCAGTGTGGCTATGGGCTCGACGGCGTGACGTGTCGGGCGGCGTGCGGCGCGGCATCGATTTGGTGGCGCTGCTGGCCCTGCTGCAGTTCGGCCTCGGCGTCGCCACCATCCTGAGCGGCGCGACAATCGCGCTGGCAACGGCGCACCAGGCCGGCGCCGTGCTGCTGCTGTCGAGCCTGGTGCTGGCATTGCGGCGCGCCTGGCCGGCGCGCGTCGCCGGCTGACGAGCTGCGCCGCGCGCATGAGCGATCCGGAGCCGCGGCGCGGCGCACCAACACGGCGGCCCAAACGCAAGACAGCGCAGGCGGCAAAGAGGCGGGCGCTGGCGAAGGCCGCCGCAATCGGCGGCGACGTGAAACCGACGGTGGCGCCCGTCCCCGCCGAGCCAGCGCCGGCAGGCGTCACATCAAGCGTAGCCGAATACGACATCGCAGCCGCTGACCCGCCAGCGAGTCCGTCGCTGCGTGACGGGTCGACGGTGAAGCCGCCGCCAACGTTCGTGGTGTTGCGCAAGTCGCCGCGGCGATGGCGTGGCGTCGTCATTGGCGCCGTGACGGCGATCGCAATCGGCGGACTCGGCTGGTGGACCTGGCAGTTGTTGGCGCGCGCGCCGGCGCCGACCAGCGCGGCGACGTCTTCCACATCCGGAAAGGCACCGGCGAAGACCGCGCAAAATCCGGCGACGGCGGTGGCGCCGAAACCACCGTCACAGACGGAAGCGCCACCGGCCGCGCCCGCGCCGCCTGCCTCGTATGCGGTCAATCCACCGACGCCGGCCGCGCCGGCCGATGCCGTGCCGCCGGTCGCGACCGCGGCGCCTCCACCAGCGGCGTCCAAAGCCACGGATCACCCCGCGCCGCCAACCGCCACACCGGCACCCGGAGGCGGGCCGCCCTTCCCACCGCGCATCGGCGCCATCACCACCGAACCGCTCGACGCGGTGCGCCGCCGCGGCGCCGCCGGTGATGTCGAGGCCATGGAAGAGCTGGCGCGGCGCTATATCGGCGGCATCGGCGTCAAGCCCGATCCGTTCGAAGGTGCCAGCTGGCTGCAGCGCGCCGCCGATCGCGGCGCCCCCGGCGCCATGTTCAACCTCGGCGTGATGCACGAGCGCGGCATGGTGCTCGACAAGGATCCGGCCAAGGCGCTCGCGTGGTACCGCAAGGCGTCGACGGCCGGCGTGCCGATGGCAACGCACAATTTGGCGCTGATGCTGCGCGACGGCGCTGGCGTGCCGGCCGATCCCGCCCGCGGCCACGAGTTGCTGCTGGAGGCGTCGCGCCAGGGCATGAGCGCCTCGATGTACGTGCTGGGCGCCATGTACGAGGCCGGCAGCCACGGATTGGCCAAGGACAGCGTGCAGGCCGTGGTCTGGTACGCCCTGGCGATGGAATTCCAACGCGCACATCCCGCGACCCAGAACAGCGATCTGGCGCAGCGCGCCGAGCAGAAGATGGCCGACCTTCAGCGCGCCCTGTCGCCGGCCGAGCTGCGCCAGGCACAAACACAGGGCGAACGCGAGTACCGCGCCATCCTGCAAGCGATGCGTGCCGCCAACCCGCCACAGCCGCCCTCTGCCACGGAGCCCGCGCCGACGATCGACCCTGCGACCGACCCGGCGACAGCGCCGCCGCCGCAGACGGCCGTGGCGCCGCCAGCCGCCCCAGTGGCGCGCGATGGCGAGCCGCCGGCGGTGTCCAAGGAGCAGCTGGAAGAGATCCAGCGCCTGCTGGGCGCGTTGCGGCTTTATGCCGGTCGCCCGGACGGCATCATGGGCAACAACACCCGCGCCGCCATCCGGCAATTCCAACGCCAAGCGCAGCTTGCGGAAACCGGCGAGCCGTCCGCCGCGTTGCTCGACGCCCTGCGCCGCCGCACCGCCGCGCCACTACCGCGATAGGGCGTGCGGTCAGCGACGCTCGAGCTTACTTTCGTTTCTCCCTGCCTTCGCGGCCGGGGATTCGCATATGGCGTTTTGTCCGTCGTCCCGACCAAGGCCCGAAGGGCCGCGTGGAGGGACCTTGCCTCAACAACGCCGATCTCAGTTGTCAAGGCAAGGTCCCTCGACTAAGCCGCGCTGCGCGCGGCTCCGCTCGGGACGACGGTAAATCTTGATATGCGAATGCCCTGGCCTTCCCGGAGAGAAGGGCGCGTCTCGACGTACCTGCCGCCCTCATAGCAGCGCGCCGGCGTCGCTCCACCACAGCGGCCGCGCGTCGCGCAACGCCAGGCGGGCGTGCTCGGCCGCCATCAGATCGTCGTACAGCGCAAAGCAAGTGGCGCCGCTGCCGCTCATCGCTGCCAAGCGGCAACCCGGCGTCGCGCGCAGCCGCGCCAGCGCCTGGGCGATCTCGGGTACCAGCGAGATCGCCGCCTCGGTCAGATCGTTGCCGCGCACGGCCAGCGCCTGCGCCAGGTCCTGGACCGACGCCGGCGCCCGCCCGATCGGCAACGGCTCGGCGAAGCCGGCGCCTGCCCGACGCGCCGCCGCCTGGAACACCGACGGCGTCGGCAGGGGTACGCCGGGATTGACCAGCAACAGGCCGCAGGCCGGCAGGGTCGGCGCCGGCGCCATCACGTCGCCGATTCCCGAGACAACAGCGGCGCGGCCGGCGAGGCACACCGGCACATCGGCGCCGAGGCCGGCCGCGATGGCGCGCAAACGCTCTTCAGGCAGCTCGGCATGCCACAAGGCCACCAGGACGTGCAGGGCGGCCGCGGCATCGGCCGAGCCGCCACCGAGGCCGGCGGCGACCGGGATGTTCTTGGTCAGGCGCAGGCGGGCGCGCGGTGCGATGTCCAGTGCCGCTGCGAGCGCGCGTGCGGCGCGCAGCACCAGATTGTCGTCGGCCGGCTGGTCGGCCAGCGCCGCGGCAAATGGGCCGTCAACCTCCAGCGACAGCGTGTCGGCGGGCTCCGCCGTGACCTGGTCGGCCAGGCTGGCGAAGGCGATCAGCGAGTCGAGCAAGTGATAACCATCGTCGCGCCGGCCGACGATGCGGAGATAGAGATTGACCTTGGCCGGCGCCGTACGTGCGATCATCGGCGCGCGCCTCGCTGCACCTGAAGGCTGTCGCGTACAGAAACTTGTGCCTTCCCCCGGAGGGCAGGGGTATCGCAGATGGCCACGCACAACCTCATCCTGAGGAGCCGGCGCAGCCGGCGTCTCGAAGGATGGGCGACAGTCTCGTTCGATCGTTCCGGCGGTTGCTGCAACACTCGTGCAGTCGCCCACCCTTCGAGACGGCCGCTGCGCGGCCTCCTCAGGGTGAGGTCTATGCCATATGCGATCGCCCAGCCCTCCGGGGAAAGGTAAGGAGTGGCAGCTATGCCATGTACGACAGCCCTGGGCATGGCCCGGCAGTGGTGCAGCGGTCGCGGCCGGCTGCCGCTACTTGGTGGCGGGGGGCTTGTCGGCCGGCGCGCCGTCGCCGGGCGGCTTGATCATGGTCGGCTGGTCAAGCGCCGGGGTCAGGCCCTCGGCCAGCTTCTTGGTGAGCGGCTCGATCCGCTCCGGCTCCGGCTTCTGGCGCAGCGCCCGCTCCCACTGGAAGCTCGCTTCGCGCTTTCGCCCGACATGCCAGTAGGCGTCGCCCAGATGCTCGATGATGGTGGCGTCGTCTGCCTTGAGCTGAACCGCCTTTTCCAGCAGCACGACCGCATCCGCGAACTGGCCCAGCCGGTAGTAGGCCCAACCCAGCGAATCGGTGATGGCGCCGTCGTCCGGCACCAGCTCGACCGCCTCCTTCAGGAGTTTCAGGCCTTCGTCGAGATTGAGGCCCTGGTCGATCCAGGAATAGCCGAGATAGTTCAGCACGAAGGCGCGGTTGCGCCGCTTGCTGGCGTCGCTCGCCTGCAGCATCGCCAGCGCCCGTTTGAAGTCGGCCTCGGCGCGCGGCCAGTTCTTGGTGCGCTCCAGGCCAATGCCGCGGGCGTAGAACAGCGCCCAGTGCCGATCCTCGACCTTGCGCAGCCGCTCGACGGCGGTGTCGTAGGCCTTCACCGCCTCGGCGTAGCGTTCTTTCGAGCGCATCAGGTCGCCGAGCTGGGCGGCGGCGTCGAGCCGTTCCGGCCGCTCGCCGATCATCGCCTGCAGCGCCTTGACGGCGTCGTCGATCTTGCCGGTCTCGGCCACTGCCGCCGCGGCCCGCATGCGCGCCCGCCACTGCAACGGCGAGGCGGCATCGACCGCGTTGAGCTGGGTGATCACCTTGTCCGGCAGGTGCAGCGATTCGAACAGGTCAGCCGCCATCAGCCGCGCCGAATCCGAGCCGGGTGCCAGCTCCAGCGCCAAAAAGGCGAAGACCAGCGCCAGGTCCTCAGCGTTCTCGCGTCGCGAGACGGCGATCGCACCGGAGATCTCGACCAGCAGGTCGGCGATCATCTCGGCCGGCGTCGGCGGCTTGGGCAGCGAGTCGTTGCGCAGCACCGTGTCCATGACCACCGCGTCGGCGTTGGCTTCGACGTACTTCGTCAGTAGCTCGCGCGCCTCGGCCGTCTTGCCGGCCCGGCGCAGCACGCCGGCCAGCGCCAGGACGATGCGCGGCGGCGCCAACTCGTCGATCTTGACGATCGTGCGCAGCTTGCGTTCGGCCGCCTCGCGATCGCCAGCCAGCTCGTCGAGCAGGCCTTCGTGCAGGCGGAACAGACCCTGCAAGCCCTCGTCATCGGGCCGGGCGCCGTCGAGGCGGGCCCGCGCCCCGGCCATGTCCTTCAGACCGGCCTTGATCCAGGCATCGACGATTGGCCGCAGCACCCCCAGCGAGGCATCGTCGCCCAGCTTGGCGACGTAGCCCTCGGCCGCCTTCCAGTCGCCCTTGCGGACCGCCGCCACCGCCAGGGTGAGGTTGGGCAGCGCTTCGTTCGGCCCTTGCGCCAGCACCTTCGGCGCCAGCTCGGCCGCCGCCGACACCTTGCCGGACAACAGCCGCAGCCGGAAGACGAGCAGCTGCAGCTGCGGATCGTCCGGCGCCCGGCGCAACGCCAGCTCGGCCTGGCCCACGGCGCCGTCATAATCCTTGGCCTGCTCGGCGGCGCGGGCCGACAGGTAGAAGCCCTCGATACTGCGCGGCGGACGCGCCCGCGGCTCGCCGCCGCGGGGCGGGCTAGGTTGCGCCAGCGCCGGCCGGTCTCGCCGCAGCAACAGGTCGATGCCGATGACCGCGCCGGCCCCGAGCGCGAGGCAGACGAAAGACAGGATAATCAGGATGCGACCGGTCCTGCCGCTCATGCGCCTCGACTCCGTCTCACGCTGTCGCCGCCGCGCGGGCGACTCCGGCGCCCGAATAGCAGGGCCGGCCGCTCCCGTCCATGCACCGCCGCGTCACTGCCGGCGGCAAACTCGCCTGCAAAATGGGCGATCGCGCGGCGTCACTCGCTGGGGACGCGCCACTCCAGTGGCGCGGCGTCGGCGGGCACGGCACTTGACGCGCGACAGGAGTCGCGCGCCCCCAGCAACCACGTGCCCTCACATGCCCGGATAGTTCGGGCCGCCGCCGCCCTCGGGCACCGCCCAGTTGATGTTCTGCGACGGGTCCTTGATGTCGCAGGTCTTGCAGTGCACGCAGTTCTGGGCGTTGATCTGGAAGCGCTTCTCGCCGCCGTCGGCGATCACCTCGTAAACGCCCGCCGGGCAGTAGCGTTGCGCCGGCTCGGCCCATTTCGGCAGGTTGACGCCGATCGGGATCGACGGATCCTTGAGCTTGAGGTGAACCGGCTGGTCCTCCTCATGGTTGGTCGCCGACAGGAAGACCGACGACAGCTTGTCGAAGCTCACCACCCCGTCCGGCTTGGGATAGTCGATCGGCTGGCACTCCGCGGCCGGCTTCAGGGTCTCGTAGTCGGCCTTCTTGTGATGCAGGGTCCAGGGCAGACGCAGGCCGAGATCGTGCATCCACATGTCGAAACCGCCATAGACGGTGCCGACCATGGTTCCCCAGCGCAACGACGGCTTGACGTTGCGCACCTTGTCGAGATCTTTCCATAGCCACGACTTGCGCAACGCCTCGGGATAGGCCGCGAGCTCGTCATGGCCTTCGCTGCCGCCCTTGAGCGCCGCGAAGGCCGCTTCCGCCGCCAGCATGCCGCTCTTCATCGCGTTGTGGCTGCCCTTGATGCGCGGCACGTTGACGAACCCGGCCGAGCAGCCGATCAGCGCCCCGCCCGGAAAGACCAGCTTGGGAATCGATTGCTGGCCGCCCTCGTTGATGGCGCGCGAGCCGTAGGCGATGCGCTTGCCGCCCTCGAGGTAGGCGCGGATCTCGGGATGGGTCTTGAAGCGCTGGAACTCGTCGAACGGCGACAGGTACGGATTCTCGTAGTTGAGGTGCACCACGAAACCGATCGACACCAGGTTCTCGTCGTACTGGTACATGAACGAGCCGCCCTGCGATTTCGTCTCGCTGAGCGGCCAGCCCTGGGTGTGCACCACCAGGCCGGGCTTGTGCTTGTCCTTCGGCACCTCCCACAGCTCTTTCAGGCCGATGCCGAATTTCTGCGGATCGACGCCGTCGCGCAGCTTGAACTTCTCGAACAGCATCTTGGCCAGCGAGCCGCGCACGCCCTCGGCGATGAAGGTGTACTTGGCGTGCAGTTCCATGCCCGGCGTGTAGGAGTCCTTGTGCTTGCCATCCTTGCCGATGCCCATGTCGCCGGTGGCGACGCCTTTGACGCTGCCGTCGTCGTGGTAGAGCACTTCGGCGGCGGCGAAGCCGGGGTAGATCTCGACCCCCACCGCCTCGGCCTGCTGGCCCAGCCACCGGCAGACGTTCCCCAGGCTGACGATGTAGTTGCCGTGGTTGTTCATCAGCCGCGGCATGCTGAAATTCGGAAAGCGGAACGACGAGGGTTGCGTCAGCCAGAGGAATCGGTCGTCGGTCACCTCGGTTTTGATCGGCGCGTCCTTGCCCTTCCAGTCCGGGATCAGTTCGTTGAGCGCGATCGGGTCGATCACCGCGCCGGACAGGATGTGGGCGCCGATCTCCGAGCCTTTTTCCAGCAGGCAGACCGACACCTCGTGCCCCTGCTCGGCCGCGAGCTGCTTCAGCCGGATCGCCGCCGCCAGGCCCGCCGGTCCGCCGCCGACGATCACGACGTCGTATTCCATCGCCTCGCGTGCCATCTTCCTCTCCACCGACGCCGGCCGCGCACGCCGCGCGGCATCGTCCCTGATCGACCTAGCCATAGCGTACAAGATGCCGCCACGCCACAGGCGGCGTGACGCTGGCGCGACGCTGGCACCGCCGATAGTGTGGCGCCGGACGCACCGCGGCCTCACCCTGAGGAGCGAGCGCAGCGAGCGTCGCGAAGGGTGGTCGCAAACCGGGTGGTCCGACGCGCCGTTGTCGCCACGCCGGCAATGCAGCCCACCCTTCGCGACGCGGCCCTGCGGGCCGCTCCACAGGGTGGGGCACGCGGTGCGCAGCAGCAGGCAACCACCGATGAGCAGCCCCCCGCCCGCTACCGACATCGCCGCGCTTCTGCGCTGGTACGAGGCGGCCGGCGTCGAAGAAGCGACCGGCGAAGCGCCGATCGACCGTTACGCCGCGACCGCAGCCGTGTTGGCACCCGCGGTGCGAGCGGACCCGGCG
>DATFGV010000823.1:0-14965 GCA_035249115.1 Vineibacter sp.
CGGCGCCTCCGGCGACAGCACCATGTCAGGCACAACCGGCGCCGGGCGGAAGAAACGGTCGCGCACCCGCCAGAAGACGCCTTCCGGCGCCAGCAGGATGATCAGGATGATGGCGACGCCATAGACGACGCCCTGAATGCCGGGAATGACATGTCCCAACTCGCCGTGCAGGATCTCGGCCAGGGGTACCAGGATCGCCGCGCCGATCACCGGTCCCCACAGTGTGCCGACGCCGCCGAACAGGCAGACGATCAGCGCCTGCGCCGACACCAGTACGCCGAAGACGGTCTGCGGCGTGACGATCAGCAGCACCACGGCGTAGAGCCCGCCGGCCGCCGCGGCGAAGCCGGCCGACAGCACGATCGCCGGCATCTTCCAACGCCAAGTGTCGATGCCGGCGGCTTCAGCGGCGGCTTCGTTCTGCTTGATGGCCAAGAGCGCCATGCCGAAGCGCGAGCGCTCGACCGCGAGCGACGCCAGCAGCGCCAGCACCATCAGGCCCAGGCCGAGCAGGGCATGCACGCGCGGATCGCTGAACTGCATGTAGGCGGCTGGCGACTCGCGCTTCATTGGCAGAGTGACTTCCTGGTAACCCAGCCACTCGAAGACGTAGAGCATGGCGAGTGGGTAGGCGAGCATTGCCAGGCCGAAATAGTGGCCTCGCAGTCGGAACGTCGGCAGCCCGACCAGCGCACCGGCCACCATGCCGACGACCACGCCAATGGGAATGCCGATCCAAGGCGTGATGTCGTATTTCACCATCGCCAAGGTGACGGTGTAGGCGCCCAGGCCGAAGAAGGCGGCGTGGCCGAAGGAAATCAGGCCGCCGTAACCCGACAGCATGTTCCAGGCCAGCCCCATGGTGGCCCAGATCACCACCAGCGTCAGGATCAGCCGGTAGTAGGCGTTCTCGACCAGCAGCAGCGCGACGACGAATGCCAACGCCACGCCGGCGATGCCCAGCAGGTCGCGCCTCAGCGGGCGGCGGCCAGCCACGTCAGGTCCGATCGGCAGAGCGGCCAAACATGCCGTGCGGCCTGAAAAAGATGATCAGCAGGAAGACGACGAAGATCGCCGTGTTCTGCAGCTGGAACGGCAGCACGAGCGTCGACATCTGCTGCACCAGCGCGATGGTCATGCCGCCCCAGAACGCGCCGAGGATGCTGCCCAGGCCGCCCAGCACCACGCCGGCGTACATGATGATGACGAAGTCGAAGCCGATATAGGGCTGGAACGACTGCGAGCTGGCGATCAGGCCGCCGGCGATGGCCGTGATGCCGCAGCCCAGCGCAAACGCCACGCGATGGGCGCGGTCGACGTCGATGCCCATATAAAGCGCCGCCTCGGGGTTGTCGGCGGCAGCGCGCATCGACTTGCCCAGCGGCGTGCGCTTGAGGAACACGTACAGCAGCAGTGCCACGACGACCGCGACGCCGAAGCTCATGGTACGCGCCTGGTTGACCAGCAGCTCCCAGATCTCCCACGAGGCGCGCGACATCGGTGTCGGTATCGACAGCGGCAGCGAGCCGAACAGGATCAGGCCGCCGTTCTGCAGCACCAGCGCGATGCCGAGGGTGAGGATGATCTGGGCGTAGTGGCCTTCGGCCTCGGTTCCCACGGCGGCGACTCCAGTCACGCGGCCGACCAGGAAGCGGTGCAGCAGCCAGCCGGCCGCGAACACCACTGGGCCCGCCGCCAAGCCCGCGGCAACCGGCCCGACATAGGGCCCGAGCACGGCCATGACGCCGAGCGCCGTGGCGACGTAGTAGGCGGCGTACATGCCGAGCATGAAGAAATCGCCCTGGGCGAAGTTCACCACCCGCATGACGCCGAAGATCATGCCCAGGCCGACGCACATCAGCGCGTACGTGCCGCCGACCAGCAGGCCGGCGACCAGCGCCTGAAGCACGTCGATGACCACCAGCTCGAACCCGCTCACCGTTTCCGTCCCGTGGACGACGCCTTTATTTCTTACGATCCGGCGTTCCCCGATCCGACCATAGGCCGCAGTCAGACCGGATGGTATTCGAAACCCGCGCCGCCGTATCCCCCGTTCGCATGGCTGTCGTCCCACATTTTGTTGTCCTTTGCTTCGCTCACGACGATTGGGAACTACGGCTAGACCAATACCGTTCGGTCAGACTTGGCGCACGCGACCTACGCGCCAGCGATTTCGACCAGCTTTGCGTACACCAGGTCAGGCACCTCGATGACATCAGCGGCCAGGCGCCGCCGGCGCTCGACGGCGGAGCGCTCGAAGGGCATGCGCGCCGGCGCACCACCGGCCAACGGTCGGGCATCGCGCACGGATTGGGCGTAGTCGGCGACTCGCTTCTTGAACTCGGCCGCCGGCATGAACAGGCCGGAGCTCATGACCACGGTCAGGCAACCGTACTCGGCGATGTCGCGCGGCAGGACCGGCGCGTTGCACATCACGCCCAGCAGTTGCACCACGATCGCGAGGCCGGACCCCTTGTGCCCACCCCACACCGCCATGGCACCGGCCAGCGCCGTGGCGGGATCACGGGTTGGCGCACCGTCAGGCCCGAAAGCGACACCCTCGGGCAGGGGCGTGCCCATGCGGCCATGCAGCAGCACCTCGGCGTGCATGATGCTCGACGTGCCGATGTCCCAGATCACGGGATCGCCGTCGGTCGGAAAGCCGACGCAGATCGGGTTGGTGCCGAAGCGGCCTTCGGTGGCGCCGTGCGGCGCCACCCACGGCGTGGCGTTCGAGGCGATCAGCGACACGAAGCCGTGCCTCGCCGCCATCTCGGCGAAATACGACAGCATGCCGGTGTACCACGTGTCGTTGGCCGCGACGGCCGCGATACCGCTGGTCCGCGCCTTGTCGACAGCGATCGACATGGCGCGATGCGCAACGAGGTAGCCGATGTTGTCGCCGCCCTCGACCAGGGCCGAGACCGGTGTCTCATGCGTCACGCGTATGGGCTTGCGTCGGTTTCCCAGGCGCGCAAAGCGCTCGCAGATCGACAGCGCCCGCGGCAGGCCACCGTAGTTCACGCCGCGCAGCTCGCAATCGATCAGGTGGTCGGCAATGATCGCTGCCTCGGCGGCGCTGTGGCCCAGCGACTGCATGACATGCTCGACCAGCGCGCGGGCTTGGGCGACGGTGAGGCGCATCTCAGCGCCGTCCGGACGGTGTGGGCCAAAGAGTGTTCGAGGCGATGGCGGCGCCTTGCGCCAAGGTTTCAAGCTTTGCCCAGGCGATCTGCGGATGTACCCGGCCGCCGAGGCCGCAATCGGTGCTGGCGATGACGTTTTCGCGCCCGACCACGTTAGCGAAGCGGTTGATACGCTCCGCCACGAGCTCGGGATGTTCGACGACGTTGGTGGCGTGGCTGACGACGCCGGGCAGGATGCGCTTGCCGTCGGGCAGCTTAACGTGTTTCCAGACTGCCCATTCGTGTTCATGTCGCACGTTTCCGGCCTCGAAAGAGTAGGCGCCGGCATTGACCGCCAGCATCACGTCGACGATGTCGCGCATGGCGATGTCGGTGGTGTGCGGTCCGTGCCAGCTGCCCCAGCACAGGTGGAAACGGATACGCTCCTGCGGCAGGCCGCGCAGCGCGTGGTTTAGCGCCTCGATCCGCACCATGGTGAACTTTCTGTACGCCTCGACTGTCGGCTCGGGATTGATCTGATCGAAGTTCTCGGCGATCGACGGATCGTCGATCTGCAGTACCAGGCCAGCGTCGACAATCGCCTGGTACTCCGGTCGCATGGCATCGGCGCAGGCAAACACGAACTCGTCATCGCTCTTGTAGTACTCGTTGCCGATGCGCGAGCAACTGCCAGGTCCGATCGATGTCATGAAGCCCTCGTCAACGCCGTTGGCCTGCAGCGCCGCCTTGAAGTTGGCGATGTCAGCCTTGATCGCCTCGTGGCCCTTGTAAGTTATCGGCCCGGTACACGTCGGCCAGTTCTTCAGCCGTGGGCCGGTCGACACGCCGGACTCAGGATCGGCATAGGCCTCCGCGAACCGGAGGCGATCACGGCGGTCGGCAAAGCTCGACAGCACAACCTCGCCAGGCTTGGAGCGACGCACGGGAAAATCGTAGAGGCCTAGCCCCTTGAGCTCCAGGCCGCCTAGGCGGTGGAAGGAATAACTCCACCAGGCACCGTAGTTGACCTTGTGCCACATCGACTTGCCGTACTCGCCATCGCCCGGCACGTCGATGCCGGCCGCCTTCTGGCGACGCACCACGTCGGCCACGCCACTGGTCAGCATCGCCTGAAAACCGGCTTCCTCAACCGTGCCGCCGGTCTCGCGCTGGTGGTTGGCCTCAATCAGCGCGTCGGGTCGTGGCAGGCTGCCGGCGTGGCTGGTGATGATGCGATCGCCGCTGTGCCTCATCGTGTCGTCCCTCCGCATCCCTGGCCGAGCGCAAGTGTCGACCGATCGAGTCGGCCGTCCAAGCGGATTCAGGCGGCGCGACGGTCGGGGCTGGCATGACGCGACCAGTTGGTCAGAGCGCGTACCGCCGGCTATGGTGTGCGTGCGAGGATGAATTTGGCGGAGGAACGAGATGCGCGTCGGAGTGTTCTATTTCGCGACCGATTACGGGATCGACATCAGCGAGCTGGCGCGGGCGCTGGAGGAGCGCGGTTTCGAATCACTGTTCGTGCCGGAGCACACGCATATCCCGCTCAGCCGACGAACGCCGTTCCCCGGCGGCGGTGAGCTGCCCAAGCGCTATGCCCGCACCCATGATCCGTTCGTGTCGCTGGCCTTCGCGGCGGCCGCCACCCGGAAACTCGTGATCGGCACCGGCGTCTGCCTGGTACCGCAACACGAACCGATCGGCCTGGCCAAGACCATCGCCAGCCTCGACATGCTATCGGGCGGCCGTTTCGAGTTCGGCATCGGCGGTGGCTGGAACGTCGACGAGATGGAAAACCACGGCGTGCGCCACGCGACACGCTTCAAGCAGATGGGAGAATACACGCGGGCCATGAAGGCGATCTGGACCCAGGATGAGGCGGCGTTCAAGGGTGAATTCGTGAAGTTCGACCCGATCTGGAGCTACCCCAAGCCGGTGCGGCGGCCGCATCCGCCGATCCTGCTCGGCGGTGAGAGCGACTACACGTTGCGTCGCGTCGTCGACTATTGCGACGGTTGGTTCCCGCGCGGCGCGCGTAACTTCGAACCTGGACAGGCTGTCGAACGTCTCAACCGCATGGCCGGCACGGCCGGCCGTGATCCAGCCAGCCTGACGATCTCGGTGTTTGGTGCGCGTCCCGACGCAGCGACCTTGGAGTCCTACGCCAGGGTTGGGTTGCACCGGACGCTGCTCGGCGTGCCGGATGCCAGTCGGGACGAAATCCTGCGCACGCTCGACACCTGGGCGCCGCTGGCGGCCCCCTATCGCGCGTAGGCGGACCGCCATAGAGCATCAGCGGGTGTTGCGGTGGGGAGAAGCTGCCATGGGCGTCGCGATCGGCATGGGTCTGATGGAGTATCCGTTCACGACCACCGCGGGGTTCTGGCGCTGGGTCGACATGTGCGAGCAGAGCGGCGTCGACTCGCTATGGCAGACCGACCGTATCATCAGCCGTCCACCAATCCTGGAATGCATGACGGCGATTGCCGCCATGGCCGGCCGTACCCGAAGGCTGAAGTTCGGCATGAATGTCGTGTCACTGGCCCTGCGCGAACCGGTGCTGCTGGCCAAACAGTGCGCCACGATCGACGTGCTGTCCGAGGGGCGGCTGCTGCCGGCCTTCGGCATCGGCAGCCCGCTGGCGCCGGAATGGGAAGCGATGGGCGTCGATACCAGTACCCGCGGGCGGCGCACCGACGAGGGCCTGGAGATCATCTCCCGGCTGTGGCGCGAGGAGAGCGTCGATTTTGTCGGCCGCCACTATCGACTGAAGGACGCGTCGATTTCGCCGCGGCCGGTGCAACCTGACCTGCCGATGTGGATCGGCGGTTCGTCGGAAGCCGCGATCCGACGCACCGCGCGCTATGGCACCGGCTGGCAGGCCGGTGCCGAAACTGCGGCCGACACCGGCAAGATTGTCGCCGCCATCAAAGCGGCGGCGGTGGCCGCTGGACGCCGGATCGACGACGATCACTACGGCGCCGCCTTTGCCTTCCATTTCGGTTCAGCCGGCGACCGCGGCCTGGCGCCTGTCATGGAGGCCTACGCCAAGCGCACTGGACGTAATCCGCTGCGCTACTTCGCGATCGGCGACGAAACCACGATCGTCGAACGGTTGCGGGAATACATCGACGCCGGCGTTTCAAAGTTCATCCTACGGCCGGCGGCGCGGGGCGACGAGGCGATGCTGGCGCAAACCCAAAAACTGATCGATCGGGTGTTGCCGCTTGTGGCCGCGCGCTGGAAGCGGGTGGCCAAGCCGGCAGCATAGACCGCAACGGTTTCAGGCGCGCGACAGGGTCTCAACCGGAAGCGCTCACCCCGATGCCGCAGCGCGCGGCGCGTGTCGGAAGGCGCACATCGCATGAAGGAGGAACCATGAGCGACATCGCCTACACGCCGATCCTGCCGGAGGGCTGGCCGCGCCCGCGCGGCTTTTCGCAAGCCGTGCGCTCGACCGGCAGCCGCACGGTGCGTGTCGCGGGACAAGTGGCCCAGGAACCGGGCAAGCCGGTCGCCGTCGGCCTCGAGATTGGCGCACAGTGGCGGCTGGCGTTGGCAAACGTTGTCACCGTCGTGCGTGCGGCCGGCGGCGACGTGGGCAACATCGTTGCGCTACGCGCCTATGTCACTGATATCACGGCGTTCCGGGAGGCCGGTCCGGCGATCGGCGCCGCCTGGGCGGCAACCTTGGGCCGGCACTTCCCAGCCATGACCCTGGTCGAGGTGACCGGCCTGCTCGATTCGCAAGCGGTGGTCGAAATCGAAGCTGAGGCCGATTTGCCGTGAGGTCTGGCGGCGGGGGCAAGTGTAGTTGGTCACAGGGGTAGGGTAAAAAAGGCCGCAAAACTTGCGTGTAAGTGCACGCTGCTCGCGCCACATGGTAGGGCTTGGGTCCGCATGCCGAATCGGTAAAAATTAGTTATAAAACAATATGTTATGGCGTCATGCTGACAGTTGTGCCGGCTTGTAGCGCAGCCGGGAGCGAGATTCATTGGCGATTTTTGCAGTCGTTGACACAAACCAGACCTCTAGCGCTAAAATGCAGCATTCGTGATCTGGAGCGGTGGCTCCAGAGCCATCGGTGGCCGTCGCTGTCGTGCGCAGTCCGGCGGTGCTGGTTGGTTTGTTGGTTGGCGAGGATCAATCGCCCGGCGGCCCGAGCCAAGGGAAATTCGCCGGGAACGCGTTGCGGTGGGGACTGCGGCGCGTGATTGGAAACTGGCCCGGAAGGGCGATGGGGCGGGGCATGACCCAGACAGTGCGCAAGGACGACGGTGTCGTCCGCGACGAAGAGAATTTTTTCAGCCTGCATGGCATTCGACTCGATGCTGACAAGCTGATCAATCCGCTGGCCTTGACCGATGCGAACGTCAGCGCGCTGCGAGATCAGTTTGTGGCGGCGCAGCCCTTCAAGCACCTGGTGCTCGACGGACTGTTCTCGCCCCGGCTGCTGGAGTGTATCCACGACGAGTTCGACGTCGTCCGCAGCGGCGACTGGCAGCGCTACGACACCCGCAATGAAGTGAAAATGGGCACCAAGGCCAGCACGCCGTTGGGCCCGGCGGCGCAGCTGTACTTCGATACGATCTACTCCAAGCGCTTCGTCGACTTTCTGAGCCGCGTGACCGGCGTCGAGTCGCTGATCACCGACCCGATGCTGCACAACGGCGGCATGCACAAGATCCCGACCGGCGGCAAGTTCGCGGTCCACATCGACTTCAACAAGCATCCGATCAACAAGCTCGACAACCGCATGGTGTTCATCACCTATCTGAACAAGGACTGGCTGCCGGAATATGGCGGCGCGCTGCAGCTATGGAACGGCACCCGGGACAAGTGCGAGGTTGAGGTCGTACCGGAGTTTGGACGGTCGATCCTGATGTACCAGACGTCCAAGAGTTTCCACGGACATCCTGACCCGGTCCGGGCCCCTGCCGGGCGCACGCGCCGCTCGGTTGCGGCCTACTACTACAGCAACGGCCGGGCCGACGAGGCCAGCGACAAGGACCACTCGACCATTTTCGTGAAGCCGATCACGATGGGCCGCTTCGGCCGCATCGCGCTCGGCGTCAAGTACTGCACGCCACCGGTGCTGGTCGACGCGTTTCGAGTTCTGACGCGCCGGCAGTGGTCCTAGCCGGGCCAGCCCGGCTGGCTGGCTGCGCACCCCCGGGAACCGCGCCGAATCCCACATCGGACCCCGACGTGCCGCGTCGCACGCTTGTCCTATGACCAATGCAGGTCATGTGTGGCCAAACGGGCGCCGGCCCGGGCACATGGCGCGTCGCTCGGGCATTCTCGGGGCGGGGTTGGCGATCGCCGTGACGAGGCGGCTCTGCGTACCATTGCTGGTTGCCGCCATGCTGGCCACCGTTCCGCCGGGAACCCTGGCGGCGCCGCCCCTTGACGCCGTGAACGCGGCCATTGACCGCGGCGACCACGAGAATGCCATCCGTTTGCTGCGTCCCCTGGCGGATCAGGGCGACGCCAACGCCCAGTTTCGCCTCGGCTTCATGCACCAGCTGGGCATGGGAGTTGCGGTCGACGACGTCGAGGCCGCCACCTGGTATCGCAAGGCGGCGCTGCAGGCGCACGCCGAGGCGCGCTATCGGCTCGGCATGCTGTACGCCGCCGGCATTGGCGTGTCGCGCAACGCAACCGAGGCGTCACGCTGGCTGCGGCTGGCGGCCCACCAGGGCCACGCCACGGCGCAGCTGGAACTGGGCCTGGTTTACGCCGGCGGGGTCGGCGTGCGGCGCGACGACGTTCAGGCACACGCCTGGTTCGAGATCGCGATGGCGCGGTTCGGCGCCGGCGACCTCGTTAGCCGCACCCGTGCCCAGCGCGAGCGCGACAGCATCGCGCTGCGCCTGACTCCGGAGCAGCTCGCCGAGGCGCAACGCCTGGCGACCGAGTTCCAGCCACCGAGCCAATAGCACGGGCACATGCAGACGGAGCGCGTTGTCGCGTCGATGCCGCGGTAATCAGCCGTGGCGCGACACGCTCGCCGCGCCCTGGGCCGTCGCTGTGATCCCTTGACCCAGCAAGTCGCTGCTCACCAACGTGTCGTCCTCGGCCATGTCGTGATAGCGTAGCGGGCGCGCCGGCTCGCGGCGAAAGCGTTCCAGCGCTGCCACCGCTCCCGGCGTCCCGATTCCTGCCAGCGCTTTGGTCGCGGCGGCGACCACGTGATAGTCGGTGTCGCGTAGCGCCAACTGCTCCAACGCCGGGACCGCAGGCTCGTGATGCGGTTGCGACAGCGCGACGCACGCATCGTCGCGCGCCCCCGCGTTTTGCCGCAGCTGGCGTACCAGGGCGTGGGACGCCCGCGGGTCGGCGATACGTCCCAGGGCCTCGATGCCCCAAGACTGGTGAGGCATGCCGTCCAGCGCCAGGATGATGGCGTCGCTGCACGGTAGGCGGGTGATGTCGATGAGCGCCTGGCGCGCGATATTGGGATCGCGATGGCGAATGCGTCGGATCAGCACCGCTTCGCGGTCGAAGCCCAGGCGTCGGCGCAGGCGGTTAAGCATGCCCTCTCCGGCGGTGACCCACTACGATAGCAGAGTCCCTGCCTTGATGGTCGAGTACCTCAGTTCCGCGTTTCTTGCGAGCGTTCAGGAGACGGCGAAGCCCGCCACGGCGGTGGCGGCCGTCAGCGCCGTGCCCCAGGCCATGTCAACGACGGACAAGCGCCACGGCCAATCGCGCAATGTCGCGAGGTTGGTGAGGTTGTAGGCGCCGTAGGCGCACAGCCCGAGCGCTGCGCCCAGGCCGGCTGCGATAGGCCAACCGCCGTCCAGCGCCGGTCGCACGGCAAGCACGACGATGCCGGCGGTATAGAAGACGTAGAACAGCACCGCCGCGCCCCAGTTCGGCGCATCGCGCATCAAGTGGCCGAGGTGACGCTTGTAGAATCCGCGCGCAACCAGGCCAAGCCAGACCAGGTCGATGACCAGCAGCGCTGCGAACACGGTGACGTAGACGACGGCAAGCCTGGCCATCCGCGCACCCTATAGCCCGGTCAACCGGTGGATGAGGCGAAACGCCAAGGGGTAGGGCAGCAACCTCAACAGCTTCAGCGCCAGCGTAAAACGCCGGGGGAAGTGGATCTCGAAGCGCGACGCCGACAGGCCGGCGACGAGGCGTTCAGCTGCGTCGTCGACCGCTAGTAGCGCTGGCATGCGGAAGTCATTGCGCGATGTCAGCGGCGTGGCGACAAACCCCGGGCATATTAGCTGCACCTTGATTCTCTTGCCGGCGAGATCAAGTCGCAACGACTCGGTGAAGTTGATCAACGCCGCCTTGGTTGCGCCGTAGACCAGCGCTTTAGGCAAGCCGATGTAGCCAGCCACGCTGGCAACCACCGCGATGTGCCCGCGCCGCGCCGCCAGGAACGGCGGGATCGTCGCCGCCGCGGCATTGATCGTGCCCATCAGGTTGACGTCGACCAGGCGGCGGGCCGCGGCAATATCGATAGCGTCGGCGCGCATCGGCACATGGGTACCCGCGTTCAGGATGGCGACATCAAGCCCGCCCCAGGCCTCGACCTGCTGGTTGACGCAAGCTGCCAATGTCGCTGGATCGGTGACGTCGGCCGGCAACGCAAGGTGGCCGGTACCGTCCAGGTCACGCACCACCGTCGCCAGCGCCTCGGCCGATCGCGCCGTGACGCCCAGGCGCGCGCCTCGTTGCGCCAGCGCCACCGCGACGGCGTGGCCGATGCCCGACGACGCACCGGTGATCCAGACCCGTCGGCCACGCCAGGTCGTGTCGTCAGCCTGGTCGGCGCGTGCCATCGCGCCGTCACCGCGCCAGCGGCCTAAGCATGCGTGAATTCGGCCTGGACCACGTCGGTGCGGGCGGTGGCAAAGCCGACGGCGCAATAGGACAAGTAGTAGCGCCACATGCGCACGAAGCGGTCGTCGAAACCCTGCGCCTTCACGCGGTCGACGGCATCGTCGAAGCGTGCCAGCCAGGTTCGCAGGGTGCTGGCGTAGTCGCCGCCGAAGCCGAAACTGTCGGCGACGCTCAAACCGACCCGGCGCGCCTGATCGGCGATCACGGTCGGCGAGGGCAGCATGCCGCCCGGAAAGATGTGGGTCTGGATGAAATCGGCGCGGCGTCGATACTGTTGATAGAACGCATCGGCGATGGTGATCGCCTGTACGATCGCCTTGCCGCCCGGGTTGAGGTGGCGCTTCAGGGCGGCGAAGTAGGCCGGCCAGTGGCGCTCGCCGACCGCCTCGATCATCTCGATTGACACAATGTGGTCGAAGGCGCCCCGTACGTCGCGGTAGTCGCAAAGATCGACCTTCGCTGCGTGCGCCAGATCGGCACGTGCCAGTCGCTGGCGCGCGAATTCGGCCTGCGCGGCAGAGATCGTGATCGCGGTGACGCGCGCGCCGAGCCGCGCCGCTGCCTCCGCGAAGCCGCCCCAGCCGCAGCCGATCTCCAGCACCGAGTCGCCCTGGCGCAACCCGAGCCGATTGACGATGCGCGCGTACTTGGCGCGCTGGGCGACCTCCAGCGGGCGCGACGGGTCGCCGTCGAACAACGCCGACGAGTAGGTCATCGTCGGATCGAGCCACAGGCTGTAGAAATCGTTGCCCAGGTCATAGTGCGCGCGGATGTTGCGCCGCGCGCCCTGGCGCGAGTTGTGGCGCACGGCGTGCGCCAGTCGGAACCCAAGCTGCCGCCACCAGCTGCCGTTGGCGATCTTAGCGAGTTGCGGTTCGTTGAGCGCCAGCAACTCGATCAGCGTCACCAGGTCGGGCGTGTCGCACAACCCGTCCATGTAGGCTTCGGCCAGTCCGATGTCGCCCGATAAGATAACCCGGCGGAAGAATGCCCAGTCCCGCACCTCGAGTACGGCGCGCGGGCCCGGCCGCGATCCGTGCAACACCCGGCGGCCGCCATCGGGCAGCGTCAATTCCAGGCAGCCGATCTGCAAGTGATCAAGCGCGCGCAGCGCGAACTGCGCCGTCAAAGGCGGGTGCGGAGCGAACGTCACCATCATCGCGTCGTCTCGTCCTTGGGCGGCGCGGGCTTGACGAAGAAAGGCGTGCGCCTGAACCAAAGACGCACTGCCTGCCAATGTATGCGGAAAATCACTGCGAAAGTCATCAGTGGATTGCACAGGAAGCGCCTGACGACCGTCCGGTCGTCGAGTGCCTCGCGAGTGCCGGAAATTCTGGTCGACAGAGCAGGGCCGTGGCCGTCGTCGTAGTTGATCGTGACCGCGACTCGATCAGCGTCGATCGTGAACCGGAAGCGATAGTGGCCTGCCACCGGCATAAACGGCGATACGTGAAACAGCTTGCGAGCCTCAAGCCAATCGCCGGGCTCGATCCGCCGCCGGTCGTCATGGAACACGAGGTAGTTGTGGCGCTCGTGGAACGTATTGCGGACCTCGCACAACACGGCGCGCAGGCCGCCTGCCGAATCATGACAGCACCAGAAGCTCACGGGATTGAACACATAGCCAAATAGGCGCGGCAGCGCGATCAATATGATTTCGCCGTCGCAGGCGTCGTCGAGGTGCCAACGCCGCAACCGCGCGCGCAGCCAGTCGGCCAGTTCGCCCCCGTCGCCATGGTCTCGACGATGAAACGCGACTGCGGCGGGCCGATCGAGCCGCATCCAGGTCCGATCCAGCCGGTCAATTTGCGACAGCGGCACGCAGAGATAGTTGACCTTGTAGCTGAAGGCGTTGCCGCGTGGCCGCAATCGCGCGTGGAACACCTCGGCTACCAGGATGCCGCCCGGCAGCGGGGCAATGCGGCGAGCGCCTGACCCACGCCGGACGGTCGAGGAGCGCGCTGGTACAAGGGTCGGGCGTGCGGCCGGCGGCTGTCGCGGGCCGAGGCGGCTGGCCCAGTTACCCAGCCATCGAATGGCGGTGGTCACGACAATTCCCGTGCCGCGACCGGCATTCGCAGTGGTGCCGGTACCAGGGCGTGCACGGCTGTCGACGGCTCGCGCCGCTGCCGGCGTCCCGTCGCCGCCGTCCACGGCCGCGCCACACCCAGCCGCTCCGCCGCCTCCAGACCCGACACCAGGGCATCCTCGTGAAAGCCGTAGCCGCAATAGCTACCGCAGAACAGCACACCGTTGACATCCTGAATGCTTGGCAGCTCGCCCTGTGCCTCGATCGCCGCACGATCGAACAGGGGATGGTGGTAGGTGAATTGGCCCCAGGCCTTCTCCGGGCGCGCCGGCCGCGGTGGATTGAGCGACACGAAGATCGGCTGCGACACCAGACGCTGCAGCCGGTTCATCCAGTATGTCAGGCTGGCCGGCGCATCCCAATCTCCCTCGCGCGCCACGTAATTCCAGCTCGACCAGACAAGGCGCCGTCGCGGCATCAGGTCGACGTCGCCATGCAGCGTGGCGCGGTTGGCGGCGTACTTGAAAGCGCCGAGAACGCGGCGCTCGGCGTCATTCGGCCGGTCCAGCAGACGCAATGCTTGATCGCCATGGCAAGCCAGGATCACCCGGTCGAAGCTGTCCCATTGACCGGCGGAGTCGCGAACCAGGACGCGTCCGTCCAGGCGCATCACCGATGTGGCGCCATGTCCCGTGCGCACCGCGTCGCCGAGACTCGCGGCCAGCCGAGCGACGTAGGAACGGCTACCGCCGCGCACCGTACGCCAGGGCAACTGGCCTGCGACGCGCAGCAGCCCGTGGTTGGCGAAAAACCGAACCAACGCCTGTGCGGGGTAGGCCAGCATCTGGCGCATCGGCGCCGACCAGATGCAACCGGCCATCGGCATCAGATAGCGCTGCACAAACGGCCGGCCGTAGCCATTGGCCTCAAGGTATGCGCCGACGGTCAGCGGCAGGTCCTCTGCCGCCGCCAGCAGGCGGGGTGCCTCGCGGTTGAATCGCGTGATCTCCCGCAGCAAACGCCACTGGTCCGGATTCGCGGCATTCGCCACCTGGCCGAGGAAGGCGTACCAGCGGCTGCCATACTCGAAACGGCCGCCGTCGAGGCTGACGGCGAAGCTCATGTCGCTGGGCTGCGTCGCCACCCCGAGATGCGACAGCATCGCCGTGAGGTTTGGGTAGTTCGGCTCGTTGTAGACGATGAAACCGGTATCGACGGCCACTGGGCCGCGCGGTCCCGGCACCTCGACCGTGTTGCTGTGGCCACCCAGGCGCGTCTCGCGCTCGTATAGCGCCACGTTGTGGCGGCGCGACAACAGCCAGGCGGCGCCCAACCCGGCGACGCCGGACCCGATGACCGCGACCTTCACGGCTGGCTCCGGCGCATCCCCGGCCGGCGGCCGTCCGCCCGTCGGCGCCAATTGATCCTCACGACAGCGTGAAGGACCACCGGCACTTCGTCGTGTGTTGGTCCACTCGCCAAGCTGCGGTAAGCGTCCGCCAACCGGCGCCAAGCACGTTGCGCCATGCAGCTCCAGCAAACCGCCCACCACGCCATCGCCAGGCCTCCCTCCGCCGGCGTGCGAGCCGACCTCAGTATTCACTACGAGCGCCCGGACAAATCGGATGACGGCGGTGCGGCCCCCCGACGGGTGGATCGTCACGCCAGTGTGATGGCAATGGCACTTGCGCTCAATGGTCCCGGTCGAAGCAGGTGACGGCCCCGGCCGTCGCCTGATTGCGGCCGGTTTGATGATGAGAGGAATGGCGTCGCTGCCAGCGATGCCGAACAAGGTTTCGACCAGGATCAAGCAGAGGATCGGGCGGGCCAGGGCTCCCGCCCCCCATGATGATGGATCGGCCCAGAACGTCCGGCACGGCTCTCCGGTTCACCGGCGAAGGGCTTTAAGGCATGGGCGCGCCTGCGGACTGACTGGTCACCGCGAGGT
>DATFGV010000824.1:0-9874 GCA_035249115.1 Vineibacter sp.
AGGCCGTTGGGCCCATGCTGCTCGGTCGAGCCGATGGGAATGATGATGCCGGTGCTGGATTTCAGATAACGCTCCACATCGGACCAAGTCACGAGTTGCAGACGCATGCAGGGCTCCCCCGGTCTTGCCGAAAGTCGGCGGCGAAGGTACTTTAGCGCCCATGCGGATGCACGCACTCATCGGTCGGCGAATTAGCCGCCCGGCCCCTAGCAGGGTCCGGGTCGAAGGCTTGTTCGTCCGTCCGTCCGAGGAGCGTTGCCATGTCCGCCGCCACGGCCACTGAGCCGTCCGTCCAGTCCACGTCATTCCGTCGTCTTGCCGCTGTCGCTCCGGCGCGGCCGCTGCCGTCCGCCCTGCCGGCTGATGCGGTCTGGTGCTACGGCGTCAGCGCCGATCCCTCGCCCGGCCTGCTGCCGCGGGTGCTCGAGTACATCGCCAAGCGCGGCCTCGTGCCGCTGGCGGTGCACGCAAGCCGTTGCGTCGAGCGCGACGCTGATCGCGTCGCCGATACGCTGAGCGTCGACTTGCAGGTCGAGGGCCTCGATCTCGACGCCGCCCACCATGTCGGCAACTGCCTCGGCCAGATCATCGGCGTCCGCCACGTTGCCATGAGCCGGCGGTAGTTGGCTTCCTTTGCCACGCCTTGGCGCGGGGAAGGTGGCGCCGGGGGCGCGCGACTCCAGTCGCGCGTCTTCGCCTATGGTGGCGCATGACGCGTCACTGGAGTGACGCGCCCCGGCGATCACGCCTTCGGGCCGCGTCAATCTTCGGGCGGTACGAACATGTAGCCGGCGCCGCGCACAGTGCGGATCGACGTCGGCCGCGCCGGGTCGACCTCGACCTTGCGCCGCAGCCGCATGATGCGGATGTCGATGGCGCGGTCGAACACGTCCATCTCGCGGTGGCTCACCGTCTCCAGCAGCCAGTCGCGGGTCAGTGGCCGGTTGGGATTCTCCGCCAGCAGCTTCAACAGCTCAAACTCGCCGGCGCGCAGCGGCACCTCCTCGCCCGATAGCGCGGTCAGGGTGCGCGACTCCAGGTCGAGCATGCAACGGCCGACGCGCACGCGCGGCGTGCCCTTGGCGGCCTGCGCGCCGCCGGCGCGCCGCAGCACCGCCTTGACCCGGGCCAACAGCTCGCGCGGCTCGAACGGTTTGGCGATGTAGTCGTCGGCGCCGGTCTCCAGGCCGACAACGCGGTCGATCGTGTCGCCGCTGGCGGTGACCATGATGATGCCGACCTTGGCGCTGCGCTCGCGCAGCCAGCGGGCCAGCGCGAAGCCGTCCTCGCCGCCCGGCAGGTGCAGGTCGAGCAGGACCAGGACCGGTGGATCTTTCTCGACCAGCTTCCGCAGCGCCGCGCCGGCTTCGACCCCGGCCGCGCGAAACCCGTTGCCCTCGAGGTACTCGACCAGCGTTTCACGCTGAAACGCCTCGTCCTCGACGACGATCACGTGCGGCCGCGAATCCTTGCTGCGTTGCGACATGCCGGTCCCCCGGGGGCATCCTGCCGCACGCCCGCTGGCGGGATCAAGCGACGCTCGCTGGGCAGTCGGGGGCCGCGCCGCGAAACACACGCAACAATTCGGCGGGCCCGCGATACCGTGGCGAAACATCGGGTCGGCAGAATGGACTGTTCGAGGATTTTGATCATGACCGGCGCCACTGCAGCCCCTTCCACCGACGTCCCGCCCGGCGAGGCGCTGGCCCCCGACGACCCGCGGGTCACGGTCGAGTTGAAACGGCGAATCGCCGCCAAAATGGCGCCTTACCGCTACGCGCCGCTGGTGCTGTGGGGCCTGCCGGTCGCCTATATGGCGACCGACGTGCCAGTCTGGGTCACCGCCGCGCTAATCGGCGTCCGCCTGGCGATGACGCTCTATTGCGACCGGCTGATCGCGTTTGGGCTCAGTATCGCCGACGTGCCCGCCGCCGAGCGGTTCGCGCGCCGTTTCACCATCTACAATCTCGGCGCCGGCATGGTCTGGAGCCTGGTCGGCGTTACCTCGATCCTGTTCGGGCACCAGGGCGCCCAGATCGTCTGGAGCCTGACGACGATGATCTTCCTGATCGCCGACGTCCCCAGCCGCTCGCACCATCCGCCGGCCAGCCTGACCCAGATGATCGGCCTGGCGCTGCCGCTGCTGCCGGTCGCCCTGACCCACCGCAGCGTCGTCAGCGATGTCAACGCAGTGTGCAGCATCCTGCTGATCGTGCTCACCTTGCCGTTCTTCACGCGGCGTATGGAGGCGCTGCAGCGGCGCGAGATTGCGCGCGATTTCGGCAACGAGGCACTCGCCCAGAAGCTGGCGATCGCGCGCAACGAGGCCGAGGCGGCGCGCGAAGCCGCCGAAAAAGCACAGCGGCGCCTCGACGACGCCATACGCACCCTGCCGACAGGCTTTGCGCTCTATGACGCTGAGGACCGCCTGGTTACGTCCAACGAGGCCTATGCGACATACATGGGCTTGCCGCGCGATGCGGTGCGATCGGGGGTCGCTTATCTCGACGTTTTGCGGGCAGTACCGGAGGTGCCCGACATTCCGCCCCACAACACCGCCTGGTACGACCGGCTGCTGAAGGTCCATCGCAAGGGCGGCGAACACGAAATGCCGAGCGCCGGCGATGGCTGGGTACGCGTCTCGAAAACCCCGACCAGCGACGGCGGCGTCGTGACCCTGATCACCGACCTGACCGTCGCCAAGCGCCGCGAAGCCGAGCTGGCGACGGCGCGGGCCGAGGCCGAGGCGGCGCGCGAGGCGGCCGAACGGGCGCAGCGGAGCCTCGATGACGCCATCCGGGCGCTGCCGTCGGGCTTCGCGCTGTACGACGCCGACGACCGACTGGTCACCTGCAACGACGCCTACTTGACCTTGACCTCCCTGCCGAAAGACCAGGTGCGGCCAGGCATGACCTACGAGGCGGTGCTCAAGGCGCTGCCGCCGGCGCCGCCCGGGCGGCCGACGCGCGACGCGGCCTGGCTGCAGCAGATGCTGCTCGAGCACCGCCAGGCGACCGGCGATCGTGACATGGCCACGGTCGGCGGCGGCTGGATGCGCCTGTCGAAGCACGCCACACGCGACGGCGGCGTCGTGACCTTGATCACCGATCTGACCGACACCAAACGGCGCGAGGCCGAGCTGGCCGAGACGCGCGTCCAGACGGAGCGGGCGCGCGCCGAGCTGGGAGATGCGATTGCGGCGCTGCCGGTCGGCGTCGCGGTGCTTGACGCCGAACTGCGCATGATGGTGGTCAACGGTGCGTTCGCCTCCATGGTACCGGGCGCCGACTCCATCCAGCGCGTCGGCACGCCGCTCAACGACGTGTTGCGCGACATCGTACGCAGCGGCGCCGTGAAGGGCGTCAGCGAAGGCGAGAGCGGCGACAAGTGGATAGCGGCGTGGCAGCGCGAGCTGCACCAGCCGGACCAGCCGCTCGAAGGCGAGCTTAGCGACGGCCGCTGGGTGCGCACCGGCACGAATCGCACCACGCTCGGCAACATGGTGCTGGCCGTCGCCGACATCACGGCGCTGAAGGTACGCGAAGCCGAGTTGGCCGCCGCCCGGCAGGCGGCCGAGCTGGCGCGCGATGTCGCGGAGCGGGCCAGCGCCGAGGCGGCGCAGGCGCGCCGTCACCTGCTCGACGCCATCGAGTCGCTCAACGAGCCGTTCGCCCTCCACGACGCCGAGGAACGGCTGGTGATCTGCAATGCGGCCTTCCGTGAGCGCATGCACAATGTGCCGCGCCTGGTGACCCCGGGCGAGAAGTTCGAGGACGGCTTCCGCGACTACATCGCCGCCGGCCACACGCTGACGCCGCCGGGTGAGGAAGAGTTGGCGCTGCGGCGCATGATGGGCGTCTTCCGCTCCGGCGTGGCCGATGTCGTGATTCCGGCCAAGGGCGGCCGCTGGACGCACATCCGCAACCGGCGCACCAGCGACGGCGGCCTGGTGGCCTTGCTGACCGACGTCACCGCCCAGCGGCTGCGCGAGTCCGAGCTGGAACGGGCCCGCGACGGCGCCGAACGGGCGCGCCAGGAGGCCGAAGCGGCTAACCGCGCCAAGTCGACCTTCCTCGCCACCATGAGCCACGAGATCCGCACGCCGATGAACGGCGTGCTGGGCTCGGCCGAGCTGCTGGAGCGCGAGACCCTGAGCGAGCGCCAACGCCGCCTGGTCGGTACGGTGCGCACGTCGGCGGGGGCTCTGCTGCGCATCATCGACGACGTGCTGGACTTCTCCAAGATCGAGGTCGGCCGCATGGAGCTCGAACGCGCGCCGTTCGATCTGGCGGCGCTGGTCGACGGTACGGTCGAAACCCTTCGGGTGCAGGCGCAGCGCAAGGGCCTGAACTTGGTCGCCGCCATCGCGCCGGACGGACCGCAGGCGCTGCTCGGCGACGCAACGCGGGTGCGGCAGATCCTTTACAACCTGGTCGGCCACGCCATCAAATTCACCGAGACCGGCGGCGTCCGGGTGATGGCGCGCTCCATCGTCGAGGCGGACCAGTCGGTGCTGCTCAGCTTGTCGGTGGCCGACACTGGCATCGGCATGAGCGCCGAGCAGGCCGAGCGCCTGTTCAAGCCCTTCGCGCAGGCCGACAGCTCGACGACGCGCCGCTTCGGCGGCACCGGCCTTGGCCTGTCGATCGTCCGTCGCCTGGCGCAGCTGATGGGCGGCGACGTCGCGGTCAGCAGCGAGCCGGGCAAAGGCGCGATCTTCACCGCGAGCTTGCGGGTCGAGCTGGACCGGTCCGGCACCGTGGCGGCACGGCCAACCGACAGCGCCACTGCGGCCACAGCGGCGCCGGCGGGCCGTCGGGCCGGCCGGGTGCTGGCGGTCGACGACTACGACGTCAACCTCGAGGTGCTCGCCGGCCAGCTCGACATCCTGGGCGTCGACGTTGACCTGGCGCGCGACGGCATCGAGGCGCTGACGCGCTGGCGGAGCGACACCTATGCCCTGGTGCTGACCGACATCCACATGCCCGACATGGACGGCATCGAGCTGACGCGCCAGATCCGCGCCGAGGAGGCGGCTACGCCCGACCGCGGCCGCACGCCGGTGGTCGCGCTGACCGCCAACGCGCTCAAGGGGGAGGCCGAGCGCTGTATCGCCGCCGGCATGGACGACTATCTCACCAAGCCGCTGACCCTGGATCGGCTACGGACCACATTGGATCGGTGGCTGAGCAGCCCGGCCTCGGACGTGCCAGCGGCCATGGCGGCGGCAAGCATCGATCGCGGCGCGCTGGGCAAGCTGTTCGGCGACAACCCGGCAATGATCGCACGGATGCTCGGCCGCTTCCGCGACAGCGCCGCGCAACTGGTGCAGGAACTTGACACGCACGCCGCGCGCGGCGATCTCGCGGCCCTGGCCGAGACAGCGCACAAGCTGAAGGGCGCGGCGCGCACCGCCGGCGCCATGGCGCTGGGGGACCTCGCGGCGGCGCTGGAACAGGCAGCGCGCGAAGGCAGCGACAGGGGATACCAGGGGCAGGTGGCCGGCGTCGCCCGCGAATGGCGCAGCGTCGAGGCCGCGCTGGCCGCCGACGCAAGTTGACGCGCCGCGCATCATGGTACGGCTGGCGGTCGGCGATTGTTGGACGCGACCGCCGTTTGTTTACTTAGACGGCCGGCGTCTGGTTACGGCGCCAGACAGCAGCCAGTTCGGGCACAGCGTCGGCGCGCAGCGCCAGGGCATACAGCTTCGGCGTATTCGCCTCGAACCAGGCGCGGCGCGGCGTCCAGCGGGTCATGACGCCGACATAGATGTCGAGCGCCGAGAAGCGGTCGCCTAGGAACCATGGTCCGTCGCCGGCGACGCTTTCGACCACCTGCCACAATCGCTGGCGGTAGGTGTTCATGGCGTAACTCAGCTCTTTCTGCGGCCCCTCTTCCGACAGCCAGCGGCTGGTGTCGTCACCGATGGTGAAGGTCGGATAGATGTTGGCGACCAGGAACACCAGCCAGCGCAGGAAGCGGTCGCGCTCGGCGCCCGGCGCTGTCGGTACCAGGGATTTGTCGGCCGGCGCCGTGTCGGCGAGGTGCAGCGTGATGGCGACGCTTTCGGTCATGACGCGGCCGTCGGGCAGCACCAGGGTCGGCAGCTGCGCCAGCGGATTGACCTTGGACAGCCGCTCGCGAGCGCCCGACGACTTGAAGAGGTTGCCGACGTCCTCGACCTCGAACGGCAGGCCGTACCAGGCAAGCTGCGTCTCGGTGAGCGCCGATCCCCAGCCGGGCTGGGCGAAGAGCTTGTGCATGCGCGCCTTCCTTTCTAACCGGCATGGTGGTTTGAATCGCCATCGGCGGCAAGCGAGGCTTTGTCATGCGATGGCCGAGACTTCCTCGGCCTCAAACCCTCGCGCTCCAGCCGAGGGAGGCAAGATGTCTTCACGCCTCCCCAGCGAAGCTGGGGAGGTGCCCCGAAGGGGCGGAGGGGAGCCAGCGTGGTATCTCTGACTGATAGACCACGTGGGCTCCCCTCCGGCCTTCGGCCACCTCCCCACTTCGTGGGGAGGAAAGAGGTAATGGGTCTTCCTTACGGCTTGGCCAGTGGCTGGATCAGGCTGCAGGTGTCCCAGCGCTTACCGCCGCGCGCCTGGACCCGGGCATAGAACTGGTCGACCAGTGCGATCACCGGCAATTGCGCGCCGTTCTGCCTGGCTTCGTCCATCGAGATGCCGAGGTCCTTGCGCATCCAATCGACGGCGAAGCCGAATTCGAACTTGCCCTCGACCATCGCCTTCCAGCGGTTCTCCATCTGCCAGCTCTGCGCCGCGCCCTTGGAGATGGCACCGATCACCTTTTCCATGTCGAGACCGGCCTTCATGCCGAAGTTGATGCCCTCGGCCAGGCCCTGCACCAGGCCCGCGATGCAGATCTGGTTGACCATCTTGGTCAGCTGGCCGGCGCCGGACGCCCCGATCAGGGTGCAGGCGCGGGCGTAGCTGTCGATCACCGGCTTGGCGCGGTCGAACGGGGCCTGCTCGCCGCCGCACATCACCGTCAGCACGCCGTTCTCGGCGCCAGCCTGGCCACCGGACACCGGCGCGTCGACGAATTCGATCCCCTGCTTCTTGGCCAGCGCGTAGAGCTCGCGTGCCACTTTCGCGGACGCCGTCGTATGGTCGACGAATACCGTGCCGGCCTTCATGCCGGCGAGCCCACCCTCGGGGCCGAGCGCGACAGCGCGCACATCATCGTCATTGCCGACGCAACTGAAGACGATCTCGCACCCCTCGGCCGCCTCGCGCGCCGTCTTCCTGGCCTTGCCCTTGTGTTTCTGGGTCCACTGCTCGGCCTTGGCGAAGGTGCGGTTGTAGACCGTCACGTCATGGCCCTTGGCGACCAGGTGCCCGGCCATCGGGAAGCCCATCACACCGAGGCCGAGAAAGGCGACTTTCGCCATGGCTTGCTCCTTTTGTTCGGAAGGCGGCGGTTCGATCGGCGTGTACCCTAACGCCGGCACTGCGGCGCGTCACCTGGACGGCAGGCGATGCCCGTACGCGGTCGTCGAGATACTCGATTGAATCAATGTCGTGTGCCGCGCTGCGGCAACGCCCGGGTGATGTCGCGGCCACTTGCCAGCAGCTTCACCGGCCGATGCCCTGGATGACGCCCTTCGCGGTCGCGTCGTACTTTTCCATGATGCCCTTCAGCATGTCGAACATCTGAGAGCGTTTGTCGATCAGGCGCTTCAGCTTCATGGTCTCGACGTCGATGCTCGGCTTTTGCAGGCCGCGCACCGAGTCGAGCCTGATCCACAAATCGTTGATCGCGGTTTCGACGTTGAACGCCTGGCTCTTCAGAGCCTTGCCGATCGCGTCGTGCAAGACCGCTGCGAAAGCCAGCTTCAGGGCGAGCTTGGGCGGATTGTTGGGGCCGAGCATGGCTGTCGCAGTTCCCGGCTTTGCGCCGGCAAAGGCGTCTGCGAGGTTTTTCAGGGGGGCCGCGTCGCCCGTCGCCGCGTCGAGCTCTTGCGCAAGGGTTTGCAAAGCGGTGGATGTCACACCCAGTTCCTCAAGGAGCTTGCCGACTTCCGGGCCAAATCGTCCGATGACCTGCATCGCTTCCTCCTGATACGGATCCTGTCTTCACACGGTTTTCCAGGCGATCACGCGGGGGTCGGCGGCTTCATGCACAGGATGATCATGTTGCGGCCGCTCGACGCATCCCGCCGATGCCGCGCCATATTAGCAGCCCGAGCAACCAGGCGACAAAGCCGGCAAGCGGCACGAACACCATCCCCGTGACGGCGGCCCGCGCCCGATCGGCGGGCGGCGTGGTGAGTTGCAGCAGCGGTGCCGCCGGCGCCGAGACGAGGCCAAAGCGGCGCTCGGCATCGGCGATGCCATCCCGGTAGCGAGCCGCCTCAGTCGCCGTCAGCCGGCGCGCGGCGCGTACCGGTTGGGCCAGGGCGTGCTCGCACCAGCCTGCCGCACCGCCGCTGCACACCCGCCAGGCCGGTACCGGTGTGGTCCGCTGCCAGTCCGGCGGTACCAATGGCGCCGCTGCGTGGTGCTGCTCGGCGCCACCCGACGTCGGCCGGCTGGTCCACCGCGCGGCAAATTCGGCGGCGACCCGCGCGTCGCGCAGCAGGAGCACCTGAACGTCGCCATGGGTTGGCGCTTCCGATACGCCAACTTCGGCGACGACCGTGCGGCGCGCGGTCTTCAGATCGTCGGCGCCGCCGACAGCCAGGGCTGCGGGCAGCAGCGCGACAAAGATCGCGATGAAGGTCGACAGGATGCCGGCGCGGTAGCTCAGCAGCAGGCCGGTGAAGGTCAGCGCCGCCAACGTGCCCAGGCCCAGGCCGTATGAGACGAATCCCAACGCCACCGGCAGCGCGGTGATCACCACGAAGGCGAGCGCGCCAGTTGCGACCGCCGGCACCAGTCGCAAGACACGCTTCTCGCCGGGCGGCAATCGCGGCACGTAGGGCATGGACGACAGAAGCGACATGGATACTGCCGATCTGGGCTCTTCTGTGCGCCAGCGAGGCGGTGGTGCCGCCCGCCCGCAGCCTTACAGCGCTGCGGCGGTGCCAGTCCAGCCGCCACCCAGCGCGTTGTAGAGATCGACCAGGGCATTGAGCCAATCGAGCTGCGCCTGCGCCACCGCGTCCTCGGCCTGCAGCACGGCACGCTGCGTGTCGAGGACGGTCAGGAAGTCGATGGTACCGGCCCTGAAGCGCAATTCAGCCTGGCGGTAGGCCTCACGCGCATGGCCGCGCGCCTGGACCAGCAGATTGTAGCGTTGTCGGAATTGGTCAACGCCGCTCAGCGCCACGTCGACATCGCGGAAACCCGCCAGGATCGACGTGCGGTAGGTTTCGATCAGCTCCTCGTAACGCGCCTGCGTTAGCTTCTCCTGGGCGCGCAAACGCCCGCCCTGGAAGATCGGCGCCACCAGGCTGCCGGCGATCGTGTAGAGCATGCTGGCCGGCGAAAACAGGCTGCCGAGCATCAGGCTGCTGGTGCCGGCCTCGGCCGTGAGCGCGATGCTGGGGAAGCGCGCGGCGCGGGCCGTTTGGATGTCGAGGTTGGCGGCGCGCAAGTTGGCTTCGGCGGAACGAATGTCGGGCCGTCGTTGCAGCAGCTCGGAAGGCAGGCCGGCGATCACCGGTGGGATCGCGAGTCCCGTATAGCCGCGGGCCTGCAGCTCGAAGCCTTGCGGGTTGCGGCCCATCAGCAGCGCCAGCGCCGCCAGGGCCTCGCGCTCGGCCTGCGTCAGGACCGGGATCGCGGCACGCTGTGACGCCACCTGGGCGCGTTGCTGGGCCACTTCGAGGTCCGACGTCGTGCCAATGCGACGCTGGTCCTCGAGCAGCCCGGCCAACCGCTCGGCGGTCGCCGCCGAAGTCGTGGCGATG
>DATFGV010000825.1:0-15533 GCA_035249115.1 Vineibacter sp.
TCCGGCACGCTGCGCCTGCGCGGTGCTGACCTTCGCACCCATGTCGACGGCACGACCGGCGTTCTGGCGCTGACCCTCACGGTCGATGACACGGTTGCCGATCGGCCGGCGGCCTTCGTTGATGTCGGCGCCGTGCGCGCGCCGCTGCACTGGCAGGACGCACACACCCTGCACGGCGAGGCGCGTCTGGCGGACGTGGACCTGTGGTGGCCGCATACCCACGGCACGCCGGCGCTATACGACGTACGTGCCGGCATCGGCGACGTCGCGCTCGAGCTTGGCCGCGTCGGCTTCCGCACCATCGCCGTCGACCGTGGCCCGGACAACAATGGCTTCGCGCTCAAGATCAACGGCGAGCGGATCTTCTGCCGCGGCGCCTGCTGGAGCAGCGCCGACATCGTCTCGCTGCCGGGGACGCACGCCGCCTACGCGCCGTGGCTGGAACGGCTGCGCGACGCCGGCCTCAACATGGTGCGGGTCGGCGGCACCATGGCGTACGAGAGCGACGCGTTCTTCGCGCTGTGCGACGAGCTGGGAGTGCTGGTGTGGCAGGACTTCATGTTCGCCAACCTCGACTATCCGGCCAACGATCCGGACTTCGTCGACAGCGTCGCGCGCGAGGCGGCGCAGCTGCTCGACCGCACCCAGGTCAATCCGTCGCTCGCTGTGCTGTGCGGCGGCAGCGAAGTGGCGCAGCAGGCCGCCATGCTCGGGCTGCCGCGCGCCACCTGGAGCGGCAAGTTGTTCGACGAGGTGCTGCCGCAGGCGGTGCGGGCGACGCGCGCCGACGTTCCCTATGTCGCCAACTCGCCGACCGGCGGCGCGTTGCCCTTTTCGGTCGACAGCGGCGTCGCCCACTACTACGGCGTCGGCGCCTACCTGCGGCCGCTCGAGGACGCGCGGCGCGCCGAAGTGCGCTTCGCCGCCGAATGCCTGGGCTTCGCCAACGTGCCCGAACCCGCCACGGTCGCGCGCGTGCTGGACGGCGGCGCGATGGCGCCGACCCACCCGGCGTGGAAGGCGCGGGTGCCACGCGACGCCGGCGCGCCGTGGGATTTCGAGGACGTGCGCGACCACTATCTGCGCCTGCTCTACGGCGTCGATCCGCTGGCGCTGCGCTATGGCGATCCGGATCGCTACCTGCGCCTGTCGCGGGCCGTCTCCGGCGAGGTGATGGAAGAGGTCTTCGCCGACTGGCGCCGCGGCCGCTCGACGTGCGCCGGCGCCATTGTGTGGATGTTCCAGGACCTCTGGCCGGGCGCCGGCTGGGGCGTGGTCGACGCGTTGGGCGCGCCCAAGGCGGCCTGGCACGCGCTGCGGCGCGCCGCGCGGCCGGTGCAGGCCTGCCTGACGGATGAGGGCGTCAACGGCCTCGCCCTGCATCTGCTGAACGAGCGCCCCGTCGCCATCGAGGCGCGCCTGACGCTGGCCTGCCTGCGCGACGGCGCGGTGCCGGTGATGCGCATCGAGAAGTCGCTGACACTGCCGCCGCGCTCGGCGCAGGAGATCGCGATCGCTTCGCTCGGCGACAGCTTCTTCGACGCCACCTACGCCTACCGTTTCGGGCCGCCGCCGCACGATGTGACGGTGGCGACGCTCAGCGACGCCGATGGCCGCCGCCTGGCCGACGCCTTCCACTTCCCGCAGGGCCGCGGCGCAGCGCGCGTTGACCTTGGCCTGACGGCCGCGATCGAGGCGGACGAGGGTGGCTGGACGCTGCGGCTGCAAAGCCGGCGCCTTGCGCAGTCGGTTCACGTCGAGGACGAGCGGTTTCGCGCCGATGACGAGTGGTTCCACCTCGCGCCGGGGATCGAGCGGGTGGTGCGGCTGGTGTCGCGCGACGGGACGTCGGGTGGGGTGCCCGACGGCGAAGTGCACGCGTTGAACGGTGTGGCTCCGGTGCGATTCAGGGGATTGCCATGAGACCCGTGGTGTTTGACGGTTGCTTCGGCTGGCTGCATCCGGCCGCGGGTAGCCGCGGGGTGGTGCTGTGCGCGCCGCACGGCTACGAGGAGCTCTGCGTTCATCGCCAGCTGGCCGGCCTGGCGGAGCGCATCGCAGCCACCGGACTGCCGACCTTGCGGTTCGACTATCGCGGCACCGGCGACTCGCTGGGCAATGACGAGGAACCGCAACGGCTGCGCGCCTGGATCGACAGCGTGCGTGACGCCGTCCGCTTCATGCGCCGGGAGCTTGGTGTCGCCGAGATCACGCTGGTCGGGGTGCGGCTGGGCGGTACATTGGCCGCCCTTGCGGCGCGCGAGCTGCGCGACATCGATGGGCTGGCCCTGCTGGCGCCCGTCGAGTCGGGACGTATCTACGCGCGCGAGATGAAGGTGCTGGAGGCCTTTTCGCTGCAGGTCGAGAACGCGCCGGCGCCCGCCCCACAGCACGCCAACGACATCGAGGCCGCTGGCTTCGTGCTGACGGAAGAAACCGTGGCGGCGCTCCGGCAGGTTGACCTGCGGCAGCTCGACCGTGCGCCGGCGCGGCGTGTCCTGTTGCTCGATCCTGCGGCGCACGGCGAGTCGGGCCTGGCGGATCGCCTGCGCGACCTCGGCGCCGACGTCGAGGTGGCGCCGTTCGAAGGCTTCGACCGGTTCATCTGCGAGGTGCACTACGGCCAGCGTACGCCGGAGGCGGCCTTCGGCACGTTGATCGACTGGTTGGGCCGCGACGCGCCGGCGCCGGCGGAAGCGCGCCGACCGCGCGTGGTCGCCCGCCTAGAGGGGCCGCATGCCATCGAGACGCCGGTGTTCTTCGGACCTGGTGCGCGCCTGGTCGGAACGACCTGCGAGCCGCGTCCGGCGGCGGCCGACCGCGACGCGCCGGCGGTGCTCTTCGTCAACACCGGCCATCACCATCGCATCGGCGTCAACCGTATGGCGGTCGACATGGGCCGCCGGCTGGCGGCGCGTGGCATCACCTCGATGCGCATCGATGTCACCGGCCTGGGCGACAGCCCGGCATCCGCCGGGCGGCCGGAGAACGAGGTCTACGACAAGCGCGCCTGCGGCGACGTGCGGGCGGCGATCGATTGCCTGGAGGCGCAGGGGCACCGGGACGTGGTGCTGATCGGTCTGTGCTCGGGTGCCTACGTTTCCTTCTACACCGCGCTGGAGGACACCCGCGTCGTCAGCCAGGTGCTGATCAACATGCAGAAGTTCGTCTGGCGCAAGGGCGACAGCCTGGCGACCGCGGTCCGAACCGGCAGCAAGCGGGCGAGCGACCTGGGCGGCGACGTGCTGGCGGCGTTCGGAAAGACCGACCGGCTGCTGGGGCTGCTGAAAGGCGGCCGCCGCGAGTGGCATGCCGTCTGGGCGCTGCTGCATCGCGCCTGCGAGTGGACCGGGTCGGCCGTCGGCCATGCCACCCACGCGCTGTTCGGAATCGAGGGCGAAGTGGCCCGCTCGTTCCGGCTGCTGGGCGATCTCGGCACTGACACGCTGCTGGTCTACAGCGTCGGCGATCCGGGCCTGGTTGAGCTCGAGTTGCACCGGCTGCGCCGCAGCGGCGAAGGGATTGACGGCCTGCGCCGCGTGCGGGTCGAGATGATCGACGGTGCCGACCACACGCTGTCGCTGCGTCCGTCACGCGAGCGGCTGGCAGCGATCCTCGAAGCGCATCTCAAGGCGCGGCCACCCGCCGTCGAGGCGCCAGCGCCGGCGCTGCGCCCGGCAGCAACCGTCCGCCCGATCCGCGCCGCGTAGCAAAGCCTTCATGGTGAGCTTGTCGAACCATGAAGGCGCACGCACCACCGCTCGTGTGGCGCTTCATGGTTCGACAGGTTCACCACGAAGCAGCCAAGCGCCGATGACGCGTCAGAGGAAGCCGCGCAACTCTTCCAGGAATGCCTCGAGCCGGTCGTGGTGCACCCAGTGGCCAGCGCGCTCGTACGAGACGACCTTGGCGTTGGCGAAGTGCCGGATCCGGCCATCGTCGGCCGGATTGGAGGCCCAGCTCTCCTTGCCGTACACCAGCAGGGTCGGGCAGGTGATGCGTGACCACAGCCGCTCGACATCCTCGTTGGTCATGTCGTAGGGCGTCCAGGCGCGCACGTAGTTGTCGAACTTCCAGCTGTAGGTGCCGTCCTCGTTCTGGTTGACGCCGTGCTGGGTCAGATGCCGCGCCTGCTCCGGCGAGAGATGCTTGTTCTCGTCCTGCATACGCTTGAAAGCGTCCTCGATCGAGGCGTAGCGCCGCGGCAGGCGGCCCGACAGATTGCGCTGCTCCTCGATCCAGCTGCGCATGCGCTCGTCGATCGTCTTCCTGGCGCGCTCGGCGATCATCTTCGGCGAGGGCCCGAGTCCCTCGATGGCGACCAGCTTGCGCACATGCTCGGGATAGGTGCCGGCGTAACGCAGGGTGATGTTGCCACCCAGCGAATGGGCGACGATGGTGACCGGCGCCAGCCCCTGCTGGTGGATCAGCTGCGCCAGGTCGTAGAGATAGCCGGCCATCGCGTAGTTGCCGTCGGGCGACCACTGGCTGTCGCCATGGCCGCGCAGGTCCGGCGCGATGATGTGCCAGTCCTTGCGCAGCGCGGTGGCGACCCAGTCCCAGTTACGGCAGTGGTCGCGCCCGCCGTGCACCAGCAGCAGCGGCGGCGCGCCATGATTGCCCCAGTCGACATAGTGCAGGCGCAGCCGCTGCGAGAAATAGATGCGTGAGGTGGGGCCGATCGGATCGGGTTGCGCTGTCATGGCCTAACGTTCGTTACTGGTCGCGACCTTCCATATCAGGATTCGCGCCACCGTCCATACCGTGGACTTTGGCGCGGGACCGAGCGACGCACTGACGGGTTCAGGCGTAGGTCGCCGTGACTTTGCCGAAGGGCCCGAAGTCGGCGAGGTAGGTCTCGCCCGCCTTGGGCCGCAGCATGCCGGTCAAGGTGCCGGTGCTGACCATCTGGCCGGTCTTCAGCCCGATGCCGGTGCGCGACAGTTCGTTTGCGAGCCAGGCCAGCGGCGCCATTGGATGGTCGAGCGCGACGGCGGCGGTGCCCCGCCGCCGGGCCGTGCCGTTGCAGGACAGGACGACTTCCTGGCCGGCGATGTCGGCCGTCCGCCAGTCCGCGATCGGCGGACCGTGGCAGATCGTGCCCGAACCCGCGCCATCAGCCAGGATGGCGGGCAGCGGCGGGAACCGGTCGTCGTGGACGAAGCGGCACTCGGCCAGCTCAAGGCCGGGATGCAGCGAGGCGACCGCCGCCGCCACCTCTTCGACGGAGTAAGGCTTGGCGCGAGGTGGCAGGTCGGCGCCCAGCAGCGCCTGATACTCGACCTCGGGAATCGGGCTGCATTGGCGCGCGTGCTCGACCGTCACCGGCGAGGGCCGGATGTTCGGCGCATAGACCCGGCCGTAGATCGGCGCGTTGGTGCGCAGCGCCTGCTGCATCTCCGCCTTCATGGCGGCGATCTTCCAGCCCGCCACCGCCCAGCCGAGCTCCTCCTCGACCAGGTGCGCCACGCGGTAGGCGGTGTCGTTGTCGGGCGGCACCAGCCTGGGGTCCAGTCCGCTCTGCTGCCGGCCCTCGCGCCGCAGGTCGGCCAGCAGGCGCGCCAGCTCGCGTTGCCGCGTCTTGTCCATCCTCACCTCACCGGTTCCGCCCTCGCATGCCGGCACGTGCGCCAGGCGCCGTGGCGCCGGCGGGTTTGCCGGCGGCGGCGGCGTGCTATGGTCGGGCCAACATCGAGAGGAACGCCATGGCCGTCAATCTCGGCATGTTCTTCATGCCGTTCCACCACCCTGAGCGCGAGTACGCCGCGATCCTCGAGGAGGACCGCGAAGCGATCATTCTCGCCGACCGGCTGGGCTACAGCGAGGTGTTCGTCGGCGAACACTACAGCTCGCTGAGCGAACGCATCCCCTCGCCGCTGATTTTCATGGCCACCCTGATCGCGCAGACCCGGCGCATCCGCTTCGCCACCGGCGTCTTCAACATGACGGCGCAGCATCCGGCGGTGATCGCCGGCCAGGCGGCGCAGTTCGACCAGCTGAGCCGCGGCCGCTTCATCATGGGCATCGGGCCGGGCGGCCTGGTGAGCGACACCGAGATGTTCGATGTCGGGCCGGCCGAGCAGCGGCCGCGCATGGTGGTCGAGGCGATCGAGACGATCCTGAAGCTGTGGCGCGACGAGCCGCCCTATCGCATCGACGGCCAGTTCTGGAAGTTCGGCATCGAGAACGGCATCTGGCCGCAATTCGGCGTTGGCACCATTCCGCGCCCCTACCAGAAGCCGCATCCGCCGATCGCGCTGTCGCTGATCACGCCCAACTCATCGAGCGCCGTCACCGCCGGCGAGCGCGGCTGGATCCCGGTGTCGGGCAACTTCTTCCACCGCCGCTACCTGCGCGGCCACTGGGAGCGCTACGTCGAGGGCTGCGACAAGGCCGGCCGCCGGCCGGACCCGTCGATCTGGCGGGTGGCGCGCTGCGTGCTGGTGACGCCGACCGACAGCGAGGCCGATGACTATCTCGCCGAGTCCGGCAACGGGCTCGACTTCTACTACAGCTTTTTCCGGCACAGCTTCACGCACGGCCGCAAGGCGCTGTTCATGATCAAGCCGGACCTGGAGATGGCCGACGAGGCGCTGACGGTCGAGCAGATCAAGCGCGGGCTGGTGATCGCCGGCGGCCCGAAGCGCGTGCTCGACCAGCTCGTGGCGCTGCGCGACGAGATCGGCCCGTTCGGCACCCTGCTGATGACCGGCCACGACTGGGACCGGCCGGCGATGTGGCAGCGCTCGATGACGCTGCTGGCCAATGAGGTGATGCCCCACTTCGGCCGCCACGCCGCGGCGGCGGAGTGATCGCCGGGGGCGCGCCACTCCAGTGGCGCGTCTTCCTTGCCGACCGGCAGACCCTGGCTAAAGTCGGCGCTACGCGCCGACGCGTCACGGAGTGACGCACCCCCGGCAGAAACGAAAGGACGGCTGCGATGGATACGCAGGTACGGGTGGGCAGCGGGCTGGAGGCCGAGTTCCAGAACCTGCACGAGTTCGTCACAGCGGCGAAGGGCAAGCTGCCGCCGCGCATCTGGGATTACCTGGTCGGTGCTTCCGAGACAGAAACGACGATGAGGCGCAACCGGCAGAGCCTGGATTCGATCGCCTTCCGGCCGCGCGTGCTGCGCGACGTCTCAGGCTTCGATGCCGCCGGCGCGTTGCTCGGCAAGCCGCTGCGCCTGCCGGTGCTGCTGGCGCCGATCGGCTCGCTGGAATCGTTCGATCCCGGCGCCGGCGTCACCGTCGCCAAGGCGGCCGAACGGTTCGGTGCCGGCATGTTGCTGAGCTCGGTCACCACCTTGGAAATCGAATCGGTCGGTAATGCCGCCGGCGGCTTCAAGATCTTCCAGCTCTACGTCCGCGGCGACGATTCCTGGATCGACGAGCGGGTCAAACGTGCTGTCGATTCCGGCTACGACGCCTTCTGCATTACCGTCGACACCGCCGTGTACAGCCGCCGCGAGCGCGACATCGCGCGTCGCTTCGCCAAGCCGTGGCGCCAGAACCTGAGCGGTACCAACTTCCAGGCGGCGCTCAGCTGGAAGAACATCGAGCACTTCAAGAAGACCCACAAGATTCCGCTGCTGCTGAAGGGCATCGCCACCGCCGAGGACGCCGAGATCGCCTGCCAGCACGGCGTCGACGTGGTCTACGTCTCCAACCACGGCGGACGGCAGCTCGACCACGGGCGCGGCGTCATGGAGGTGCTGCCCGAGGTCGTGGCGGCGGTGAAGGGCCGCGCCCGCATCGTGGTCGACGGCGGCATCAGCCGCGGCACCGATCTCGTGAAGGCGATCGCGCTGGGCGCCGATGCTGTCGGCATCGGCCGGCTGTTCTGCTACGGCCTGGCGGCCGCCGGCGAGGCGGGGGTCGTGCGGGTGCTGGAGCTGCTGGAGGACGAGGTGCGCAGCTGCCTCGGCCTGCTCGGCGTCGCGCGCCTGCGCGATGTCGACAAGTCGTACCTGCACGCGGCGACGCCCGTCGTGATGCCGCACGTCCACAGCGCCTACCCGCTGCTGGAAGAGGGATACTGATTCTCCTCCCCAGCGCAGCTGGGGAGGTGCCCCGAAGGGGCGGAGGGGAGCCGACGTGGTCCCTGTAACCAAGACCACGATGGGTCCCCCTCCGGCCTTCGGCCACCTCCCCCACTTCGTGGGGGAGATTCTAAGGAGACCGCCGTGCCTGACGCGAGAGCTTCGAACACCATCACCGGCCGCAGCGCCTTCCTGGCGCTGATGCGCGACGAAGGCGTCACGCGCATGTTCGGCAATCCCGGCACCACCGAGCTGCCGATCATGCATGCACTCACCGAGCAGCGCGACATCGGCTACGTGCTCGGCCTGCAGGAGGCCGTGGTCATCGCCATGGCCGACGGCTTCGCCCGCGCCTCGGGCCAGCTGGTGTCGTGCAACGTGCATGTCGCGCCCGGACTGGGCAACGCCATCGGCTCGATCTACACGGCGCAGGTGTCGGGCACGCCGATGATCGTGACCGCCGGCCAGCAGGAGCAGGGCCACGGGCTGACCGAGCCGCTGCTCTACGCGCCGCTGGTGCCGATCGCGCAGCCGGTCGTGAAGTGGGCGACCGAGGTCAACCGCATCGAGGACCTGCCGCGCATCCTGCGCCGCGCCGCCAAGGTGGCGTTGACGCCGCCGACCGGTCCGGTGTTCATCTCGCTGCCCGGCGACATCCTCAACAACGAGGCGGCGATCGACCTCGGCGAGGTGACGCGGGTCGACACCCGGACCCGGCCGTCCGACGCGGCGCTGGAGGCCTGCGCCAAGCGCATCCTGGCGGCCAAGCGGCCGCTGATCATGGCCGGCACCGAGATCGTCACGTCCGACGCGCTCGCCGAGACAGCGCGGCTGGCCGAGATCGTCGGCGCGCCCGTGCTGCAGCAGTCGGTACAGACCGGCGCGCATTTCCTGTCGGAGCACCCCGCCTTCCTCGGCGCGCTCAACCGCGACCAGGCGCAGGTGCGGCGCATGCTCGAGCCCTACGACCTGATCGTCTGCGTTGGCGCCGAGCTGCTGCAGATGTCGGTCTACAGCGAGGTCGAGCCGCTGCCGCCGGACACCAAGGTGATCCAGATCGGCCTGCGCGACTGGGAGATGGGCAAGAACTTCCCGGCCGAGATGGCGCTGCGCGCCGACGTCAAGGAGACGCTGGCCGCGCTCAACCCGCTCTTGGAGAAGCTCGGCGGCGCCAGCCGCGCCACTGCCGCCAGGAAGGCGCTGGCTGGGCTGGCCGACCGCAACTGGTCGGCGCAGCGCGCGAAAAAGGCCGAGGCGGCGCGCGGCCGGGCCGAGACGACGCCGATCGATCCCGACTGGCTGATGCTGCGCCTGTGCGAGAGCCTGCCGGAAGACGCCATCATCGTCGACGAGGGCCTGACCTCGGCGCGCAGCCTGCTCGCCTTCTGGCCGTTCCGCGATCGCTACAACTACTTCGGCAACGTCAGCGGCGGCATCGGCTGGGGGATCGCCGCCGCGGTCGGCGTGCAGATGGCGCAGCCCGGCCGCCGGGTCGCGGCGGTGATCGGCGACGGCAGCGCGATGTACTGCGTGCAGGCGCTGTGGAGCGCCGCGCACTACAAGCTGCCGGTGATCTTCGTGATCGCCAACAACGGCGGCTACCGCATCCTCAAGCAGCGCCTGAAGGCGTTCCACGGCAACGACAAGCCGATCGGCATGGATTTCCGCGACCCGCCGATCGACGTCGCGGGCCTCGCCCGCGCCTACGGCGTGGAGGCGCACAAGGTGGCGACGCCGGTCGCGTTCGACGCGGCGATCAAGAGCGCGCTCGCCGCAACGGGCCCGGTGCTGCTCGACGTCACCGTGCAGGGCGGGACGTAACCGGATCGGCGATGGCGCGGTTCCTCGTCACCGGCGGCGCCGGGTTCATCGGCAGCGCCGTCGTCGAGGCGCTCGCCGCGCGCGGCGACAGCGTGACGGCCCTCGATCTCGATCGCTCGCCGCCGTTGAACGCCGTCATGTCGCGGTTTCCGGCGGTGGTCTTCCGGGCCGTCGATCTCACCGATCCACAGCGCGTGTCCCGCGTCGTGCAGGACGCCAACCCCGCGGCGGTAGTGCATTGCGCCGCCGTCGTCGGCGTCTTGAACGCGAAGGTCGATCCGGCACGGACGTTCCGGGTCAATGTCGAGGGTACGCTGAACCTCCTGGAGGCGATGCGCGAGGCGGCGGTGCGCCGGCTGGTCAACCTCAGCACCGAGGAGGTCTATGGGCCGTTCGAGGCGCCGATCATCGACGAGACGCACGCCTGTGCACCCTCCGGGCCCTACGGCATCGCCAAGCTCGCCGCCGAACTGCTGGGGCGCGACTACGCCGCTTCGCGGGAAATGGAGTGCGTCCATGTCCGCACATGCTGGGTCTACGGGCCCGGTCTGGCGCGGCACCGCGTGCCCAAGACCCTGATCGACGCGGCGCTGGCGGGACGGACCCTGCGCCTGCCGCGCGGCGGCGACTTCCGCGTCGATCACGTCTACATCGACGACTGCGTGCAGGGCATCGTCAAGGCGCTCGACAAGAAGGCGCACGCCTTCGACGTCTACCATGTCGCCACCGGCGATGCGCCGTCGCTGGCCGAAATCGTCGGCATCGTCCGGGAGCTGGTGCCGGGCGCCGAGCTGTGGATCGGGCCGGGCAACTTTCGCTGGTCCGACAGCGTCGAGGCCGTGCGCAAGGGCGCCCTCGACATCACCCGCGCCCGCACCGAGCTGGGCTACGCGCCGCGCTACGACATCCGCGCCGGCCTCGCGGCCTGCCTCGAGGCGCTGCGCGTCAAGGCCTGATGGCGTCGTGCCGCGGCTACGCCTGAACCGCCTCCTCTCCCCCAACGCAGTTGGGGGAGGTGGCCGAAGGCCGGAGGGGGGAGCCGACGTGGTTCCTCAATGAGCGGCACCGCGTGGGCTCCCCTCCGCCCCTTCGGGGCACCTCCCCACTTCGTGGGGAGGACAAAGCATTCGTGCCTCCCCCCAACGCAGTTGGGGGAGGTGGCCGAAGGCCGGAGGGGGAGCCGACGTGGTTTCTCAATGAGGGGCGCCGCGTGGGCTCCCCTCCGCCCCTTCGGGGCACCTCCCCACTTCGTGGGGAGGAAATCAGCCGCCCAGCGTCGCCGGCCCGGGCTTCAGCTCGCCGCGCTCGACGCGCTTGACCACGTCGGTGAGCTTGACGTGCGAGGGCGCCGGCACGCCGATGAACTGGCCGCGCTCGGCGACGTAGCCGTTCATGAACTCGATTTCGGTACGACGGCCCTTGAGGATGTCCTGCGCCATCGACGGGCGCTGGATGTCGGCGCGCGGGTTGATATTGGAGCCGGGCTGCATCAGCTTCTCGACCTCCTCCAGCGCGTGCTTGTCGCCCTCGGCGGCCCGCGCCAGCTGGTCGGGATCGAATTTCTGGATCTTCTCGATCTGGTAACCCAGCGCCTGGCCGACCCGCACCGCCTCGCCGCCCAGCTTGATGGCGAAGCGGCGGATGGCATCGTTGCGATCGCAATCGCCGCTCGACATGCCGGTGGCGGCCGAGACGCCGTTACGCATGCCGTTCTGGCACAGCTTGGACCAGCGCTCGCCCCAGAGGTTGGTCGTCGTCTTGGCGCTGTCGATCAGCGTGAACATCTCGCGCAGTTCTTCGATGCGCTTGGTGATGCGGCCATGCGGCTCGCCGACGCGGAACACGGTGTGCTTGTCGCCGCCCTTGGCGACGGTGCGCCGGATGCGGGCGGCCTCGAACATGTCGACCGAGATCAGCGACGCGATGGTGCCGACCGTCTTGCCCCAGCCGACCACCGAGGCGATGCGCTCCTCGTTGAGGCAGTTCTGCAGCGACACGACGTAGCCGTCCGGCGCCAGGTACTGGCGGATCAGCATCGTCGCCCATTCGGTGTCGTAGGACTTCACCGCGACGAAGGCGATGTCGATCGGCTTTTGCTTGCTCAGATCCTGCGCCTCGGTGAGGTGCATGGTCTTGGCCTTGGTGACGGTGAAGCGTTCCTCCGGCGTCACGCCGTCCAGCTCCAGGCCGCGCTTGCGGATGGTCTCGATGTTCTCCGGCCACATGTCGATCAGGGTGACGTCGAGGCCATTGTGGGCGAGATAGCCGCCGACATAGCCGCCCAGCGCGCCCGTCCCGACCACCGCTATCCGTTTCCGCATGGCTTCCCTCCCGACTTTGACATTTCCGCCTCTGGTCCGATCGGCCAAACATAGACAGGATACGGCCGTCGAGAAACGCGGAGAAGACAGGTGAGCTACGACAGGATCGAGGTCCGGCCGCTGGCCGGCTCGCTGGGCGCCGAGGTCAGGGGCGTCGACCTGCGCCGGCTGGACAACCAGACATGGTCCGAGGTCCACCAGGCCTTCCTCGAGTTCCATGTGCTCGCGATCCGCGACCAGGACCTGGCGCCCGAGGACATCATGACCACGGGCCGCCGCTTCGGCGAACCCAACTTCTATCCCTTCGTGAAGGGGATGGACGCGTTTCCCTACATCTTCGAGGTCATCAAGGAACCGAGCGAGACGCGCAACTTCGGTGGCGGCTGGCACTCCGACACGACCTACCTGCCGCAGCCGCCGCTCGCCACCTTGCTCTACGCCGTCGAGACGCCGGCCAGGGGCGGCGACACGCTCTATTGCAACACGGCCGCCGCCTACGACGCGCTGTCGGACAAGATGAAGGACATGCTGGCTCAGCTGAAGGGCGTGAACAGCGCCGGCTTGAAACACTCAGGTGGCCGCGCCCTGCATGCCAAGCAGATCGCCGGCATGAAGCTCCAGGGCGTCGACGACGCCGACAGCTACGAGGCGGTGCATCCCGTCGTGCGCACCTGCCCCGACACCGGCCGCAAGTCGCTCTACGTCAGCCGCGCCCACACCATCCGCTTCGAGGGTATGACCGAGGACGAGAGCCGGCCGTTGGTCGACTGGCTGCAGGCACACCAGCTGCGGCCCGAGTTCAGCTGCCGCGTGCACTGGCAGCCGGGCACGCTGACGGTGTGGGACAACCGCTGCACCCAGCACAACGCCATCAACGACTATCATGGCCAGCGCCGCGTCATGCGCCGCCTGACGGTGGGGCCGCAGACGCCGGTGTGATTTCGCGAGGCCCTGGGGAGGGCGATCGCCCATGGCGGCGTGGTGTTCTTTTCTGTCGTCCTGAGCGAAGCGAAGGACCCGGAGCGCGGGCGTCCCGCCCGCTTCGCCCGTAGCGAAAGCGTAGGGCGACATCACAAGCGTCGGCGCTACGCGCCGATGCGGGCCAGAGGCCCGCGCTCCGGGTCCTTCGCTGCGCTCAGGACGACGTCGTAAACTGTCATATGCGGTAGCCCCGAGGTCCTGGGGTCACCAGCAGGAGTCGTCATGCGGACGGGAATCGTCGCCATACCAAACGCGCCGCCAACCGGCGGCGCTACCGAGATGGTCGCGCGTGTCGTCGATTTCGGCCGCCGCGTCGAACGGCTTGGCTTCGCCGGTTGCTGGATCGTCGATGCCTTCGCGCGCGGCCAGGCGATGCTCGACCCGCTGATGGTGCTGTCGACGATGGCCGGCGTCACCGAGCGCATCGAGCTGGGCACCTGCGTGATGCAGGTCCCGCTGCGCCACCCGGTCGAGCTGGCGCACCGCGCCCAGACCCTGCACGTGCTGTCAGGCGGCCGGTTCCGCTTCGGCGTCGGCAGCGGCTCGACCAAGCACGATTTCGACGCGGTGCAGGCGGACTACACGCGCCGCTTCAAGACGCTGCCGGAGTCGCTGGCGGTCATGCGTCGCATCTGGGGCGGCGAGCCGGTCTACGGCCCGGCGTTGAGCCTGTGGCCCGGCACCGAGGGCGGCCCGCCGGTTTTCCTCGGCGCCTGGCGCAGCCAGCGCTGGATCGACCTCGCGGCCCGGCACTGCCAGGGCTGGATCGCATCGGGCATCTACGCCGACATGGACGACCTGCCGATCGGCCTGGACCTGTTTCGCAAGGCCGGCGGCAAGCGTGCCATCCTGGCCAACATCTTCACCGACCTGCGGCCCGACCCGCCGGCGCATCCGCTGATCGCCCGCGCCAAGCTGACGCTGCTGGGCGACAAGGCAGGCGCGCGCGACAAGCTGCGCCGGATCGCGGACATGGGCTTCGATGATGCTCTGCTGATCGTGCCGTTCGACGCGCCCGGGATGCTCGAAGACGTCCGCGCGCTCTTGCCCTGAGCAATCGGCGGCGCAGGTCAGGACAGCGCCGGGCTAGAGCACATTCCGATCGAATGGGGCCACGCGGTAGCGTTCACGTCGACTGTCATCCCGAGCGCAGCCATGAGGCGTGACGGCGCCACTCATCACGGTCACGCCCCACGCATCAGCAACAAGCTACGCCGCTTGTTGGTCCGTCTTCATCAATGCGAGAATCTTTTGCAGGCGCGAGACCACGTCACCGGTCTCCAGTAGATCTTGCTTTTGCCTGATATCGCACCCGAGGTTAGCGGCGACGGCATCCGCCAACGCGCCCGGCTCTTTGTTATCCTGCAAACGGTCGTATGCGGAGCTGATCTGTCCAGCATTGCGTGCGGCGAAGAGCGCCGCCAGCACTGCACGAGAGAGGGCGTCCGCCTCTTCGTCCTGACCACGCGATTCATCGAAGGCTGTGATCTCAGCCGTCAAGAACGGGGCTTCGACCACACGCACGATGGTCGCACGCGTGAGCGTCTTGACCAGGAGCCTGATGGTCCCATCATTCAGCTTGATCAGATCGGTCACGCTTGCGGTGAGGCCGACGCGATAGAGGTCCGCGGCAGTCGGGTTGTCGTCGGCGGGACGACGTTGCGTGACGACAAGAAGACGCCTGTCCTGCGCCATGGCGCAGTCAATCGCGCCGATGGTCTTGGCGCGGCCGACGAAAAGCGGAACGTTCAGATGCGGGAAGACCACGATGTCCCGTAGCGGCACGATCGGCAGCTGATTTTCCGACGCTAGCCTGACTGTCGCCGGAACGGTCGAGCCCTTACTGGCCGTTGGTTGGGCCTCAGAGTGAATCGCGGCGCTAAGGACGTTCCAGTCGCGAAAGCCAAGAATCGTCGCAACCAGCTCCAAGCTTTCGCTCTGGGTGAGAGAGACGGATTTCGTCTTCAAGGCTTCACGCAGCGTCTGCGCCATAGCCTTCGCGTCGCGGAAGTTGCGCATGGGATCGATCCTCTGCATGAGCGAATGAGAGATGTCAGACGCTTGCGTTACTGACTCGTTCGCTCGGGCAAAGGAGGCCTGGAGCGGCTCGATACGTTCACCGTACCCCAACGGGGCGCAAGCAGCGGGTCGTATCCACCCGTTGAAAATCTGCGGCTTGGTCGCGGCCGTTGTCAATCCCGGATGCGCGTTGAGGCGACCGGATCGCCCCTGCCCGATGTCAAAGCCGAACTTGCCGTCGAGGTTGTCAAGTCTACTTGATCCGAAAGCAGAAACCTCTTGATCTCCCTCGACGCCAAGCCGCGGGATGAACCAACACGCAAGCGCGCCCGCTTAGTGGAGCCTTTGCA
>DATFGV010000826.1:0-18901 GCA_035249115.1 Vineibacter sp.
GCGGTGGTCGCGGTACTCGCGCTTGATGGTGCCCGACGCCAGGCGCTCGGCGGCGCTGGCCATGCCGGCGGCTGCCGCGTCGAACTCGGCGAAGGTCGCGGCCACCGACGGCCGTTGCCGGGCGCGCTCACGCCAGCGCGCCAGTGGCGAGCCGTCGTGTGTGCCGAAACCGTAGTGGAACGAGCGGTTGAGGTAGGGCGCGACGCTGAGGTCGGCCCAGCCGAAGCTCTCGCCGCCGAACCACGTCTTGTCGCCCAGTTTGGCCGCCAGCCAGACCTGCAGCTCGGCGGTCTGCCGCGCGGCGGTGGCCATCATCGCGGCTGCCTGTTCGCCCTCCGCCCGCTTGAACCAGCGGACCTCGCCGACGCCCCAATTGATCGCCTCGTAGAGCGTGTCGCAGACGTCCTCGATCATGCGCGCCTCGGCGCGCGCCGCTGGATCGCGCGGCAGCAGCGGCGGGGCCGGGTGCTTGTCCTCCAGATACTCGAGGATAATGGTCGAATCGAAGATGCGCGCCGACCCGTCGACCAGGGCCGGCACCTCGTTGCGCGGGCTGGCCGCCGCGAAGGTACCGCCGGCCGTACCGGCGCCTAGCCCCGCCGGCGTCTCGACGTCGAACGTCAGGCCTTTCTCGCGCAGCGCGATCTTCACCTTCTGGGCGTAGGACGACAGCGGGTGTTCGTAAAGCAGCATGGAGCGGGAACCCTTGAGATGGTGTGCGAGGTCGACGCATGCTGTAACCGCGGAGGGATCGCGAGTCGCCGGCAACGCAACCGCGTGCGCGTCGCCCGGCCGATCCCTCGACGACACGATGTCGGCAGCAGATCGAACCGCACGATCGCATCGCCTGCCAGTGGAAACAAGCAGTAGGGCGAGAAGTCGCTTTGTCGACCAGCGGCAGTGTCGCTCTTCTTGTGCCCGCGATGGCAGTTGCCCGGAGCGGCGTGGCTGGGCTAGGATTCCGGTTGTAGCAAAGAAAGAATTGAAACCCGGGGGCAAGCTCGTGGGGGGTGTCCATGCCCGGCGACGGAAAGCGGTTTCTCCTGAAGGTGGCCGATCGTCCAGGCCCGGCCGTAGCGCGGTCACTGGGGCTGGCGGGAACCGCGGTGAAGCTCGAGCCGCTGTTCGACGTGCCCGCCGCCGCGGCGCCGGCGCTCGGGCTGGCGTCGGACCAAACGCAGCGCTGGTATCTGGCTGAGGCGAAGGAGGCGCCGCCCGGCGACACCCCGTGGGATGCGGCGCACCGGTTCATCGCCAGTCAACTGGAAGCGCAGTTGAACGCGCCGGTGCTGGAGATCGAGCCCGACATCGAGCAGGTTTGGCAGGTGGCGCCGCCGGGCGCTCCGACCGGAGCGCCATTCGCGGCGGCCGACCCATGCGCCGAGCAAGCGGCCAACGGCGATCTGCCGAACGGTCCCGGTTTCGCCTGGTACTTGCGTGACGATTTCAGCGGGCTGAAGGCCGCGCGCGACCGGTTGCTGACGGGCGAGAAGCGCAGCGTCACGATCGCGCATATCGACACGGGCTACGATGCGGCCCACGCGACGCGGCCCGAGTTCCTCGATACCGACCGGCAACGCAACTTTGTCGACGAAGACGCCCCAAACGACGCCAGGGACCGCACGCCATCGAGCGGCTTTCCACTACAACGCGGCCACGGGACCGGGACGCTTGGAATCCTCGCGGGCAATCGCTGCGCCGCCCTGAACAACGACTATCTCGGGGGTGCGCCGCGCTGCAAGGTCGTCCCGATCCGCGTGGCCAACTCGGTGCTGCATTTCTGGACCAGCGCCGTCGCCAAGGCGTTCAATTACGCGCGGGAAATCAACGCCGATGTCCTATCGATGAGCATGGGCGGCATCGCATCGTCGGCCTGGGCGGACGCGGTGAACGCCGCCTACGAGGCCGGCATGGTGATGGTGTGCGCCGCGGGCAACAATTTCAGCGACCTGCCGACCTCGCAGATCGTCTATCCGGCGCGCTTCCATCGCGTGATCGCCGCGTGCGGCATCATGGCGGATAGAAGGCCCTACTACGACTTGCCGCTCGGCACGATGCAGGGCAACTGGGGGCCGAGCAGCAAGATGCGCACGGCGATGGCGGCGTTCACGCCCAACATGCCGTGGCCGAAGCTCGGTTGCGGCGCGGCCATCGACAGCGACGGTGCCGGCACTTCCTCGGCGACGCCGCAGATCGCGGCGGCCGCGGCGCTCTGGCTTGCCATGCACAGTCCGAGCTACCCGGAAGGCTGGATGCGGGTTGAAGCCGTGCGCAAGGCGCTGTTCGACACGGCCGATCCGACGGCTCAGGAACTGACGCGGGAAGAGGCGTTCGACAGGCTGGGCCACGGCTCGTTGCAAGCCGACAAGGCGCTCGGCATGGCGCCGATGGCGGCCCACGAACTGCGCCGCACGGAGCGCGACTCCGCGAGCTTCTCCTTCCTGCGGCTGCTGACGGGGCTGGGGGTCGAGGGTGGCGCGCCGATCGCCGCCATGCTCAACCTCGAGTTGACGCAGTTGCTGTCGCAGAACCGCGACCTGCAGCGTGCGCTGGCGGACCCTGGCCCGGCAATCGGCAAGCGCGATGAGGGGCCGATCGAGGCGCTATTCGACGCGGTGCTCAATCAGCGGCTGGGCTCGGCGCCGTTGCGGGAGGCGCTGGAGCGTCGCCGGGGCGCCAATCGACCCCGCGCGGCGCTGATCTCGCGCCCAAGCGGGCTCGCGGCCAGTACGTCGGCACCGGTCGTCCCGGAGCGCCAGAAGGCCGAGGTGCCGGTTCCGCCGCACCGTCGCCTGCGCGTGTTCGCCCTGGATCCCAGTTTCAGCACCCAGTTGTCGACGGCATTCATCAACCAGGCGACCATCAACGTACCGTGGGAGCGCAACGATACATCGAACAACCTGTTGCAACCCGGACCGGTCGGCGAATACCTGGAGATCGTCGACATCGATCCGGCCAGTGGCGCCGCGTACATGCCGGTGGACCTCAACGACCCCTATCTTTTGGCCCAGGACGGGCTGGCACCGTCGGAGGGCAACCCGCAATTTCACCAGCAGATGGTGTACGCGGTCGCCATGACGACGATCCGCCATTTCGAGCGCGCGTTGGGCCGCGTGGCGCTTTGGCGGCCCTACCGGGAAAGCGTCGAGCAGGACCTGCCGTCCGGCGAGAAGGGCGTTACCTGGTACGAGCGCTACGTGCAACGGCTGCGCATCTATCCGCACGCGCTGCGGGGGGCCAATGCCTTTTACAGCCCGGTCAAGCGCGCCTTGCTGTTCGGCTACTTCCCGGCCGCTGACACCGCCGGCGGCAGCCAGATTCCGCGGGGCCTGACCTTCACCTGCCTGTCGCACGACATCATCGCGCATGAGACGACGCACGCCCTGCTCGATGGCCTGCACCGTCGTTTCGAGGAAGCCTCGAATCCCGACGTCCTCGCGTTTCACGAAGCGTTTGCAGATATCGTGGCCATCTTCCAGCACTTCACCCTGCCGTCGTTGCTGCGCTATGAGATCGCCCGCACCCGGTCGGACCTCAGCCGGGGCAAGATCCTGTCGGGCCTGGCGCAGCAGTTCGGCCAGGCGCGGGGCGGCTCTCAGGCGCTGCGCGACGCGCTGAAATTCTTCCAGGCCGAAGACAAGGAGAAGCGCGCCAGCTATGCCGATGCGCCGATCGGCAAGCCGCACGAGCGCGGCGCGATTCTCGTCGCCGCGGTGTTCGAGGGCTTTCTGGCGATCTACCGCCGCCGAACCGAGGACCTGATTCGCCTCGCCACGGGCGGCACCGGCCGCCTGCCCGACGGGGCGATCCATCCCGACCTCGTCGAGCGCCTTGCCGACGAGGCGAGCAAGAGCGCGCGGCACGTTCTGGCAATGTGCATTCGCGCGCTCGACTACTGTCCGCCGGTCGACATCACATTCGGCGAGTACCTGCGCGCGCTGGTGACGGCCGACTATGACCTCGTGCCGGAGGACAAGCTCGGCTACCGCGTGGCGTTCGTTGAGGCCTTCCGGGCGTTCGGCATCTATCCGCGCGACGTCAAGACCCTGTCGGTCGAGAGTCTGCTGTGGCGGTCGCCGAGCAAAACCTCGCCGATGCTCGCCAAGGGGCTGGGCGACATCACCCTCGAGTGGGATCTGGACGCCGATCGCCGTGAGGCGTTCATCGAAAGCAAGCGGTACGCGGCGATGCTGCACGGCGTGATCAGGAAGATCAGGGATCGGACCGTTCTTGCTGATCTGGGTATCGAGGAGTCGATCAAGAACGCCAAAGGGAACGTTCGTTTCGAGATCCATTCCGTGCGGCCGGCCCGCCGGGTCGCACCCGATGGCTCGTTCCGGACCGACCTGGTGGTCGTCATCACCCAGAAGGACGAGGTGCCGCTTGATCCCGCCGCGCCGAAGGGCAGGCAGTTCACGATCCGAGGCGGCAGCACCCTGATCGTCGATATGGACGGCGACGAACCACGGATCCGCTATAGCATCCTCAAGCGCATTCACAGCGAGACGCGCATCAGGGATCAGCGTCAGTTCCGCTTCGGCACCGCCGGGGCGTCGCTGCATTCGATGTATTTCGGCCTGGCGACCGACGAGCCGTTCGCCCTGTTGCACCAGGATCTCTAAGGGGGATCGCCATGGCCCGAACCACAACGAAGCCGGCCGACACCGCGGTGGAGCGGAGTGCCACGCCGAAGTCCAAGGCGAAGGCGGTGCGCGCGGCGCGGCCGAAATCCGCCCGTGCGACGCTGCGCCTGTACCGTCACGGGGTCGGCGACTGCCATCTGCTGACGGTTCCGCGCGCCGAAGGCAAGCCGTTCCACATGATGATCGATTGCGGCCTATTGCTCGGCGGCGACAAGAAGATGCTCGAAAAAGCCGTCCGGGACATCATCGAGAAGACGGATGGCCGCGTCGACGTGCTCGTGGTCACGCACGAGCACTGGGACCACGTCTCCGGTTTCGTTGATTGCCGCGATCTGTTCGCCGTGCCGAAAAAGGACGACCAGCGCGGTCGCCTGTCGGTTGACTCCGTGTGGATGGCATGGACCGAGAATCCCGAGGAGGAGGGCGCCCAGGCGTGGGAACGCGAGCGGCAGGAGAGAAAGAAGAAGCTGAAGGCCGCCGCGGCTCAGGCCAAGAAGCTGGCGGCGGATGGGTCGACCGACACCACGGGGCTGGGCGATTTGCTGGGGTTCTTCGGCGTGTCCGGGGCCGAGCTGGGCTCGCCGTTTGCGGCCGGCGACAAAGTCGGCGGCACCGGCGAGGCTTTTGAGATCGCCCGCTCCCTTGCCAGCAAGGAACAAGTGTACTGCAGGCCCTCCAAGTGGACTCCGTACAGCCCCGAGAAACTGCCGGGAATGCGCATCTATGCGCTGGGGCCGCCTGACACACTTGACGAGATCAAACGTCTGATCAGGGAGGGCGAAGTCTATCATCAAGAAAAGGCGGCGGCGCAGGACCACGCCATGGCATTGCTCGATGAAGCCTTGTTCGGCGCGGCGGGCTTGGGAGATCTTGTCGTCGCGGACCCCGACCGGCGGGAAGATCACCATGCGCCGTTCGACCCGGCCTATTGCTTCAGCCTGGCGACGCTCTACGCGCAGACTTCCGCCGCACCTGGCAGCGCGGGCGCCGATGAGGCGACGTTGCGTCGCTTCCTTGCCGATCACTACATGGAGGTCGACACGACATTGCCGCGGCAGTTCGACGGTTGGCGCCGCATCGACACTGATTGGCTGATGTCAGCCCAGGGTTTCGGCCTGCAGCTCGACAATATGACCAACAACACCAGCCTGGCGCTGGCCATCGAGTTCGGCGCCGACGGGCCCGTGCTGCTGTTCGCCGCGGACGCGCAGGTCGGCAACTGGCTGAGTTGGCATGACAGGGTCTGGAATGTCGATGACGGCAAGGGCGGCACCCGGTTCGTCACCGGCAAGGACCTGCTGCGGCGCACGACTTTCTACAAAGTCGGGCATCACGGCAGTCACAACGCCACGCTCAAACAGAAGGGTGTGGAGCTGATGGAAAATGACGATCTCGTCGCGTTCATTCCGGTCAATCAGGATCACGCCAAAAAAATGCGCTGGAACCACATGCCATTGCCGGCGCTCATCAAGGCCCTGGAAGAGCGCAGTGCCGGCCGCGTGCTGCGTTCCGACCAGGAACCAACGGCCGAGGCGCAGGCCGCCTTCGGCAATGGGACCTTCAAACTGACGATCGACCCACTGTACTTCGAGCTGTCATTCGACTGGCCGCGATAGAGCCTGCTGGGTCGATTGCCGTTTGGCGGCGTGACATTTGAGGGTCGCTCGCGCCCGTGCGGGCCCCTCAGCAAACCCAGGGCACGCCAAACGCGCGTCGGCGCCGCCGGTGCCGGAACCGGCGAACGCTTCCTGGGGCTACTCCGCCGCCATCGCCCGCGGCGCGCGGCGGCCGACGCCGTGGCGCAGCAGTTGGCCGGAATGCGTGCCGGTCTGCCGGTCATCGCGGATGGTGACGGCGCCGTTGACCAGCACGTAGCGGTAGCCGCGGGCGCGCTGGATGCGCCGCCACTCGCCGCCGGGCAGGTCGTGCACGATCTCATCGGGTAGCACGGCGAGGTCGTCGAAATCGTAGACCACGATGTCGGCCGGCGCGCCGAGCTTCAGCACGCCGCGGCCCTCGAAGCCGGCGACCTGGGCGGGCAGCGCCGACAGCCGCCAATGCGCCTCCTCCAGCGAGATCATCTGGTGCTGGCGCACCACCTTGCACAGTGTCTCGGTCGGGTAGCGGCCGGCGGTCAGGAATTTGGTGTGGGCGCCGCCGTCCGAGACCCCGAACAGGATGTACGGGTCGTCGACGATTTCCTTGAGGTACTCGATCTTGCCGTTGGGCGGGGCGGCGAAGAACTCGGTCTTGAGGTCTTCCTCGACCGCCATGTCGAGCATGACGTCGACCGGATGCTTGCCCATCTTCTCGGCCGCCAGCGCCAAGGTATGGTCGAGCCACTTCTTGTTCTTCTCCAGCTGCGGGCCGACGATGACGGTCTGCGGCAGCGGCCCGGTGGCCGTCATGATCATGTCTTCCTTGAGCGCCGCGCGCCGCGCCGGGTCGGCGAGCTTCTGCTTGCGCTCGGTCAAGGTGCCGGTGGTGGCGTCGCACCAGGCCTGGTGGTCGTCGAACAGGTTCCAGTTTTCGAAGGTGAAAGTGAAGCCGGCGTCGGTCGTCAGGCCCTGGCCGACCACCCGGATGCCGCGCTCGCGGCAGCTCTTGAGCCAGGCCAGCAGGCGGCGATGGATGTCGGGGCGGTAGTCGAAGGCCTGCACGACGTTCATCAGCATCGGCCGGCCGCTGAGCTCGGCCATCTCCTCGTAGAACGCCTGGTCCTTGGCGTTGTCGCCGGAGACCAGCAGCATCTGCATGAAGCCCTCGTTGCGCCGGCGCAGCACCTTGGCGAGCTCGCGGCAGGTGTCGTCATGCATGACGTCGGTCGGCATCGGGCTGCCGTCGAAATCGCGCTGCACGCAGGCCGGGCCGGTCGGCAGCATGCGCTGCGCCGACCAGCCGCAGCCGCCGGCGTCCATCGACTCGTTGAGCAGGCGGGCGATCTCGGCGTGCTGCGCCTCGGTCGGACGCTGCCCGGCCTTGGCCGCCTCGAAGCCCATCACCCAGATCAAGAGCGGCGCGATCGGCACGTAGGGCAGGATGTTCATCGCCTTGGGCGTGCGCTCGACCGAGTCGAGGAACTCGGGGAACGTCACCCAGTCCCACGGCATGCCGGCCTTCATCGACGCCATGGGGATGGCCTCGACCCGGGTCATGGTCAACATGGAGCGTTCGCGCATGTCGGGCCGCACCGGCGCGAAGCCGAAGCCGCAATTGCCGATCGCCACCGAGGTGATGCCGTGCCAGCCCGACAGGGTGCAGTAGGGATCCCAGAACAGCTGGGCGTCATAGTGGGTGTGCAGGTCGACGAAGCCCGGCGCCACGATCAGGCCGTCGGCGTCGAGCACCTCGCCGGCGTCCGCCGGGTCGAGCCGGCCGATGGTGGCGATGAGCCCGTCCTTGATGCCGATGTCGCCGCGGTAGCGCGGCAGGCGGGCGCCGTCGACGATGGTGCCGTTGCGGATCAGGCGGTCGTAGCGCGGCATCTCGGGCCTCCCGGTTTCATGAAGACGGCATGCGATCGGGCGCCACCGTCGACTGCGCTGCGGATTGTGCCAGCAAATGACTGACGGCGCCGTGTTTTCAGCGAAGGGCGGTCATGTCGCGATGGGCGGGCATGCCGCGCCAGGGCGCCCTAGCGCTCAGAAGAAATGCCGCCGCTGTCAGGAAAAACCCATATCCAAGTGCCGACGTAGCTCACCATGCCTGCAAACAAGGTGGTCACGATAGACATGACGAGCAACGACACGCCGAAGGCGACCACCAGTATTTCCGCCAGAAGTGCGGTGGCGAGCGCGCAACCGGTCTGCAGGATGGCATAGCGCGGCAGGGCGTAGCCATGGGCGTGGCGCGCACCGAATGTCCAGACCCGCTGTCCGACATAGGCGACGGCCAGTGATACGAGATAGGCGACCAGGCTGCCGACGAAGGCCGGCACGCCGACGGCAGGCAGGGCGTAGGCGAGCGCCAGGAAAATCGCCGAACTGGCGATCCCGACCACGATGAAGCGCCCGAGGCGGCGGTGCGTCGGCGGCGGTTTCACCGCTCGCCCTGAATTGCGACAGTCGCGGGAATGCGCGTAGGCTGTGCCATGGGTTTGGGATGGACGGGAAATCGTGCCGATGAAGGCCGATCCCATGGCCGACCATCGTGACATTGCTGAAGCGTCGGCGCGCCGCGTCGTTCAGGTCGACGCGACTGGCGCCGGCTGGCGGCCCAGTGACACCTCGCGCCAGACGGTCGCCAAGACCGCGACGTAGAAGGCGATGTTGGCTAGCGGCGCGATGCCAAGGCCTATCATATTGAGCGGCATCATAGCGGTCGGCGCCAGCCACGTCAGCAGGCAGATGCGGTCCCAGCGCGGCTCCGACGGCCAGGCGCCGACCAGTCTCCAGACCAGCACTGCAGCGATGGCGGTCAGGTCATAGTTGAAGGCGTAAGGCGTCAGCAGCGGCACTGCACCAACCAGGACCGCAACGCGGGTCATCGGATCGCGCGCGCGCCGTACCGCCCATAGGGCAGTGACCAGCACCGGTATCGCGACCACAACCTGCAGGGCCATGGCGACTCCGAACGACACACCGAAGGTGCGGGCGCCGGCCAGCACCGACGCCATCATGATGGTGTAGAATCCCTCGAAGACGCGGATCAGTTGCATCTGATAGGCGCTGGTTTCGCCGAGATAGTGGCGCCAGGGTTCAACACCCAAAAGCGCGATCGATCCGACGATCAGCAGCACTGTGGTCAGCGCCGCCACGGCAATGACCCGCCATGCGCCCAGCGCCACCAGCGCCAGCGGCAGGATCAGGCCGAGATGCGGCTTGAACGTCAGCAGACCGAACAGAACGCCCGCCAGGACCGGGCGCCGGTCGATCGAGAGGATACCGCCGACCAGCAGCGCCGCTGTGGCGAAACCGTTCTGGCCGCCGACGGCGTTGATCAGGCAGGCGGGCGCCAGCGCCAGCAGCAGCAGCGCGATCCGGCGCTTGTCGGCCGGGACCTGCGAGAGCACGACGGCGGCAAAGGCGGCGAACAGGCCGAAGGTCCACACCGCCAGCGCCCAGAAGTAGGGCAGCTGCGCCAGCGGCCAGAACGCCGCCAGGGTGAAGGCGGGATAGCCCCAGTTGTGGAACGGCAGCTTCTGGCCAAACAGCGCGCCGATCGCGTCGTGGTAAGCCTTTAGATCGAACAAGGTCGAGAGCGAGTCGCCGAACGCCAGCTGCGGGCCGACCCAGACGTTGATGAAGTCGCGGCCAATCGGGTGGCCAGTCACATCGAGGCCGTTGGCCGCCGGCCAGTAGAAGCGCGCCAGCGGCACGAGCAGCGCCAACGACAGCACCACGTAGGCGGTCACCGGGCCCCTGAGATCAAGCTTCAAGGGATCCTCGTATATGTGCCGCGCCGTTGGCCCTGAACACCATGCCGCGCGTGCCGAGGTAGTTGACAACCAGGGCCAGCGACGCGGCCATGGCTAGCGGGATTAATGGCACCCGCGAGAGCGCCGACCACAGCGACACCAAGCCGGCATAGACCGCCACGTTGACCAGGGCACCGACGATCTGGACCGCGAAGTAGCGGCCGTATTCCCGCGCCGACGGGGCACTGGCACGGGTGGCGGCCCGGAATGTCAGGACCCGGTTGAGAAACCAGGTCACGAACACGGCGGCTGGAAAGCTGATCACCCGGGCGCTAATCGGCCCCCAGGCGAGGTGGGCAACAAGCAGCGTCAACAGGCCGCCATCGACGGCGAAACCGACGGCGCCGACAACGCCGAAGCTGGCGAGCTCGCGCAGACGACGGCGGCGGCCCGCAATCGCGGGCGCGGCGACCGCGGCCGCCGTTGATCGGGCGGTGGTCATCACGCCGCGACGGCCGGCGCGCGCGTCGCGCTGAGGTAGAGGTTGGAACTGAACCAGCCGAGCTTGATGCCGGTGTAACCGACACTGGCGACATGGCCTGTCGGCGCCAGCGACGCCAAGTGGGCCCGTGACATCAGGATCAGATTGCTCGCTTCGCTCCACGGCGCCTTGCCAAGCGCCCGGCAAGCCAGCCGGAAAGTCGCGTCCGAATAGTGCAGCAGCGGGATCGCGGTGTGGTGTTCGACCGGGAAGAAGCGGTGCGGGACCGTGATGAAAACCCGGCGCGCGACCCGGCAGAGTTCGCTCACGAACAGGTGCTGGTTGTCGGGGCTGCCGACATGCTCGAGCACGGCGTTGGATACGGCGACGTCGAACGTCGAGTCGGCGAACGGCAACGCCTGGTTAGGCACTACCTGGCGGTAGGCGATGTCGGGGTAGGCCTTGTGGAAGGAGTCCGGGTGGCCCAGACCGACCGCTGTCACACGGTCGCGGTGCGGGTAGCTGCGCTCCAGCACATTGGCGGCGTCGTTAATGACGTCCGACACACCGACGTCAAGGATGGTGGTGTCGCGGCCGGGGGCGCAGGTGCGCAGAAAGTCGGCGTAGATGCGGTCGCGCGCCGCCACCACCAACCGCTCGCTTAGGGAACGCGGCGGCGTGGCCTCGTAGTATTTGCCGTCGACAAGGTTGGCCTCGGCCATCTTTGGGCTCCGGGCGAATTCGGTCAGCGCGCTGCCGGCGCCGGGAGGTCGAGATAACGCATGCGCTTGATCTCGCGCCGTGTCGTGCTGATGGCGTCGATGACGAAGCCACAGGTCAGGCTGAGGAACGCCAGCTGCATCATGACCGCCGCCAGGATCGCCGTGGGCAGACGCGGCACAAGGCCGGTTTCGAGGTAGGTCAGCAGGACGGGCGCGATCAGCACCAGAGCCGCCACCGCCAGCGCCAGTGAGATGACGCCGAAGAACTGGAACGGCCGCAAGGTGCGGTACATCCGCAGGATCATGAACAGGATTCGAAAGCCGTCGCGGAAGGTACGCAGTTTGCTAACCGAGTTCTCGACCCGCTTGCCGTAGGGCAGCGGCACCTCGGTCGTCGCCAGTTTGAGATCGAGCGCGTGGACCGACAGTTCCGTCTCGATCTCGAAACCGGTCGAGGCGGCGGGAAACGATTTGGCGAACCGGCGGGAGACAACGCGGTAGCCGGAGAGGATGTCGGTCAACCCGTTGCCGAACAGGCGCGCCACGACCAGATTGAAGAAGCGGTTGCCGAATCGATGGCCGCGCGGGAAGGCGCCGTCTGGTCCGACGCGCGAGCCCACCACCATGTCGACGTTCTCGCGCACCAGCGCCTCGACCAGCCGCCCGGCGGCGCTGGCGTCGTAGGTCAGATCGCCGTCGGCCAGCACATAGATATCGGCCTCGATGTCGGCGAACATGCGTCTCACAACGTAGCCCTTGCCCTGGAACGGCTCGCGCCGCACGACCGCGCCAGCGGCCATGGCGATGGCCGCCGTCCGGTCGGTGGAATTGTTGTCGTAGACGTAGATCGCGGCGCCGGGCAACGCGCGGCGGAAACTCTCGATCACCGCCGCGATCGACGCCTGCTCGTTGTAGCAGGGCAGCAGCACGGCAATGGACTTGCCGTCGGCCACTGACATATCTGCAGGCGGCACGGCCAATGTCGTCGCCCGGCTGTCACCCGCCGGGCGCACCGCAGCCGACTCCGCCGCACCGATCTGCGGGAGGGCCGGATCACTGACGCCAGCGAAACCCGAAATATCGTTTAGAATCACGTGATTCATCGGAGTTCCTAACATCCAATTCAAGCCTAATCACGCGGTCGAATCAACCCCCTAGCGGCAGACTTTGGTCCGTGCCGGATCAAAGGCTTGGCCACCCGGGCCTGTTCGTCGGGCGGGTGCGCCGCCGACCTGCCGCAGGGTCGTCTGACGCCGTATAGGTGGGGTCGATCAAGCGGAAGGCTAGTGCACCTGCCGGTCGCGGCCCTCCCAATAGGGCGCGCGCAGCTCGCGTTTGAGGATCTTGCCGGTCGGATTGCGGGGCAGGGCGTCGACGAAATCGATCGACTTGGGCAGCTTGTAGCCGGCGATTCGCTCGCGCGCCCACTGGATCAGTTCGGCCGGGGTGATCGCGGCGCCCGGCTTTTTCACCACCACCGCCTTGACCGCCTCGCCCCAGCGGTCGTCCGGTACGCCGATGACGGCAACGTCGGCCACGCCGGGATGGCCGAACAGGGCGCTCTCGACTTCGGCGGGGTAGATGTTCTCGCCGCCGCTGACGATCATGTCCTTCACCCGGTCGTAGATGAAGAGATAACCCTTGGCGTCGAGGTAGCCGGCGTCGCCGGTGAAGAACCAGCCGTCGCGCATCGCCTTGGCGCTGGCCTCCGGCAGCTTCCAGTAGCCCTTCATGACCTGTGGCGAGCGCACCGCGATCTCGCCGACCACCTCGGGCCCGCAATCCTTGCCGTCTTCGCCGACGATGCGCAGCTCGACACCTTTCTGCGCGAAGCCACAGGACAGCAGCTTCTTGGGATCGTCGGGGTCGTGGTCCTCCGGCGGCAGCAAAGTGACGGCGCCGGTGGTTTCGGTCAGCCCGTAGACCTGCTGGAAGCCGCAGGGGAAGACCTTCAGCGCCTGGCGCAGCAGCTCGGCCGGAATCGGCGCCGCGCCGTAGACGACCAGCCGCAAGCTGCGCAGGTCGGTCTCGCGGATTTGCGGCGTCTGCACCAGGAACAGGATGATCGCCGGCACGAACAGGGCGATCTCGATCCGCTGCTCCTGGATCAGGTTGAGGATTTCGAGCGGCACCACCTCGCGGGTGACGTAGTTGGTGCAGCCGGCATAGAGGCCGGCCAACGCCCAGCCGGCGCCGCCGATATGGAACATCGGCAGCACCACGATGTTGCGCACGCCGGGCGCCATGTGCCAGGTCGGGGTCCAGGTCGGCAGCAGCTGCAGCAGGTTGCGGTTGGTGAGTTGCGCGCCCTTGGGCAGGCCGGTGGTGCCCGACGTGTAGAACTGCACCGCCACGTCATCGGCCGCGATCGGCAGGGCTTGATCGGTGGCCGGATGGCGGTCGCGCCAGCGCGGGTAAGGCTCGAAATCGCGGTGACTGCCGTTCATCGCCACGATCGCCCGCACACCGGGCAGCTGGCCGCGGATCTTGTCGATGACCGGGAAATACTCCTCGCCGACGAACAGGATCTCAGCCTCAGCGTCGTTGACGATGTGCTGGATTTCCGGCGGCGCCAGCCGCCAGTTGACCGAGACCATGACGCAATTGGCCTTGGCACAGCCAAAGAACACCTCGAAGAAGCAGTCGTCGCTTTTGTCGAGGTGCGCCACGCGCGACTGCGGCTTGAGCCCGGCGGCGATCAGGGCATTGGCGACCTGGCTGGCGCGGCGGTCGAGCGTGGCGTAGTCGGTCGCCTGGCCTTGGTAGACCACCGCCGGTGTGCCACCGTGATGGCGGGCATGCAGGCGCACGATGTCGGCGATCGCGGTCGGGGCGGTCGTCATGGTGTCCTCCCGGTTATTTTGCGGCAGGCAGCGCCTTGCGCCGGCTCATGCGCACCGCATCCTATCAGTGCCATCCGTCTCTTGCCACGCCGTCCCTGAGAATCCGATTTGGACCGAATATCATGGGATCACAGGCGGTTGCGGGCAACTCGTTGGTGGCGAATTGGGGCTGGCGCCGGTACAGTCCGCCGCTGTCGCGCAGGTTGCCGGGCGGGCGGAAGCGATGATCGGGGTGGCTTTGGTTGAGCCCGCCGTCAGCGGCTGTCGTCCTCGTTGGAAGCTGGCGCAATTGTTGCGGCGGACCATCTCCGCCTAGCCTGAGGACCCATGCCCAAACGTATCCTGGTGACCGGCGGCGCCGGCTTTCTCGGTTCGCATCTCTGCGAGCGCCTGCTGAGTGACGGTCACGACGTGTTGTGCGTCGACAACTATTTCACCGGCACAAAGCGCAACGTCGTGCCGCTGCTAGAGCACCCGCATTTCGAGGTGATGCGCCACGACGTGACGTTCCCGCTCTACGTCGAGGTCGACGAGATCTACAACCTCGCCTGCCCGGCCTCGCCGGTCCACTACCAGCATGACCCGGTGCAGACGACCAAGACCAGCGTGCACGGCGCGATCAACATGCTGGGACTGGCCAAACGCACGCGGGCCAAGATCTTCCAGGCCTCGACCAGCGAGGTCTACGGCGATCCCGATGTGCATCCACAGCCCGAATCCTACCGCGGCAACGTCAACCCGATCGGGCCGCGCGCCTGCTACGACGAAGGCAAGCGTTGCGCCGAGACGCTGTTCTTCGACTACTGGCGCCAGCACAGGCTCCAGATCCGGGTGGCGCGCATCTTCAACACCTACGGCCCGCGCATGCACCCCAACGACGGCCGGGTGGTGTCGAACTTCATCGTCCAGGCGCTGAAGAACCAGCCGATCACGATCTACGGCGATGGCAAGCAGACACGCTCGTTCTGCTATGTCGACGACCTGATCGAGGGCTTCGTGCGGCTGATGGCGGCGCCCGACTCGGTGACCGGCCCGGTCAACCTCGGCAATCCCGGCGAGTTCACCATCCGCGAACTGGCGGAGAAGGTGATCAAGCACACCAATTCCCGTTCGAAGCTGATCCGCAAGCCGCTACCGGTCGACGACCCGATGCAGCGACAGCCCGACATCCGCCTCGCCAAACGCGCGCTCAAGTGGCAGCCCCGGGTAAAGCTCGACGAGGGGCTGATCAAGACGATCGGCTATTTCGACCACCTGCTGTCGACCGGGGTGCCGTACTGAAGTCGTCGCCGTAGTGGCTTAAGGCGAGGGCCCCGGCGCTTCCAGGACCAGCGTCGGCACGCGTGTTGCCCGGTCGCGCACCGTAAAGACGCGGGTGCCGGGGCGGCGACCGCTGCGGATCTCCGACACCTCGATTCCGGCAGCGGACAACCGCGCATGCACCGACTCGGCGTCCGGCACACGCCACGACAGGCCCCACAAATGGTCCGAGCCTTCCGAGCGGCCGGCCTTGAGGCCGTGGACGATCTCCACCACCAGATCGCCGCAGCGGAAGAACAACAGCCGCGATTCCCACTCTGGGTTGGTCCGATCAAGCCGCAGATCGAGGCCCAATCGGGCGCCATAGAGTGCCAACGCGCGATCAGGATTGGGGCTGCGGACGACGACGTGGTCGAGCCCGGAGATCACCGCAGGGTTGATCGGTGGGGGTGGTGCGTCGTCGTTGTGGTGCGCGACCAGAACGATGGGCACGCCGTGCGCTGACTCGAGGGTCAGCGGCGTTGCGGTATCGGGCAGCGTCGTCCTGGACCAGCGGCCGGTGGGGAGCGGTAGCGCCGGCGACATGAACAGACCGCGCCGTTGTGCCAGCTCGCACGACCGCAGCAGATCGCCGACCGCGAAGGCCCATCATGGCAAGGCCTTCGCCGGCCGCATCCAGCTGTGCGGCCAAGCGTTCGCCGATCGGGCCGCCCCCGGTGGACGTCGCTAACGCCAAGGCCATGTTGGACAACCGGAACCAGGCGTAGGTCGCGCCGCCGGCGCTGGCCCGGGCGACGCATTGCCGGCCGAGCAGCGTCTCGTAGGCCGCGACTGCCGCGTCCAGATCGCGCACCGCCAGAACGACGTGATCGAGCGCGTCGATCATCCTTGAGCCGGATTGCCGTGTTTTCATGCTGCACGTCCGCCGCAACGATCGCAGTGTACGCGCCGCGGCAAGCCGGCGACAGGTGCTCAGCCGATGCCGGTGCGTCGCGTCAGTAGGGCGTGCCGTCCTTGTGGGCAAAGCGCCACTTGCCGTCGTCGTCCATGACCGCCTGGATGTCGTCGGCCGGATAGATGCCTTGATCGCCGCTCTGGCGATCGCCGATTTCCAAGAACTCCACGTCGCGCTCGCTTCGATTGACCAAGTGGTGCGCGACGCCGCCGGCGGCAAAACCGGCGCACATGCCGGGGCTAAGGTGCGTTTCGCCAGCCTCGGTCACCAGCACCGCCTCGCCCTCGATGATGTAGACGAACTCGTCCTGCCGGCTGTGGCGATGCATCAGCGATGAGTGGCCGCCGGGCGCCAGCCGGGTCAGGTTGACGCCAAAATTCTTCAAGCCGAACAGATCGCCCAGCGGCCGCTTCTCGCGCTTGGCCATGCGCGCCGCGAAGGGTTCGGGGTAGTTGGAGGGCCGGACGCGCGGCGCTGCCGCCGCTGCAAGGATCGCGAGAGGTGGGCTCGTGTCGCTCATCGATGGTCGCTCCCGAGGGCATGTCGCCGGCGACTATCGACACTGGGCGGCACCGCGGCAATCTTGATTGGTCGCCTCTACCCGTTGATCGGCCGCATCAACGTCGGGGACGGTTGCCTGGCGACGAGGCTGGCGTCGACGTGTTCGACGGAACGAAATGCGCCTTGAGCCCGCAGTGAATCAGCGCCGTCTCGGCTTGCGCATTGGTGTCTTCGGCGCCGCCGACATGGGCGAGCTCGTGCACGAGGGTGGCGGCGACCTGCCAACGGCCGGCTTTCAGGGTCTTCTTGCCGATCGTGATATAGCGCCCGACGGTTTCGCCGGCGTCCGGACCGGTCGGGTCATAGCAGATCCAGACGTTGTCATCGTTGAGCACGTCGACGAACGAACGCCGCCGCGGCAGGGAAACAAAGTACTGGTCGCAGGTCGGAATCTTGGCGACGGTGTTGCGCAGGATGTTGAGCGCGTCCTGGACGATGCCGACGTCAGCGGCGCTGTCAAAGGCGGTCCACTGGGTGCCGTCGGCTTTCTTGTCGGGCACGCTGAACAGTTTGATATCGGGCCCGAAAATTTTCGGCATGTTTCGCCACGCTGGGTTGGGTGTCGTGCCCGATGGACGGTCAGGGCCGCTCGGGTCGGCGACGCGACGGGTCCGCCGCTTCAAGTGCGACCGTAGTTGTCCTCGAAACGCACGATATCATCCTCGCCGAGATAGCTGCCCGACTGAACCTCGATCAGGTGCAGTGGCTCGTTGCCCGGGTTGTGCAGCCGGTGCTTGGTGCCGAGCGGGATGTACGTCGACTGGTTTTCGAACAGTTCGAACATATCGTTGTCGCGGGTCACCCGGGCGGTGCCGCGCACCACCACCCAGTGCTCGGCCCGCTTGTGGTGCTTTTGCAGGCTGAGCGACCGGCCGGGCAACACCTGGATGTGCTTCACCTGGTGACGCTCGCCGGCATCGATCGTCTCGTAGTAACCCCAGGGCCGGAACACCTTCAGATGCGTCGTCGACTCGCTGCGGCCCGACGCCTTGAGCTTCTCGACGATCCGCTTGACGTCCTGGCTGCGGTCGCGCCGCGCCACCAGGACGGCGTCGTCGGTGGCGACGATCACCAGATCCTCGATACCCAGGGCCGCCACCAGGACGCCGGCGTCGGCGCGCACGTAGCAGCCGCGGATGTCCTCGGCGACGACGTCGCCGATCGCGACATTACCCTGCGAGTCGGCCGGCGACTCGACGGCCAGCGCCTCCCACGAGCCGACGTCGCTCCAGCCCATGTCGACCGGCACGACCGCGGCGCGCTCGGTGCGCTCCATCACGGCATAGTCGATCGACTTGCTGGGCGAGCGGCCGAAAGCGGCGGCGTCGAGCCGGGTGAAGTCGAGATCGCGCCGGGCATCGGTCAGCGCCTGCTGGCAAGCCTCCAGCATCGCCGGCTCGAAGCGCCGCAATTCCTCCAGGTAGCGATCGGCGCGAGTCAGGAAAATACCGCCGTTCCACACATGATCACCGCGCTCAAGGAATTGCCGGGCGCGGGCGGCGTCCGGCTTCTCGACAAATCGGGCGACGGCATGCGCGCCGGGGGCGCCGTCGAGTGGAGCGCCGACGTGGATGTAACCGTAGCCGGTCTCAGGTGTGCTCGGCTTGATGCCGAACGTCACCAGATGGCCACGCTGCGCCGCCGCCAGGCCGGCGTCGATCGCGGCGCGGAAGGCGTCGGGCCGGCGGATCGAGGCATCCGAGGGCAGAACCAGGATTGCCCGACCCGGAGCGGCAGCGGTGGTCATCAGCGCGCCCACCGCCACCGCCGGCGCCGTATTGCGCGCGGCCGGCTCGAGCACGATGGCGTCGGCGGCGACACCCGCCAGGCGCAGCTGCTCGGCCACCAGGAAACGATGCTCGGCGTTGCACACCAGGATCGGTGGCAGGAAGCGGGCGCGATCGGTCACCCGCGCCGCCGTCTGCTGCAACAGCGACTGCTCGCCGGTCAGCGGCAGGAACTGCTTGGGGTAGGCCTCGCGCGACAGCGGCCACAGCCGCGTGCCGGAACCACCGGCGAGTACGACAGGAATCATGGCGGATCGTCTATGAGCGTTGGAGTTGCGCTCGGAGCGCGTACA
>DATFGV010000827.1:0-9555 GCA_035249115.1 Vineibacter sp.
CTGCACGGCGTCGACCAGCTGCGACCACAGATCGCGCAGCTGCTCGAGGAAGCTGGTGCGACGCTGGAAGCAGGCGGTCAGCCAGGCGGCCGGCACCGCCGAGACGAAGATCGCGCCATCCTTGAGCAGCACGTAGAGGTCGTCGAAGCGGTCGACGAATTTGAACCAGGTCAGCAGCGCGCCGTAGAAGACGTAAACCAAAATCGAGATGATCACCCACCGAAGCAGCGCACGCCGCGTCATCGCCGGATCTCCCCTGTCGTGGCAACAGCCAGCGTAGCGCGGAACGATGCCGCGGCAATCGCACACCGCGGTGCATCGGTCGGGGTGGATCAGGCGCCGGCGGCCGGCGCGCGCGGTTCCTCGGTGAACACGAAACGCCGGTAGACGAACGCCAGGGCCAGCAGCACGGCGCCCAGGCCGAGGAAGGAAAGGACGCGCAGCAGCTCGCCCAGGCCCGACATGTCGACCAGGAACACCTTGCAGACCGTCAGGCAGACGACGGCCATGCCGGCATGGCGCGCCGCCGGCAGGCGCTGCCAGAAGCCCACCGCCAGCAGCGCGACGCCAAAGGCCAGCCAGACCAGCGAATAGAGGTAGAGCTCGGCGCCGTCGGCGTCGAACGGGTTGCCGTCGAAGGTCGGGTGGAACAGGTGCCGTACCTCGGCGGTCACGAACACGAACAGCAGGAAGACGGCGCTGGCGCCGGTGATGGCGCGCGAGACGCTGTCGCTGGAGCGCGCCAGCCACCACGCGGCGCCGGCCGCCAGCAGCGCCGGGAAGAGGTAGCCCAGCAGCAGGCCGTTGACGATCGGCCAGGCGCCGACGTCGCCGCCGACGAACATCGGATTGAGCAGCAGCGCCTGGAACACCACGGCGCCGACCAGCGCCAGGCCACCGCTCAGCCGCCAGGCCCACAGCCCGATCGGCGACGGCGACTGGCTGTCGCGCAGCAACGCCAGCAGCGCGAAGACGCCCCAGGCCGCGACGTAGGTGGCGCGCTCGACGAAGTCGAGCCGCTCGCGCGTCATGCCGTCGGGATGGAACAGGCTGCGGATCTCAAGCGTCACCAGCAGGAACAGGAACAGGGTGGCGGCGGCGTCGACCACGACGGTCAGCGCGTCCTCGGCGGCGAGCTTGAGGAACCAATTGGCCAGCCAGAAAGCCAGCGCCGACAGGCCGTAGGTGTAGAGGATCCAGTTGAGGATCGGCCAGCCGCCCAGCCGGTAGTCGAGCACCCAGGGATTGGTCACCAGCCGCACCGTGACGATGCCGACCATCGCCCAGCAGAGATAGCGCAGGATGCGCAGGTCGAGCTTCCAGGCGATCCAGGCGACCGCCGGCAGCGCCAGCGCGTAGGCCATGGTGATCCACTGCCGTTCAAGCTCCAGCGGAATGGCGGCGGCGACGAACAGCACGACGCCGGTGGCGGCAAAGCCCAGCGCCTCGGTGCCGCCGGCCATCGTCGTGCGCCAGCGCACCAGGCGCTCGGCGGCGGCGAGATATGGCACGGCCAGCGCCAGGCTGATCAGGCCCCAGGAGGCGTCGGGCAGGCGTGTGCGCAGCGCGCCGTAGGCCACCAGCAGGTGCAGGAAGGCGGCCGCCGCCGACAGCGCCGCCCAGAAGCCCGGCCGGCCGGCGTTCCACATCAGCGCATAGGCGCCGGCGGCCAGCAGGAAACCGATCACGGCGATGGTGTGCCAGAACGGCTCGGCCTGCCCGAAGCTCGGATCGAACCAGCGATCGCCGCGCCAGATCAGGAAAGCCAGCAGCGACAGAGCGACCGGCGCCACCGCCAGCCACTGGTAGCGCGGCACATAGCGCGCCAGCGCATAGACGCCGGCGGCGTGCAGTGCCAGGCATAGCCAGCCAGCCCACTGAACCTCGGCTTCGGCGATACCGAACACGAGCAACAAGCCGGTGGTCAGGACGGCAGCCCACACCTTGGCGACGACGTGTTTGGGCGCGTCGCCCTCTTCCTGCACCCGCCGCCACGTCGCCCAGACGAACAGTCCGGCGACGGCCACCTGGAACAATCCGACCCAGATCAGCTCGCCTTCGTGCTTGCGCCATTCCCAGGCGCGCATCCCGAGCCAGGCCAGCGACCACATCACGTCGCCGAACAGCACGCCCCAGCCCAGCCACCACCAGCCGCGGTGGCGGATCACCGCCAGGGTGCCGACCGAGATCGCCAGCAGGTAGCCGAACAGCAGCGGAATATTGGGCGTCTGGGTGCCGAGGAAGATCGGTGACAACACGCCGCCGACGAAGCCCAAGGCCGCCACGAACGGGCCGTGCCGCAACGCCAGGCCGATGGCGATGGCGGTCAACGCCATGGCCAGCACGCCGGCGAAGAATTTCGGGATCAAGACGTACAGCGCCGCCGAGGCCAGCAGGGCGCCAAACAGCGACGCCACGCCGGCGGCGGCGAGCGCCTGCGCCACGCGGGCATCGCGCGGCCGCAGCCAGTCGGCGAACCCGATCAGCGCCGCGCCGAACACCGCCGCGAGGATCACGCGCACGGTCGGCGACAGATAGCCCTGGTCGATGGCGTAGCGCACCAGGAACAGCGCCGCCAACGCCAGCGCCGCGCCGCCCAGCCAGATGAACAGGTTGCCGCCCAGCTTTTGTTCCAACGACTCGCGCGTCCAGCCGCTGGCGGCGGCCGGCGCCGGCGCGAATGGCGGTGGGGTGAAGGGCGGTGGCGCGAATGGCGGCGCGGGCGGCGGCGGGAACGAGGCCGGCCCAAGGGATGGCGGGAACGGAGGTGCGCCGATTGCCGGCGTTGGCGCTGGCGGCGGCGCCCAGGTGGGCGGAGGTGGCGGAAGGCCGACCGCTGGCGGGACGACTGCGCCGTCCATCGGCGTCGGCGCAGGCGTTGCAGCGGCGGCGTCCGTCGCCGGTGGCGGCGCGAAGGCGGCGCCCGGCGCAGGTTGGCCGGCGAGTTGCGCCTGCAGGGTACGGACGTGGTACTCCAGAGCGTCCAGCCGCCGCATCGCGGTACCGGCCCGCACGAAGCCGGCGATGGCCAGCACCGGAACCGCCAACAGGGCCAGCCCCAGCAACAGACCCAACAGAACCCAACCGTCCATACCACCTGCCCCTAAGACGGTCGCAGTATAGACGATTTTGACATGAGTTTCGACATGCAACGAAGCCTGACCGCGGCCTTACGCACGCGCTCCAGGACTTCGCGATGGCGCGTCATGGCGCGGATGGCTCGTCAGCGCCGGTTGGCGGCGGGGCCGACAACAGGCCGCGCAACGCAAGCCAATGGGCCTTCTGGGCATGGTCGAAGAGCGCCAGCTGCTCGGCGACCGCGTCGGCGGCGAGGCTGGCGAGGCTGGCCTGCGGCAGGCGCACGATGGCCTCCGCCTCGCCGCCGGACACGGCGATCCGCATGCCCTGCTTGCGCGCCAAGTGCATCATGGCTGCGTTCTCGGCCAGGCAATTCATGAACAGCACGCGCACGCCCCAATTGCGGGCCCGTGCCGCGCTGCGTTCAAGCAGCGCGGCGCCGATGCCCTGACGCCGGTTTCCTGGCAGGACCGTCACCCCCAGCTCGGCATGCGCGTCCCCGCGGGCGAGATGGGCGGCGCCTGTGACCGCGAGCTCGGAATCGGTAACCACGAAGACGGCGTCGCGGGACAAGTCGATACGCTCGACATACGCACGTATGCCCTCGTCTGACAGCGCCTGCGTGAACCTGAGGCGCCGATCCTCCGCGTCAAGGACCAGCAGGTGGGCAAGCAGTTTCGCCCGTTCTTGTCCGTGCAGTTCACGCGAAAACGACATCCCTCGTCCGCTCGCCGCCGCCGTTTCCGCCACCCCGTCCGGTTGCCGCGCCTCACGCCACCGCCAGCCGCGCGCTGTCGACCGGCCGCATCACGTAGGCCAGGATCGCACCGGCAACCGCGTACAGCGCGATGACCAGGTACATGCTGTTCACGGGCGTGCCGGTCGCAGTGTTGATCCAGGTCGTGACCACCGGCAGCGCCGCGGGGCCAAGGTTGCCGAGGCTGCTGACCAGCGCAATGCCGCCGGCCGCGGTCTTCCTCGGCATGTACTCGCTGACCCCGGAGAAGAAGACCGGCGTCGCCGCCGAACTGCCGATCGAAAAGATGCACAGGCCGATCAGTGACGGGACCAGATTGCCCAGCGTGACGATCGTGATCGCCAGGCCCAGCGCGCAGAGCGCGACCGAGAAGACGAAATGCCAGCGCCGCTCTTGGCGCTTGTCGGAGCTGCGGCCGATCAGCACCATGCCGACGATGCCGAACAAAGCCGGGATCGCCGACAGCACACCGATCATCCCGAGATCCTTGACGCCCCAGCTCTTGATCAGAGTCGGGGCCCAGAAGATCATCGTATAGGCCGTGCCGAGCAGCAGGAAGTAGACGATCGACAGCGTGTAGATCTTCGGATCGCGGATCAACCCCCAGATCGATCCGTGCGACGCGCTCGCGACGATCCGCGCGTCATTGTCGAGGTGGTTGCGCAGCGACGCCTTCTCGGCCGGCGTCAGCCAGTTCGCGTCCTCCGGCCTGTCCTTCAGGTACAGATAGGCGACGATGCCAAGGACCGACGCCGGCAGGCCCTGCACGACGAACAGCCACTGCCAGCCGTGATAGCCGTACAGGCCGTCCATGTACTTCATGATCCAACCGGAGCTCGGCCCGGCGATCACGTAGGCGATCGCCGTGCCGGTCATGAACACCGCGATGGCCTTGCAGCGGCGCGCCGACGGGTACCAGTAGGTCAGGTACAGGATGATGCCGGGGAAGAAGCCGGCCTCGAACGCGCCGAGCAGGAAGCGCAGGATGTAGAACGTTGTGGTGTCGTTGACGAACGCCATGCCCGCCGCGCACAGCCCCCACAGGAACATGATGCGCAGCAGCGTCTTGCGCGCCCCGATCTTCTCGAGCATCAGGTTGCTCGGCACCTCGAACAGGAAGTAGCCGATGAAGAACACGCCGGCGCCGAACGCGTACGCCGCGTCGCTGAACGGCAGCGTCTGCTTCATCTGCAGCTGCGCGAAGCCGATGTTGATGCGGTCAAGGAAGGCGATGATGTAGCAGATGATCAGCAACGGCAGCAGGTGCCAGCTGACCTTGGAGAAGAGCGCGTCGTCGGCCGCGCTGTACGGGGCGTGGGCGCCTTGGGACGCTTGAGTCGGGTTCATGGGTCTCCCTCCCTGCTTACTTCTTGTCGCCTCGCCACTTGCCGCTCGACGGTAGGTCGCGAACGCAAGCCGGGCGTGCGAGGCAATCACATGCCGGGCCCCCCCGTTGTAACGCTTGGCGGCGGCAGCCCGCCGCAACGCCGCCTCGCGACGGCTTCATTGCGCTTGTTGCGTCGTATCGACCCGCGCGGCGACGGCCGGCCTCTTCTTCGTGACAGACTCGCGGGGTTCGTTCGGTGAAGGTGTCCCTGGCCCGCTGGTGGTGACCGCCCCGACCGCCGGCAGCGACTCAATCTGGCGCAGCGCGGCCCGCAGATGATCGACCAGCTCGTACGACTCCTGCTGCGTCAGCACGCGCCGGCAGGCGGTCAGCCCGAATTCGAGCTGGCCGGCATAGCTCTGCACCGTGATGTTCAGCGCCATGCCGTGATACGGGATCGACACCGGGTAGTAGTGCACCATCCGCGCCCCGGCCATGAAGAGCTGGATCGGCGGGCCCGGCACGTTGGAGATCGCGACGTTGCCCGCCGCCGGCAAGCGGCTGGCGAGGTTGGAGCGGCCGATCAGCGAGGCGAGGCCGCTCATCAGCCACGGCGAGCCGGTGACCGGTATATCGACCCCGAGCACCGGCTTGAGCTCCTTGACCACCGCCTTGGCCGCCTCGGACGAGGCATGGATCGCCTTGAACCGGGCGGCCAGGTCATCGATGTCGGTCGCCAGATCGACCCTGACCGCCGAGACCTGGTTGTTCATCGCGTCATCGCCCTCGGCGCGCAGGCTGACCGGCACCATGGCGATCAGCGCCTCCTTGGGCAGCAGGCCGCGCTCCTTCAGGAAGCGGTGCAGCGCGATGCTGCACGTCGCCATCACGATCGTGTTGACGGTGCCACCGATGCGCTTGCCCAGCGTCTTGATGTCCGCCAGCGGCACCGACAGCGTGCTGTAAGACCGCTGGTTGGTGATCGAGTCGTTGAAGATCGTCTTCGGCGCCAATCCGAGGGTCAACGAACGCTCGCCAGACGGCGTCCGCTGGCTCGCCACGACGCCGGCCGCCGTGCTGAACGCCCTGGCCGCCGTCGGCAGCAGTTCGGCGAGCTTGCGGTATTGTTGCGCCGAGTTGGCGACCGCCGCCTGCAGCAGCTCGGAGACGCCCAGCTGGTAGGTGCCGCTGTTGCGCTTGCGCCGGGGCGGCGGGACCTCGCGCATCTGCGGCGAGGTGTCGTACAGCACCTTGGCGAGCTCGACACCGGCCTTGCCGTCGACGCCGCTGTGATGCGCCTTGGAGTAGAACGCGACCTGGCCGCTCTCCAATCCCTCGATGACGTACATCTCCCACAGCGGCCGGCTGCGGTCGAGCAAGGTCGAGTGCAACCGCGCGATCAGCTGGTCGAGCTGTGCCATCGTGCCGGGCCGCCGCAAGGTGACGCTGCGCACGTGGTAGTCGAGATCGATGTCGTCATCCTCGATCCACACCGGATTGGCCAGGTCGAAGGGCATCTGCGCCAGCTTGCGGTTCAACACCGACGCCAGGTGCAGGCGCCTGCCGAGCATCGCCTTGACGTCCTCGTAGTAGTCGCCCTGGTAGCCCTCGGGCAGGTCGAACAGCATCAGGCTGCCGACATGCATCGGCGTTTCGGGCGTCTCGAGGTGCAGGAACGAGGCGTCCATGCTGCTGAGATGATCCATCGTCTTGTCTCCATATCAAACGTGCGCGCCAGCACCCGGCCGCCGCGGCAAGCCGGCGCTTAATGTGGCAAAGCCCACCCCTCGCGCCATCAATCCGCGGCGAGCGCCGCCTCGATGTCGCGCCGCAACGCCGACGGCGGATCGGTCGGCGCGTAGCGGCGAACCACAGCGCCGTCGCGCCCAATGAGGAACTTGGTGAAGTTCCACTTTATCCACGGGCCGAACAGATCCGGCTTCTCCCGCGTCAGCCACTTGTACAGCGGGTGCGCGCCGGAGCCGTTGACGTCGATTTTGCTCATCATGGGGAAGCTGACGCCGTAGCGGGTCCCGCAGAAGGTCGCGATCTGGTCATCGCTTCTCAGCTCCTGTGCGAACTGGTTGCTCGGAAAGCCGACGACGACCAGCCCGCGGTCCTGGTAGTCGCGCCAAAGCGACTCGAGACCCTTGAATTGCGGCGCGAACCCGCAAAGGCTGGCGGTGTTGACGATCAGCAACACCCTGCCGCGGTAGGTGTCCAGCTGCACCGGGGTGCCGTCGATCGCGGTGGCCGCAAAGTCGTAGATCGTTGCCATAGATGGCTCCCGCGCGCCAATACATCAGGGCGTGTCGCCCGTACCGGCCCGCTTGCGTTCCTCTTCCTCGTACAGTTCCTTCTTCGACAGCTTGCCGACCGGTGTCTTGGGCAGCTCGGCGCGGATGTCCAGCGCCTGCACCATCTCATGCTTGCCGAGCTTGTCCTTGAGGAAGCCCTGCAGCTCGGGCAGCGTGAACGGCACCGTGCCCGGCTTGAGCGCGACGAAGGCCTTCGGCGACTGGCCGCGGTATTCGTCGGGGATGCCGATCACGCAGACCTCGAACACCGACGGGTGCTGCTGGATCGCCTCCTCGAGGTTGCGCGGATAGACGTTGAAGCCGCTGCACAGGATCATGTCCTTGGTGCGATCGACGATGAAGACAAAGCCGTCGTCATCCATATAGGCGACGTCGCCGGTGCGCAGCATGCCGTCGAACGTGGTCACGTCCGCCGTCGCCTCCGGCCGGTTCCAGTAGCCTTTCATCACGTTCGGGCCGCGGATGCACAGCTCGCCGCGCTCGCCCAGCGGCACGTAGCGCGACGCGTCCTCGAGATCGAGCATGCGGATGGTGATGCCGGGCAGCGGGATGCCGCACGAGCCGGCCTTGCGCTTGCCGTGCACCGGGGTGAACGTGCCGGTCGGCGCCGTTTCCGTCATGCCCCAGCCCTCGCTCAGCGGGCAGCCGGTGACCTCGTGGAAGCGCTGCGCCACTTCCAGCGGCAGTGGCGCGCCGCCCGAACCGCAGAACTTCAGCGACCGCAGATCGTACTTGCCGGCCTCGGGGTGGTTGATGATCGCGGTGAACATGGTCGGCACGCCGGGGAAGGTCGTCACCCTCTTGCCCGAGATCTCCTTCAGCGCCGCCTCGGCGTCGAAACGGGCATGCAGGATGAGTTCGGCCGCGCAGCGAATGCCAAGCAACATGTTCACCGACAGCGCGTAGATGTGGAACGGCGGCAGCACGGCGAGCGTGCGTTCCTCGCCTTCCTTCAGCACCGGTGGCGTGCCGTTGAGGCTCTCCCAGTACTGCGCGCACGCCGCCGACAGGTTGGCGTGCGTCAGCATCGCGCCCTTGGGCAGGCCGGTCGTGCCGCCGGTGTATTGCAGCACGGCGACGGCGTCCGCCGGATCGGCGATGGCGTGCGGCGTGTAGCGGCCGTCGTTGTCGAGCAGGCTGGCGAAGCTGACGTGCCGGTCGTCCGACGCGACGTCGCTCAGCTGCTTGGTGGCTTTCAGCTGCGCCGCCACCGCGTCCGGGGCGGCCGACATCTCGGCCAGGCTGCCGACGATCAGCTTCTTCAGCCGGGTCTTGCCCAGCATCGCCGCCATCTGCGGGTAGAGGGCCGCCAGGTCGAGCGTGAACAGGAAGTCGGTGCGACTGTCGGCGATCTTGTGCTCGAGCACCTTGGCCGCGTCCAGCGGCGAGTAGTTGACCACCGTGCCGCCAGCCTTCAGCACGCCGAAGAAGGCGATGATGTAGTGCGGCGTGTTCGGCAGGTACAGGCCGACATGCACGCCCGGCCCGACGCCGAGACGCTGCAAGCCGCACGCCGCGCGGTCGACGCGCGCGCCGAGCTCGCGATAGCCCAGGCGCTTGCCCATGAACTCGACGGCCGGCCGGTCAGGCCACTTGGCCACCGCGTCATCGAGGATGCGTTGCACCGGGGCCGGCGCGAACTCGATGTTCCAGCGCACGCCGGCGGGATAGGATTTGATCCAGGGCATGTCGTTCATGGCGCTTCCTCACACGGCGATGCGGCGCCGTCGCCGCCACGGTTTCCGCCCGGCGAGCGACCTCGGGCCCGATGGTGGCCGGCCGCGTCTCGCATCGGCCACCGGTCGCCTCGCGCCGGGTTGAGGTCGCCGGCACGCCAACCCGCAACCTCGTTGAAGCGGTTCGACTAGCCGTCCTTCTTCGGCTGTAGCAGCTTCTGCAGGTTCGCCATGTTCTCCTGCATGCGGTCCTGCACGACCTTCCAGGCCTTGGTACGCGACTGCGTCTCCATGTCGGCCAGCTCGCGGAAGTTGGCGAACGCCTGCTCAAAGCTCTTCCTGGCCGCCTCGGCGCCCTTCGACATCGCGTCCGGTCCGCCGGCGTCCTTCATCGCCGAC
>DATFGV010000828.1:0-8865 GCA_035249115.1 Vineibacter sp.
TTTGCCTCCGAGTCACAGGTCAAGCGTGGCTATCGCGCCGTGTATGACGACAGGGCCTGGTACGTCAAAACCGATTGTGACAGCGCGCCCGTGACACGGGGCTCACGTCGCGCGACTGCTATCTATACGTGTACTTCATCACGAATTTGCCCTCTTTAGTCCACAAATTGACCACCGGACGATCGTTTGATCCATCCCAGGCGGCCGCGTCGTGCCGCCGGGAAAGATCAGGAGGATCGCCATGACCAAGCTTTCGCGCCGTAGCGCGCTGACCTTTATCCGACCCGCCGCCCTTGCCACGGTGCTGGCCGTTGTCGCCGATGCGGCCATCGCCGAGAGCCCTTGGCTCAACGGCAACCCGATCTTCGGGGCTCCGGGCACCAGCTTCCGGACCGTCGGCAGCTCCGTGTTCAGCTCCGACGGCCGCAGCTGGTCGACGCAGGGCAACACGACCTTCGGCCCGGGCGGCAGCACCTACACGCGCGTTGGCGACACGCTGTTCGGTCCCGGTGGCCAGACCTGGACGACGGTCGGCAACACGACCTACGGCTCCAACGGCGAAACCTGGACCACAATCGGCAGCATGTCGTACAGCTCGCGCGGCTACTCCTGCCTGCTGCTGGTCCAAGACTACTTCTGTGGCCGCTAGGGCCAGTTTGGCCGCGGCGGGGAAGCTTCTCGCCTGACCACGACAAGCGAGGCGCCGTGCCGGCTGCGACGAGGCGGCGCGGCCGGCAGTGAAAACATCCTCCACCGGCAAGTCCAGGCCGACGCACCTGGCCAGGGCCGTCGGCTTGGAACTGTGGAAGCCCGCCTCGCCCGATTTGGCCGCCGACGGATCAGATTTGCCGCGCCAAAACCTGCGCGATGCTGTAAATAGTCGCCGTGCCGCCGCCAGAAGCCGCCTCCCCAGGCAATTCCTCCGTCCGACTGACGATATCCACAGCGTTGCGCCTCGCCGCTTGGGGCTGCGTCGCCGTCATTGCCGTCTTGTCGCTGCTGCCAGGCAAGGATCTGGTGCGCACCGACCTCGCCAAGCTCGGACACGGCAAGCTGGTCGAGCATTTCGTCGCCTATGCGGCGGCCGCAATGTTCGTTGGCCTCGCCTATCCGGCACGCGTGCCCCGCCTGGTCCTCGCGGGCTTGCTCATCGCCTACGCCGCCGTACTGGAAATCGGCCAGCTTTACGTGCCGGGTCGCGGCGCGGCGTTCAGCGATTTCGCGGCCAGTGCCGCCGGCATCATTGCCGGCACGTTGCTGCTGCCTTTCAGCGCCCGGCTGGTCGGCCGCCTGGCCGTTACCAACAATTCGCCCCCTGACGGCAAGCCGCCGCCCGGTTGACAGGCGCACTGCTGGTCGGCGTTGTTGCCCGCGAAAGTGGAGGCGCTGTCGCGTGCGTCGTGGCGCCTGCCGGCCGTCGCTACCCCCCGCCGGGAATTTCGTGCCATGCGGCAATGGTTGATCGCCCTGCTGGCCGCCATCGCAAGCCTGCTGCCGACCCTGACGGCCGCGCGGAGCGAGCCGGTCGACCTGCTGCTGGTGCTGTGCATGGACGCCTCGGGCAGCATCGACGCCGCCGAGTTCGAGCTGCAGCGGCGCGGCTACGCCGAGGCGCTGACCGAGCCCCGCATCCTTGACGCCATCCGTGGCGGGCCACAGGGCGCCATCGCCGTTGCCGTCGTCGAGTGGGGCTCGCCGCAGGGCGCAGCCACCGTGGTCCCCTGGATGCGCGTGCACGACGCCGCCTCGGCGGCGGCGCTGGCCGCGGCATTGCTCGGCGCGCCACGTTCGGCCCAGTCCTACAACGCCATCGGCGACGCCATCGACCATTCCCGGCGCCTGATCGAGGCGGCGCCCCATGCGGCACGGCGACGGGTCATCGACCTGTCGGGCGACGGTCCGGACATGCGCAGCGTCAAGCCGGTGGCGCGGGCCCGCGACGAGGCGGTGGCCGTCGGCATCACCATCAACGCGCTGGCCATCATCGAAACTGGCGTCGGCGGGCGGCGCGGCGAGCCGCTCGACCTGCACTACGAGCACGAGGTGATCGGCGGACCTGGCGCCTTCGTGGTCGTCGCGCAGGGCCGCGCCAGTTTCGCCCGCGCCATCCGTGCCAAGCTGGTGCGCGAGATTTCCGGTATCGACGGACCGACCCGGGTCGCGGTGCGGCCCTGACGCACCCGACCGGCGGGCGTGAAAACCGCTGTTGCGTCACCTTGGCCTCATTCGAAACGTACAAAAAGTCATGGTGGCCGACCGGTGGCTGCGCTGGACACAGATGCGGTGCATGCGTACTCGTGTATATGCACATAGCGAGGCGATGACATGCACGGCACCCTGCCCCATCCCCTGCTGACGGCGCGAACGCTGCCCACCGTTCTGCGCATCGCCGGCCCGACCACGGCCGTGATGGTCATGCAAAGCGGTGTCACCATCGCCGAGCTGTTTTTCGTCGGCCGGCTGGGGACTTCGGCGCTGGCCGGCTTCCAGCTCGTGTTTCCCTTCGTGATGCTGATGACCATGATGGCGGCCGGCGGCATCGGCGGCGGCATCGCCTCGGCGGTGGCGCGGGCGCTGGGCGCCGGCGACAGGGCGCGGGCGGCGTCGCTCGCGGTCCATGCTCTGCTAATCGCCGCCGGCTTCGCGCTGCTGTGGACGGCGGCGATGTCGCTGGCCGGACCGGCGATCTACCGCGCCTTCGGCGCCAGCGGCGAGACGCTGCGTTTCGCGCTGGCCTATTCAACCACGCTGTTCGCCGGCGCCGTGGCGCCGTGGGCGATGTTCGCGCTGTCCTCGATCCTGCGCGGTACCGGCGATGCGGTCACGCCGGGCAAGTTCATGCTGCTCGGCTCACTGCTGCAGGTGCCGCTGTCGGCCGTGCTGGTGCTGGGTACGGCGCCCTGGGGCCTGGGCAGCTGGACCGGCATTGGCATCGAGGGCGCGGCGATCTCGATGATCGCCACCAGCCTGCTGTCGGCGGCGCTGATGGCCTGGCGCCTGTGGTCGGGCCGCACCGGTTTCACGCCGTCGCTCGCCGGGCAAGGTCTCGCCGCCAGCGCCTGGGCGCCGATCCTCAAGATCGGCCTGATCTCCTCAATGTCGGCGCTGCTCGCCAACACCACCACGATGCTGGTGAACTTCGCCATCAAGCCGTTCGGCGACGCCGCCATCGCCGGCTACGGCATCGGTGCCCGGTTGGAGTTCATCCTGGTGCCGCTGTCCTTCGGTATCGGGGCGGCGCTGACCACTTTGGTCGGCATCGCCGCTGGCGCCGGCCAATGGGATCGGGCACGGCATGTGGCGTGGACCGGTGGCCTGATGGCCGCGGCACTGACCGGCACCCTGGGCATCGTCGTGGCGCTCTTCCCTGGCGCCTGGGCCGGACTGTTCAGCAGCGATCCCGCGGTGCTGCAGGCGGCGACGCAGTACCTGACGCGCGCGGCGCCGTTCTACGCCTTCTTCGGTCTGGGCATGTCGCTAAACTTCGCTGCCCAGGGTGCGAGCCGCATGAAGGTGCCGTTCATCGCCAGCCTGTTGCGCACGCTGGTCGCCGGCGTCGGCGGCTACCTGCTGGTCACCGTATGGCACGGCAGCCTGCCCGACCTGTTCTGGCTGGTCGGGCTGGCGATCCTGCTCTACGGCACGCTGATCGGCGGCGCGCTGGCGCTGCGGCCGTGGAGGGCGCGGTAAGCTACCATCCGCTGTCGAGCGCTCAGGTGGCCCTGGCCTGAGCCAAGCCGCCGGAGGTCAACCGATGCACCGACTCACATCGCCCGCCGGGATAACGGTGTCGTACGACAGGTACGGCAGCGGCTCGCCTCTGGTCCTCGTGCACGGCTCCTTCAGTGATCAACTGACCAACTGGGAGTTCGTGAAGCCGCTGTTCGAGACACAATTCGCCGTCCACGCCATCGCGCGACGCGGCCGGGGCGAGACGGACGCGACCACAGGACACAGCATTGAGGATGAGGGCGAGGACGTCGTTGCGCTGCTCCAGTCGATCGGCGAGCCGGCCTTCCTTCTGGGTCATTCCTATGGCGCCCATGCGGCGCTTGCCGCGGCAACCAGCGCCCCGGACCGCGTCAGCAAGCTGGTCCTGTACGAAGCCGCGTCGCCGAGCATCGTACCATCCGCGGCCATGGCGCGCCTCGAGGCGCTGGCGCGCGCCGGCGACTGGGACGGCGTCGCCGTCGCGTTCTTCCGTGATCAGCTGTCGGTTCCGGTGAAGGATCTGGAAGAGCTGCGCAGCACGGCGCTTTGGCCGCCGATCATCGCCGATGCGACGGCATCGCTGAACGATCTGCGGGCGCTCAGCAGGTACGCATTCAGAGCCGAACGCTTTCGCGGGCTGCGGCTGCCGACAATGCTCCAGATCGGCAGCGAAAGCCCGCGCGCGCTCTACGTCACCGACGCTCTTGCCGCCGTACTCCCCGATGTCCGGATCGAGTCGCTGGCGGGCCAGGCACATGAAGGGATGACGACAGCACCCGAGATGTATGCCGCGGCGGTGTCACGCTTTCTGCTGCCATAGGCACCGGGGCGCTATGTCGCGCGTAGGGAGCCAGAGGACGTCACGTCTGCACCAGGCTTGGGCGGCGGCAACAGGGCTACCCATGGCAGCATCAGTTTACCCGCAACGTTGAGCCATGGCTGCCAGCAATACCGCGCGGCCTCCGACCGGAGCGCAGACGGGTTGGATCGCGCCGCACGCACCTCACGTTCCGCTCCGAGTATAGCCGAGCAGCGTACCAACTCCGTCGTCGCCCGGGCCATCACGATGGCAAGCTAGGCCTGCGGCAGGCGCGCGAACCGCTCTTGGCTACACGCCGCGACAAGGCCCACGTCGATGCTGACGGTTGCCCCTAACAATTGGCATCGTCGATCAATAAGGCCGGTCGCCTGCCACCGTCACCCGGTTGCCGTAGCGGCGGTGCGGCCAGTAGTCCCACATGGCGCGGTGCTGGACGCAGCGGTTGTCCCAGAAGGCAATCGAATTGGCACGCCATTGAAAGCGGCACTGGAACAGCGGGTTTTCCATGTGTTCGTAGAGATAGCGCAGGATGCCGTCGCTTTCGTCGCGCGGAATGCCGTTGATGCGCACCGTGAAGCCGCGATTGACGTAAAGGCACTTGGAACCGGTCACCGGGTGGGTCCGCACCACGGGATGCTCGGCCTTCGGGTAAGCCGGCTTGTCGGCAACCCCGAGGTTGGCGTAGGTGCCGCGATAGACGTGCTCGCCGTCGTGGACGGCGGTCAAGCCTTCGAGATACCCCTTCATCCGGTCCGACAGCGCGTCATAGGCGGCGTACATGCTGGCAAACAGGGTATCGCCGCCGGTCTCAGGGCATTGCTTGATGTAGAGGATGCTGCCCATCGGCGGTTCAGCGTCGCACGAGACGTCGGTGTGCCAGCCCTCGCCATTGGCGCGCTCCGACTTCTCATCGGCGGCGACAATCATCAGCTCAGGCCGTCCGGCTTCGTGCGGCGCCGCGGGATGGACGTGCAGTTCGCCGAAGCGGCGGCCGAAAGCGACGTGCTGGTCGGGTGTGAGATGCTGGTCGCGGAAGAACACCACCAGGTTCTCGGCCAGCGCCCGGTGCAACTCGTCCTGGGTGCGGTTGCTGAGCGGCTGCGACAGGTCAATGCCGGCGATCTCGGCGCCGATGATCGGCGTCAGCTTGCGCACCGCAATGCTCTCGTAGGAGGCGGCTTCGCCGGCCCGGGGCTTGTATCGGGGACCTTTGTTGCCGCGCAGGCTGCTGCTCGCCATGATCTGGCCCTCTCCGTCTGCCTGAAAGAATGGCGGGTTGCGCCGCCGGAATCTACCGCCACGCCGCCACAACAGATTTGTCGCAGGTGACGGCGCCACGTCGGACCTTGACCCCCGGTAGTCCGTCGTCTACCAACCGCGCGCGCAAAGCCGCGTTGCAAAATGTTGATTGTGCAACGCACAAAAAGGCTGCGCATCCCCTCGAGCGATCGCATTCGCCTGTGCCCTGCCCCGGGACGCGGACGCGAGACGGCGCGATGGGTTCAGGGAGGACCGCAAGGGCATGAGGCTGGAGACGACGGACGCCGCCGCCACGCCGGCCGAAACCTTTCCGCAGCTGCTGGCGCTGAACGCCCGCCTGCGCGGCGGCCGGTCCGCCTTCCGCGAAAAGGAATACGGCATCTGGCAGACCTACACGTGGCGCCAGGTCCTGGATGAAACCCGGGCCTTCGCCGCCGGGCTTGCGGCGCTGGGTTTCGGCCGCGGCGACAAGCTGGTGATCGTCGGTGACAACCGGCCGCGGCTGTACTGGGCGATGTGCGCGGCTCAGATGCTGGGTGGCATCCCCGTGCCGGTCTACCAGGACTCGGTGGCGGCCGAGATGGCCTACGTCGTCGAGCACGCCGAGGCGCGCTTCGCGCTGGCCGAGGACCAGGAGCAGATCGACAAGCTGCTGGAGATCCAGGCCCACGTGCCGGCCCTGAAGACCCTGATCTACGTGGACGAGCGCGGCCTGGGCGACTACCAGGGCCTGCTGTCCTATGCCCAGGTGCAGGCCCGGGGCCGCGAGGAGCTGGCGTCGAAGCCAGCGTTTCTCGATGCCGAGATCGCTCACGGCAAAGGCAGCGACCCGTCGGTGATGCTCTACACGTCGGGTACCACCGGCCGGCCCAAAGGCGTCGTGCTGACCTACGACAACCTGCACAAAAGCGCCCGGAACGCCGCGACCTTCGAGGGCCTCGACGAGCGCGACGAGTTGCTGTGCTACCTGCCTATGGCCTGGGTTGGCGACCACATCTTTTCTTATGCGCAGGGCCTGGTCACCAGCTTCACCGTCAACTGCCCCGAGTCGGCGGCCACAGTGCAAACCGATTTGCGCGAAATCGGGCCGACCTACTATTTCGCGCCACCGCGCGTCCTGGAGAACATCATCACCAACGTGATGATCCGCATGGAGGATGCCGGCGCGCTGAAGCGCCGGATGTTTGCCTACTTCATGGGTCTGGCGCGCCGCGTCGGCGGTTCGTTGCTCGACGGCAAGCCCGTCGGTCTCGCCGACCGGGTGCTCTACTGGCTGGGCGACCTGCTGGTCTACGGGCCGCTCAAGAACACGCTGGGCCTGTCGCGGGTGCGCGTGGCCTACACCGCCGGCGAGGCGGTGGGGCCGGACATCTTCAACTTCTACCGCTCGCTCGGCATCAACATGAAGCAGCTGTACGGGCAGACCGAGTCGAGCGTGTTCGTCACCATCCACCCCAACCGCGACGTGCGGCTGGAGACGGTCGGCAAAGTGGCGCCGGAGATGGAAGTGCGCATCGCCGACAACGGCGAAGTGATGTTCCGTGGACCAGGCGTGTTCCACGAGTACTACAAGAACCCGCAGGCGACGGCAGAGACGAAGACGGCCGACGGCTGGGTGCATTCCGGCGACGCCGGCTACGTCGACGACGACGGCCACCTGCATATCATCGACCGCGCCAAGGACGTCGGCAAACTGAACGACGGAACGCTCTTCGCGCCGAAGTTCATCGAGAACAAGCTGAAGTTCTTCCCGCACATCAACGAGGCGGTGGCGTTCGGCGACAAGCGCGACTTCGTGACCGCGCTGATCAACATCGACCTGACGGCGGTCGGCAACTGGGCCGAACGGCACGACATCGCCTATGCCAGCTACCAGGAGCTGGCCGGCCGGCAAGAGGTCTATGACCTGATCGCCGGCGAGGTGGCGCAGGTCAACGCCGACCTTGCCAAGGACCCGCGCATGGCGGGCGCCCAGGTCCGCCGGTTCCTGATCCTGCCCAAGCTGCTGGACGCCGACGACGGCGAACTGACCCGCACCCGCAAGGTGCGGCGCGGCTTCATCGGTGAGCGCTACGGGGCGCTGATCGCGGCGCTGTACGGTGGCCAGTCCAGCATCCACATCCGCACCGAAGTCACCTTCGAGGATGGCCGCAAGGGCATGGTCGAAGGCGACGTGGCGATCCGCGACATGAACCACGCGCCCACCGCGCCGGCGCGACAGGCAGCCTGAGCGCTATGGCCCGCGTCTCGCATGCCACCGGGGAGGTGCTGTTGTCGGTCGACAACATCTCGCTCAGCTTCGGCGGCGTGAAGGCCCTCACGGGCATCAGCTTCGACATCCACAAGGGTGAGGTCCGCGCCATCATCGGCCCCAACGGTGCCGGCAAGTCCTCGATGCTGAACTGCATCAACGGCTTCTACCATCCGCAGGAAGGCCGCATCACCTACAAGGGCGTCACCCGCCAGCAGATGCGGCCGCACGAGGCGGCTGAGCAGGGTATCGCCCGCACCTTCCAGAACATCGCCTTGTTCAAAGGCATGTCGACGCTCGACAACATCATGACCGGCCGCAACCTGCGCATGAAGACCGGCTTGCTGGCCCAGGCGCTGCACTGGGGCCCGGCGCGGCGCGAGGAGGTCGAGCACCGCGCCGTCGTCGAGCGGGTTATCGATTTCCTGGAGATCCAGCACGTGCGCAAGGTGCCGGTCGGCCGCCTGCCCTACGGCCTGCAGAAGCGGGTCGAGTTGGGCAGGGCGCTGGCAGCCGAACCCGACCTGCTGTTGCTCGACGAGCCGATGGCCGGCATGAACCTCGAGGAGAAGCAGGACATGTGCCGCTTCGTGCTCGACGTCAACGACCAGTTCGGCACCACCATCTGCCTGATCGAGCACGACATGGGCGTGGTCATGGACATCTCCGACCGCGTCGTGGTGCTCGACTACGGCAAGAAGATCGGCGACGGCACGCCTGACGAGGTCAAGGCGACGCCCGAGGTGATCGCCGCCTACCTCGGCACGAGCCACTGACGGCGGAGGCGACAGTTGATGGCTCGTGGGCTCGTCTCCAAACAACC
>DATFGV010000829.1:0-4560 GCA_035249115.1 Vineibacter sp.
CGCAAGGCGAAGCTGAAGCAGCGCATCCGCGACATGGCGGACCGGCTGATGAAGGTCGCCGCCCTGCGGCAGCTCCGCACCGGCGAGGTCATGGTGCCGCCGGAGGGCGTATTCGACGAGTTCTGCGCCCGCTTCCCGTATGAGGAAACCGACGACCAGCTGGGCGCGATCAACGACGTGCTGGAGGACCTGGCGTCGGGCAAACCGATGGATCGCCTGGTGTGCGGCGATGTCGGCTTCGGCAAGACCGAGGTGGCGCTGCGCGCCGCCTTCGTGGCGGCGATGACCGGCAAGCAGGTCGCCGTGGTCGTGCCCACGACCTTGCTGGCGCGGCAGCATCATCGCACCTTCCTGGAGCGCTTCGAGGGTCTGCCGCTGCGCATCGGTCGGCTGTCGAGACTGGTGCCGTCGAAGGAGGCGACCGAAACCCGCAAGGCGCTGAAGGACGGCACCGTCGACATCGTGATCGGCACCCACGCGTTGCTGGGCAAGGGCATCACGTTCGCCGATCTCGGCCTGCTGGTCGTCGACGAGGAGCAGCATTTCGGCGTGGCGCACAAGGAGCGGCTGAAGGAACTGCGCGCCGACGTGCACGTGCTGACGCTCACCGCGACGCCGATCCCGCGCACCTTGCAGCTGGCGCTGACCGGCGTGCGCGACATGAGCCTGATCGCCACGCCGCCGGTCGACCGCCTGGCGGTGCGCACCTTCGTGACCGAGGTCGACCCGGTGGCGATCCGCGAGGCGCTGCTGCGCGAGCAGTACCGCGGCGGCCAAAGCTTCTACGTCTGCCCGCGCATCGAGGATCTCGACGGCGTCGCCGCCAGCCTGCGCGAGCTGGTGCCGGAGATCAAACTCGCCATGGCGCACGGAAGGCTGGCGGCGAGCACCTTGGAAGACACCATGCAGGCCTTCGTCGAGGGCAAGTACGATGTGCTGCTGTCCACCAACATCGTCGAAAGCGGGCTCGACATCCGCAATGCCAACACGCTCGTCATCCACCGCGCCGACATGTTCGGCCTGGCGCAGCTCTACCAGCTGCGTGGCCGGGTCGGGCGCGCCAAGGTGCGGGCCTATTGCTACCTGATGGTGCCACCCGGCCGGGCGCTGAACGAGGCGGCATCCAAGCGGCTGGAGGTGATGCAGACGCTCGACACTCTGGGCGCCGGTTTCCAGCTCGCCAGCCATGACCTCGACATCCGCGGTGCCGGCAACCTGCTGGGTGAGGAGCAGTCCGGCCACATCCGCGAAGTCGGCATCGAGCTCTACCAGCAGCTGCTGGAGGAGGCAGTTGAGGCGGCCCGCGGCGAGGCGCGAGAGGCGGCGCGGCAGGCCGCCGACTGGTCGCCGCAGATCAACCTCGGCCTGCCGGTGCTGATCCCCGAGGCCTACGTCGGCGACCTCGGCGTGCGGCTGGCGCTGTACCGCCGCATTGCCAACATCCGCGATGGCGCCGAAATCGAGTCGCTGGCGGCCGAGCTGGTCGACCGCTTCGGGCCGGTACCGGCCGAGGTCGAGAACCTGCTGCGCACCGTCGAGCTCAAGCTGCTGTGCCGCGCTGCCGGTGTCGAGAAGATCGACGCCGGCCCCAAGGGCATCGTCTTCGCGCTGCGCGACAACAAGTTCGCTCATCCCGACAAGCTGATCCGCTACATCCAGCAGCGCGCCCCGGTGGTAAAGGTGCGCCCGGACCAGAAGCTGGTGCTGTTCCGCGCCTGGGACGACGACCGCAAGCGGCTGGCCGGCGTCAAGACGATCGTCAGCGAACTGGCGCAACTCGCGGCATAGGGACGTCTGGCCGGTGCGTCGCTGTTAGCGGCGCCGCTTGGCTTGCGATCGTGCGGCCCGCTTCGGCTGCAGCAGGCGCCGCACCTCGCTTTCAGCTGCACGCAGGATATGGCGCGCAAAGCCTGGTGCGCCGGCGCCGGCGCGCGCCACCGTCATCGCGCCGACGCACAGCGTGACGGCCGCCGTGGCACGGCGGTCCAGGGCCCGGCGTTGCGGCAAAGCGCGGCCGAACTCGCCAATCAGCACGTAGAAAGCATTGGCGTAGGCGAGCTGCGGCGCCAGGCCGGCGCGCGCTGCGTCTCCGGGCAATGCCGCCAACGTGCAGCCGGGCCCGACCTCGGTCAAGTGGTCGGGACGCATGTAGTCGGCGATCACTCGCAACCCCTCTCGCGCCAGGCCGCGCCTGTCCGTCGCCTTGCGCCCTCGCATCTGGCGGACAAAGCCGTGTGGCTCGCGCATCACCTCGGCGAACAGCGCCTCCTTCGACCGGAAATGCGCATAGAAGCCGCCGCGCGTCAGCCCCGCCTCGGCCATGATGTCGTCGATGCCGGTGGCCTCGTAGCCGTGGCGGCGAAAGAGGCGGGCGGCGGCCTCAAGGATGGCGGCGCGGGTGCGCGCCTTGTGCGCGGCGCTGAGGGGCATGAGGCATTCCTGATTTTCTATGTTAGTTATCATACCATATGATTGTCATCATACAAAAGTGGAACAAGGTCCTCTGGGCGGTTGAGAACTGAAGTGCTGTTCCGATTGCCGGGACCGGCGATGACTCCGGTGCGAGCCTGGATCAAGCGGGGCAGCCACGGATGAGGGCTGGTCCGATGTCCGCGATCGGCGCGGCACGGCTCAAGCAAGCGCGATTGGTATTGTGCCGGCCGCAATGTCACGCAAGACGCGGCTGGGCGTGCGCGATGGTGGCCGCGTGACTCGGTCCGGCGCTTGCCGCCAGAGCGCTACTTCAACGTCTCCAGATAGGAGATGAGGTTTTTGCGGTCTTCGGGCTTGGCCAGGCCGGCGAAGGCCATGTTGGTGCCGGGAATCACCTTGCGCGGGTTGGTGAGGTATGGATCAAGCGTCTCGGACGTCCAGGTGATGTCGGCCTTCTTGTTGGCCTCGGTGTATTTGAAGCCTTCGATGGTTCCGGTCTTGCGGCCGACGATGCCGAACAGGTTGGGGCCCTGCTTGGTCGGTCCGCCCTTGTCGACGGTATGGCAGATGAAGCACTGGCGCCGGAACACCTTCTCGCCTTCGGCGGCATCCTGCGCGTAGGCCGCGACCGGGGCCAACAGCAGTGATACGACAATCGGAAGACGACGGACCAGACGCGACGACATGGTTTCACTCCAGCGGTTGGCGCCGTATTTCAAGCTCATCGAACATGACAACAGCGGCAGCGACCGGCAATCGCCCGGCGCCGACTAGCTCACCGGTTCCGTCTCGCTCTGCGAGGCGGGTTGCTGCTCTTCGCGCGCGGCCAGATTGAACACCTCGATGAACGCGCTCGGCGGCTGGGCACCGGAGATCGCGTACTTGCGGTCGACGATGAAGCAGGGAACGCCGTTGATGCCGAGCCGGCGGGCGTACAAATCCGCTTGCACGACGTCATTGCGGATCTCGTCGCCTTCAAGGAAGGCCTGCACCTCGGATTCGTCCATGCCGGCGCGGCGGGCGCAATCGAGCAGCACCTCGAGGTCGCCGATGTCGCGGCCTTCCTCGAAATAGGCGCGGAACAGCGAGTCGACCACCTGGTCCTGGAAGCCTTTTGGTCCCGACCAATGGATCAGCCGGTGCGAATTGACAGTGTTGGGCGTGCGGTCGATGCGGTCGAACTGGAAGTCGATACCTTCCTCGCGACCGCTCTCGCTGATGGCACGGTAGATCTGCCGCGGTCGGTCGCCGCCGCCGAACTTGGCGCGCAGGTAGTCCTGACGCGCCATCCCTGCCGTCGGCATGTCGGGGTTGAGCTGGAACGGCCGCCACGCGACCATGACGTCGCTGCGGCCGCTGGCGGCGACGGCCTTCTCGAACCGCCGCTTGCCGATGTAACACCACGGACAGATGGTGTCGGAGACGATGTCGACGAGCATGTTCGCAGGCTACGCCGGCCCCACCGGGCTGTCACCCCCGGAAAACCGGTCAGAGGTAGGGCTCTGACGCATGTCCGCTTGTCGCGCACTTGCCTCGACGCGATGCAACAACCATGCGGCGATCGCGGCGCAGCACAGCGCCGGCACGACGTAGAGCAACGCCCACGACCAACCGCCGGCCGACACCAGCGCCGCGACGATCGGCGGACCGAGCAGCGAACCTATGTTGGAGCCCTGGATGAGCACGCCGTTGGTGGCGCTGACCAGGCCGGGGCGTGGCGCGTGGACCGGGACGGCGGCGAACAAGGCGCCAGGAATGGCGCTCGACACCGCGGAAAAGACGAAGGCTGTCGTCAGCCGCAGGGCGGGCGACAGAATGTCGAGAAACACGCCGCACGCGGCCACGGCCATGAAGGCCGCCGTCGAGAGCAGGATGGTGACACGCCGCCAGCTACGATGCAGCAGCCAGCCGGCGGCGAGCGAACCCACCACGTTGATGAGGATCACGCCGGCGGTTACAACGGCCGCCGCGGCCGGTGCGAACCCCAGGCGCTCGACCTGCAGGGTCGGCAGGAAAGCGACCAGCGCATACCAGCTCGACGCGTAGAACCCGAAGCAGGCGCCGATGGCCAGCCCGCCCGGCGAAGTGGCGGCGTCGACGATATCGCGTCCCAGGGACGCACCGCCG
>DATFGV010000830.1:0-4607 GCA_035249115.1 Vineibacter sp.
CTGAAAAGGCGTTGGGCCAGCCGGCGTAGAACGCGAGGTGCGTGATGACCTCGGCGGCCTGCGTTTGCGTCAGCCCGTTATCCATCGCCCGGTTCAGGTGATAGGGAACCTGCGCCACCTGGCCGGCCGCAATCAGGGCGCTCACCGTCACCAGGCTGCGATCGCGGGGCGCGAGGTCGGGGCGCAGCCACAGGTCGCGGAACAGGACGTCGGTCGTGTACTGCACCAGCCCCGGCGCCACCGCGCCGAATTGCTGGCCGACGCGGGTCGCACGCTGCGCCTCCGTCGCCTGATCCAGTGGCAGCGGCGGCGCCGAGGTGGCGGCGAGCTGCTCGACGCCGATGCCGCGCCGGGCGAACACGTCGTTGGCGACGGCGACAGCCGCCATGGCGTTCGACCAGCCGGAATAGAAGGCGAGATGGGTGATGATCTCGGAGATTTCGCGTGGCTTCACGCCGCTGTCGAGCGCCAGATCCAGGTAGTGCGGCATCTCGATCGTCTGGTTGCGCGCGATCAGGGCGGCCAAGGTCACGATGCCGCGGTCGCGCGGCGCCAGGTCCGGCCGCTGCCAGAGATCGCCGAGAAGGGTATCACGCGCATATTTCTCCAGGGCCGGGGCGACCATCCGCATGGCCTCCTGCGACGGCTTCGATGACGGCGCGACTTTCGCCTGTTCGGCCTGGGCCGAAGATGCGATCACGACGAGCGACGCCAGCGTCGCGGCAAGGCGATTCATGTTGGCCTCCAATCACCCCGTTCACCTAGCGAGCGGCGGTCGCGCCGATAAGGGGCGGCGGCGCGATAGCGCCTATCGTGGCGGCTCATGAATGATCGGATGGTCGACGCCGCGCCGGCCGCCGACGCACGAGCGAGGACCGCGCGATGGCACATGGCACAGACCTCACCCTGAGGAGGCCGCGCAGCTTCCGTCTCGAAGGGTGGCAACCGTTCGAGCGTTGCAACCATCGCAGAAGTGATCGGCCGAGACTGTAGCCCATCCTTCGAGACCCTTCGGCAAGCTCAGGGCAGGCTACCGGCTGCGCCGGCTCCTCAGTGTCTGACTCAAAATGAAAGCAGCCAAACTAGAGCCTTACGATCGCATTGCCAGGATGACTTCATGGTGAGCTTGTCGAACCATGAAGCCTCGCACGGCCGTAGTGCGAGCCACTTCATGGTTCGACAGGCTCACCATGAAGCGGCCCTCGGTGATCGCAAGTGGTTGAAATGACTCAGTTCATTCTCGGCCAGCCTCTCAGGACGAGGTTGTGCGCGGCCGGATGCTGTTGGCCTCGGCGGCGACGCGCCGCATGGCGCGGTTCAGCCGTTCTGCAATCGATAGCGGAGCCAGACCGCGCCGCCGTCCAGGACCTCGCTGCTGACCAGGGTCATGGACTGGACCGCGGCCGGAGCGCCAGCCTGTTCCGCGCCGGAGTCGAAGACGCTCGGCGCGCCCTTGGCGCCGTCGACGGCCGGCAGGATCGCCAGGCTGAGCTCGTCGACCAGGCCGGCCCGGAGGAAGGATCCGTTGGCGCCGCCGCCGCCTTCCAGCAGCAAACGCTCGACGCCCAGTTCGCGGTTCAGGATCTCCAACGCCGCCGCCAGGTCGATCGTCTGCGCGCCGGCGAAGATGTACGACACGCCATCGCCGCGCAGTCCGGCCAAATGCGCGTCGGACACTTGCTCCGTCAGCACCACGACGATCGGATCGCCGCCGATGTCGGCGCGACCCCAGGCGATCTTTCCGTGCGCGTCGAGCACAACGCCATAGGCGGCCGCGTCGCGGTCCCTGATCCAGGCTTCGCGTGGAAAGGCCTGGGTCGCGTGCCCGGGATAGGCGTCCCGCTTGGCGAACTCCCGGCCGGTCACGCGCCCCACCAGCCAGGCATCGCCTTCGAGCTGGTCGTGCAGGCGTTCGAACAGGCCGGCGTCCCGGTTGTCTTTCGGCCGCCAGCGGCTGGAGAGCGTGCGCCCGTCGACGCTGGCGACCATGTGGCAGATCACGTACGGCTTCATGCATGTCCTCCGCGAAGAGATTCTGCGCCGACCATGACGCCTATGGTGTCGATGCGCATCCGCCGCGCGCAAGGGACTTGCGCATTACGGGCCAATGCAGGGCTATGGCAGACGGCTTTTGTCATCCTGAGCGAAGCGAAGGATCTTTTGAACCGAGGAAACGCACGGCCAACCGGGAACGGCACATGCGCGTCACGTTTGGGCTCGTGCGGTCCCGCTGTTCAATAGATCCTTCGCTTCGCTCAGGATGACAGGGTCGGTTCAGCAAAGTCATAGGCGAATCTCGTGCAGATGACCGCTGTTCGTTTCCGCCACCATCACCTTGCGCTACCCGCGATGACCTCGAACGCGTTGCGAAATACTGTCATGGCCGATCCATCGGCGCACGACGTGGTCAGGGCCACGCGCGGTTGCTATGAGTAGGCGTGATGCCGCCCATCGAGGACAGCCGCCCATGAACGTCGCCATCGTGGACCCGACCCCGTTGCCCCGCGTGGCGCCGCGCGCGGCCGGCATGGATGCCGACCGGCTGGTCGCCGCCGTCGCTTATGCGGTGGCGCACGAGTCGGCCTGCCCGCGCAGCATGCGCCTGCCGGACGGTCGCTTCGCGATGACCGCCGATTCCGGCGAGCGCCCGCCCGACAATGCGATCCTCGGGCCGGTGACGCCGCGCGGTGCGCCCGCCGGCCTGATCCTGCGCGGCGGCCGGATCGTCACCGACTGGGGCAATCCCGACCGGCCCGACATGACGTTCAGCGTCGCCAAGAGCTTCCTGGCGCTGCTCGCCGGCCTGGCGGTGGGCGACGGCCTGATCCGCGACCTCAACCACCGGGTCGCCGACACGGCGCCGGACGACGGCTTCAGCGGCGCGCAGAACCGCGACATCACCTGGCTTCAGCTGCTGCAACAGACCAGCGAGTGGGAAGGCACCCTGTTCGACAAGCCCGACATGATCGATCGCAACCGGCAGGTCGGTGTCGCGGCGGCGACGTCGGCGGCGCGCAAGGGCACGTTCCGCGCCCTGCAGAAGCCCGGCGCCTACTGGGAGTACAACGACGTGCGGGTCAACCGCCTGTCGCTGTCGTTGCTCCAGCTGTTCCGCGAGGAACTGCCGTCGGTGCTGAAGCACCGCCTGATGGAGCCGATCGGCGCCAGCACCAGCTGGCGCTGGGACGGCTACCGCAACGCCACAGTCGACGTCGCCGGCAAGACGCTGCTGTCGGTGCCGGGCGGCGGACACTGGGGCGGCGGCATCGTGATCAGCGCCAGCGACCTGGCGCGGCTCGGCCTGCTGGTGGCAGCCGACGGCGTTTGGCAGGGGCGCCGCCTGCTGCCCGAGGGCTGGTGCGCCGAGTTGCGCCGGCCCTGCGCGATCGCGCCGTTCTACGGCCTGATGTGGTGGCTCAACACCGGCCGCCGGCAGTATCCCGCCGCGCCCGAGAGCAGCGTCTTCGCGCTGGGCTGGGGCTCGCATATCGTCTGGATCGATCCCGACCACGACCTCGTGGCCGTGCTGCGCTGGATCGACCGGGCACACGTCAACGGCGTCATCGAGCGCGTGCTGGCGAGCCTGTAGCCGCCGGCGCGCAAGCCTTCAGTGGTTTCCCAAACACGGTCGCGCGATCACCCGCTGGGGGCGCGCCACTCCGTGGCGCGTCATGTGCAGTCCGATGCGAAGACGCGCCACTGGAGTGGCGCGCCCCCAGCGCCTCAACCCAGCACCGTGTTTCCATTCAAGCATAGAGGCATCGGGGCAGCGTCAGAGAATGGATGGGCGCGGGCCTGACGCTCGGAAAGCCCTACTCTGTGCGACCTCCGTGTCTCTGTGCCTCTGTGGTTGGACTTCATGGCGGTGCAGCGATACGGTTGTCGCCAATTGCGCAGAGCCAAGAGGGAGGCCCGGTCAATGACATCTCCCGCCGAAACGGCCCTGGCGTCGACGACGGCCGCCGTGCCGCCACCGATCGTCGACGCCGCGACGATGCCGCTGGAGTCGATCAACGTCGCCGACCCGCAGCTCTATCTCGACGACACCTGGCGGCCGCTGTTCGCCCGCCTGCGACGCGAGGATCCGGTCCACCACTGTCCGCACAGCGCCTACGGGCCCTACTGGTCGGTGACCCGCTACCAGGACATCATGACGGTCGAGCTCGACCACGGGGTGTACTCCTCGGCCGAAGGCTTCGGCGGCATCCAGATCCAGGATTCGCCGCTGGGCCGCGACGTCGTCAGCTTCATCCGCATGGACCCGCCCGACCACACGGTGCGCCGCCGCACCGTGGCGCCGATCGTCGGGCCGAGCAACCTCGCCAACATGGAAGCGACGATCCGCGAGCGCACCGCCGCCGTGCTTGACGGCCTGCCGCGCGGCGAGACCTTCGACTGGGTCGATCGCGTGTCGATCGAGCTGACGACGATGATGCTGGCCACCCTGTTCGACTTCCCGTGGGAGGACCGGCGCAAGCTCACCTACTGGTCGGACGTCGCCACCACCAACATCTACGCGCCGGACGCACTGGTGACGTCCGATGCCGAGCGCTTCGCCGAGCTCGGGCGCATGGCGACTTACTTCACGCGGCTATGGAACGAGCGGG
>DATFGV010000831.1:0-12794 GCA_035249115.1 Vineibacter sp.
GATCCCGAACAAGACTACCTCGGCGAGGGCCTCGCCGAGGACATCGTCAACGGACTGTCGCGCTTCAAGTGGCTGTCGGTCATCCCCAGCGCGTCGACCGGCATTCCGCGCGGCCAGGAGGTCGACCCACGCGAGATCGGCCGCCGGGTTGGCGCACGTTACGCCATTGAGGGCACGGTGCGACGCCAAGGCGGCGTGATCCGCATCGGCGTGCGGCTGGTCGACTGCGACGACGCGCGCGCCCTGTGGACCGACCAACGCACCGTCGAGTTCGCCCGCCTGTTCGACCTGCAGGACGAGATCGTACGCGGCGTGATCGGGCAGCTGAACCCGAAGATCCTGCAGGCCGAGATTGATCGCGTGCGGCGGCGGCCGCCGGACAACGCCAACGCGTACGACTGTCTTCTGCGCGCCGTGCCGCTGGTTTACCAGGCCTCGCCCACCGCGTTCCGCACCGCCGGCGAGTTCCTGACCCGGGCGCTGCGGCTCGACCCGGATTACGGCCATGCGCACGCCTGGATGGCGTTCTGGCACCTGATGGGTGTTGGGCAGGGTTGGCTGCCCGACCGTGAGAAAAGCAGCAAGGCGGCCGAGCAACACGCCCAGGCGGCGATCGAGCGTGACCCGGACGATCCGATGGGCCTGTCGTTCGCCGGCCATATCGAGGCCTACCTGCATCGCAACTACGATCTGGCCGAGCACTTCCACGAGCGCTCCCTGGCGGTGAACCCGAATTTCGGTTGGGGCTGGGCGCTGAGCGCCTTGGTCGCCTGCTACCGCGGCCGGCCGCATGATGCGCTGGAACGGATGGAGCGCTACCGTACGCTGTCTCCATTCGACAACTTCCGCTACTTCTGGGAAACGGCGACGGTCATCTCACTGGCGCTGGCAGGCCGTTACCAGGACGCGGTTGTGGCGGCGCAGCCAATCTTGCGTGAACACCCGAACTTCGCGGCAGTGTATGTGCCGGTCATCGTCAGCTTGGCCTACCTCGGCCGAACTGAAGAAGCAAATAATGTGGCAAAGCAATTACTGTCGCTACAGGCCGGATTCAGCATCAGATTATACGCGGAGAATGTAGCGTTGGAGCGACTGGAGGATCGTGATCGCTTCATCGTCGGTCTGAAGATGGCTGGTCTTCCCGATTAACAAGTGCGCTAACAGGGTGTAAAGTTATCCCTCTAATTGCATAGTAGTGTAGTTTAGTTTTCGCAGCACGTTCGCGTCCGATTCACGACGCCTTCGTCGTTGGGAACACATTGTACTAACGTACCGCATCGGGGTTGATGCGGATCGGTTTGAGGGCGGGTCGCCCCGGGAGCCAGTCGCACCCGGTCGCTCTGTTACCGAGATCGTCTCTGAGGAGGATGCAAAATGGTCAAGATTGGAATGATGGCTCCTGCCTTCGGCAAGTCCAAGGTCAAGCTCGGCATGATGTCGCCGGCGTTCGGCAAGGCCAAGGTCAAGCTCGGCATGATGTCGCCGGCGTTCGGCAAGTCGAAGGTCAAGCTGGGCATGATGGCCCCGTCGTTCTAAGCGACGACAGGAACCATCCGGTTCCAAACAAGGCGGGTGCGGCAGTGGGCCGTGCCCGCTTTTATTTTGTGCCGCTCACGGTTGCGATATCGCGCGGATTTGCTGGCACGACGGCGCGGTGGATGCCGTGCGATCCAGCGCGACTGCAGGCTATCCTCAACGGGTGACCGAACGCGCGCGGGTGACGCGATGAGCAAAGCACCGAAGCCGGAAATTCCCAAGCCGCTGATCACGTTCTACCGCATGCTGCCGGAAGCACGGCCGCCGATGCGTGCCGACCAAGCGGCCGGCGGCACTTTCCCGACCCGCGCGTTCCGCTACTGCGAGCCGATGCGCACCGCCTCGGCGTTCGGCTGGTACATGTTCCCGCCCATGGATTTCCAGGTGTTGTGGGACGGACGGGAGACGTTCTGGAGCCACGAAGGCGCCCAGGGGCAATGGCTGCCGCTCCAACAGGCGCACTATCCGGACTTCGAGGCCTACTTCGACGAACGCGTGCCACAGGACTGCAAGGGATTCGCGCTGCCGTTCCTGGGCGCGCCGAACGAGCCCGGGCTGCTGCAAATCTGGAGCGGCTACGTGGCGCGAACCGCGCCGGGCTGGAGCGTGCTGGCGCGGCCGTTGGCCAATTTCCCGCGGCCGTCGGGCTACGAGGCCTACGAGGGCATCATCGAGACCGACCGCTGGTTCGGGCCGATCTTCACCAACGTCCGGCTGACCCGCACCAACGTGCCGATCCATATCCGGTCTGAAGTACCGCTGCTGATGCTGCAGCCGTTTCCGCGCTGGCTCTACGCTGATGAGCACCTGGAGAAATTCGGCCTGGTCGAGAAGCTCGAGGATTTCACCGATGCGGACTGGGATCGGTTCCGCGACACCATCGTCGATCCGATGAACAACGAGAACCGGCCGCGCGGCGAATACGCCGTCAAGGCGCGCAAGCGACGCAAACAGGAAGACTAGGGGGCAGGGCGCGTCGCTCCGGCGACACGTCACGTGCTGTGGCCGGCGATGTAGCGCGACTGGAGTCGCGCGTTCCCGGCGGCTATGTTGCGATCCGTACGCGAACCGGTTTGCTTGTCAGGGGAGAGGAACGATGGCCCGACACAAGAAAAAGAAACGCGGTGGCGCCGGCGCGCCCAGGCTGCATCCCAACCCGGGCCTCGACAAGGCGCTGATGCCCAGCCGCCACACCACCGTCGGGCCGGCGCGCGCGCCGCACCGCTCCTACCTCTATGCCGTCGGCCTCAACGAGCAGCAGATCAACCAGCCGCTGGTCGGTGTCGCCACCTGCTGGAATGAGGCGGCGCCCTGCAACATCGCGCTCGCGCGCCAGGCGCAGGCGGTGAAGAAGGGCGTCGATGCGACCGGCGGCACGCCGCGCGAGTTCACCACCATCACCGTCACCGACGGCATCGCCATGGGCCACCAGGGCATGAAGTCGTCGCTGGCCAGCCGCGACCTGATCGCCGATTCCGTCGAGCTGACGATGCGTGGCCATTGCTATGACGCCATGGTGACGCTCGCCGGCTGCGACAAATCGCTGCCCGGCATGATGATGGCCATGCTGCGGCTGAACGTGCCGTCGGTGTTCATGTATGGCGGCTCGATCCTGCCCGGCAAGTTCCGCGGCCGCGACGTGACCGTCGTCGACATCTTCGAGGGCGTCGGCATGCATGCCGCCGGCAAGTTCAGCGATGCCGACCTGCACGAGTTGGAATGCGTCGCTTGCCCTTCGGCCGGTGCCTGCGGCGGGCAGTTCACGGCCAACACCATGGCCTGCGTCTCCGAAGCGATCGGCCTGGCGCTGCCCGGCTCGGCCGGCGCACCGGCGCCCTACGAGACGCGTGACGAGTACGCCCGGGCTTCGGGCGAGGCGGTGATGAACCTGCTGCGCCTGGGCTTGCGGCCGCGCGACATCGCCACCCGCGAGGCGTTCGAGAACGCCGCCATCGTCGTCGCCGCCACCGGCGGTTCGACCAATGCGGCACTGCACCTGCCGGCGATGGCGCACGAATGCGGCATCAAGTTCGACCTGCACGACGTGGCACGCATCTTCAAGAAGACGCCGTACATCGCCGACCTCAAGCCGGGCGGCAAGTACGTGGCGCTCGACATGTACCGCATCGGCGGCATCCCGGTGGTCATCAAGGAGCTGCTCGACAACGGCCTGCTCAACGGCGACTGCCTGACCGTCACCGGCAAGACCCTGGCCGAGAACCATAGGGACGTGACGTTCCCCGACGACCAGGACGTGGTCTACCGGGTCAAGAACTGCATCACGCCGACCGGCGGCGTGGTCGGCCTGAAGGGCAACCTGGCGCCCGACGGTGCCATCGTGAAGGTTGCCGGCATGAAGACCCTGACCTTCCGCGGTCGCGCCCGCTGCTTCGACAGCGAAGAGGCGGCGTTCGACGCCGTGGTCAAGCGCAAGTTCAAGAAGGGCGATGTCATTGTCGTGCGCTACGAAGGTCCCAGGGGTGGTCCGGGCATGCGCGAGATGCTGTCGACGACGGCGGCGCTCTACGGCCAAGGCGTCGGCGAGGAGGTGGCGCTGATCACCGACGGCCGCTTTTCGGGCGGCACGCGCGGCTTCTGCGTCGGCCATGTCGGGCCGGAGGCGGCGGTCGGCGGTCCGATCGGTCTGCTGAAGAACGGCGACGTCATCGTCATCGATGCCGTCAAGGGCCGCCTCGACGTCGAGCTCAGCGACAAGGAGCTGAAGTCGCGGCGCAAGAAATGGAAGCCGCGCAAGAACGGCTATACCGCGGGCGCGCTGTGGAAATACGCCGAACTGGTCGGACCGGCGGTCGATGGCGCCGTCACACATCCCGGCGGCAAGAAAGAGAGCCACACCTTCGCCGATATCTGAGGTTCGGAAGTCGGGCAGCCGCCCGGGTTCCTCGGATGGCCGGTTCCTGATGTTTGGTGCGACGATGCAGACGATCTTGGCTCGGATGGCAGCGCTAGTGATCGCGGCGCTTGCGGTCGCCCTGACGGCAGGCACCGCGGTCGGCCAGCCCGCAGACTACCCCAGCAAGCCGATCCGCCTCGTGTCGCCGTTCAATCCCGGCGGCGCGATCGACGTGCTTAATCGGCTGATCGCCGAGAAGCTGTCGGCACGGCTGGGCCAGCAGGTGATCGTCGACGCCAAACCCGGCGCCAACACGATCATCGGCGCAGAGATCGTTGCGCGAGCGCCGGCCGACGGCTACACGTTCCTGATCACCACCAACTCGACCCACACCAACAATCCGGCGCTCTACAAAAGCCTGCCCTACGATCCCGCCAAGGACTTCGCGCCGATCACGCAGGTGTCGCTGGGCAGCGTGCTGTTCGTGGCCGCCAAGGACGCGCCGTATGGCGACATCAACGGCTTCCTGGCGTGGGCCAAGTCCTTGAACCGGCCGGCGAGCTACGGCAGCTGGGGCGTCGGCTCGGCCGGCCACCTCTACGGCACGCTACTGGAGAAGGCGGCGCCCGGCCGCCTGAGCCACGTGCCCTACAAGGGCGAGGTGCCGGCGATCGGCGACGTGCACGGCGGCAGCCTCGACAGCACGTTTTGCAGCCCGGTCGGCGCCAAGCCACAGATTGCCGCCGGGCGGATCAAGCCGCTGGCCATGACGGGTGCCGCCCGGTCGGCCGCCATGCCGGATCTGGCGACGTTCAAGGAGCAGGGTGTCGAGGGCCTCGACCTGACGCTGTTTGTCGCGGCCTACGCACCGGCCGGTACGCCCGAGCCGATCGTGGCGCGCCTGCAGCGTGAGATCAAAGCCGTGATCGCCGATCCCGAGGTGCGACAGAAGATGCTCGACCAGGGTCAAACACCGGTTGGCTCGACGCCAGCGGAATTGCAGGCCGTGCTGGCGCGCGAGGCGCCGAAATGGGCCGAGCTGATCCGCGTCTCGGGGGCGAAGGTGGAGTGACTCAACTGGGAAGACCAACCACACAGGCACAGAGACACAGAGGTCACACAGAGGAGGATCTCTTCACGCGCCGGAGGCGCGCAATCCCTTCATTCTGTGTGTTTGCCTCTTTGCCTCCGTGTCTCTGTGGTTGGTCTTCCTTCATTCGCCAGGTGAGGAGCGACGAATGGACGGACGACAGGACGCCGCCACGCCGCCGCGATCGGACGGCAGCGCCTATCACCTGAAGGCGCCGAGCTACAACGCGCGGCTCACCGAGGTTGGACGCGGCACGCCGATGGGCGAGCTGCTGCGACGCTACTGGCACCCGGTGGGTCTGGCGTGCGACGCCACTGCGGCGCCGCGGGTCGTGAAGGTGCTCGGCGAGGAATTGATCCTGTTCCGCGACGGTGCTGGCCGCCCTGGCCTGCTGTACCCGCGCTGCTGCCACCGCGGCACGACTCTCTACTACGGCAAGGTCGAAGAGCGCGGCATTCGCTGCTGCTATCACGGTTGGCTATACGACACCGAAGGCCGCTGCCTGGAACAGCCCTGCGAACCGGACGCTGGCCGCAACCGCGATCGCGTGCGCCAGCCCTGGTACCCCGTCCAGGAGCGTTATGGGCTGATCTTCGCCTATATGGGCCCGCCTGAGCGGCGGCCGGTGCTGGCACGTTACGATTGCCTGGAGGTGCTGGACGATGGCGAGTTCGTCGAGGCTGACGATTCCAGCATCGGCAGCGGCGGCATCCAGGTCGCGCCCTGCAATTGGCTGCAGCATTTCGAGAACGTGGTCGACCCGTACCACGTCCCGATCCTGCACGGTTCGTTCAGCGGCCCGCAGTTCGTCGAGCAGATGGCGGCGATGCCCCGGGTGACATTCGAGTATGGTCCTTCCGGCGTGAAGAGCACGCAGCTGCGGACGCAGCCCGATGGCCGGACGTTCCGACGGATTACCGAGGCGATATTGCCGACCCTGCGCGTCGTGCCAAGTCCGCGCGTCGGCCGCTACGGCCGCGTCGAGTCGATCGGTTGGACTTTGCCGATCGACGACACGCACTACCGCATTTATGTCGCCGGCCGGGTGCGTGAGGCCGGCGAACTGGCCAGGATGAAATCACGCTACAACGGCAAGACCTGGGCCGAGCTGACACCTGAGGAACACCAGAAATTCCCGGGCGACGTGGAAGCGCAAACCGGCCAAGGTCCAATCACCTTCCATTCCGAGGAGCACCTGGTGTCGAGCGACCTCGGTGTCTCGATGCTGCGCAACGTCTTGCGCCGCCAGCTCGACGCGATCGCGGCCGGCGGCGATCCGGCGGGCGTGGCGTTTACCGAGGATGATGCCTACGTGCGTTTCGACGCGGGGCAGTACCTGGAGTGAGGCTCTTCGGTCGCCGGTGTGCGGCGCACGACGATCTGGCCGCGCTCAGGTCACGGCCTCTGCATCAAGCTGGATCCACACCGGCACGTGGTCCGACGGCTCGGCGCGGCCGCGCTCGGCCTTGTCGATATCGCAGGCCTTCAGGCGGTCGGCCGCTTGAGGCGAGAGCAACAGGTGATCGATGCGCAGGCCATGGTCGCGCGTCCAAGCGCCGCCCTGGTAATCCCAGAAGCTGTAGGCGTGCGCGTCTGGGTGCAGGGCGCGGAACGCCTCGGTGTAGCCAAGATTGAGGACAGCGCGCAGCGCCTGGCGCGATTCTGGCCGGCAGAGCGCGTCATTGGCCCAGCCCACCGGGTCATAGACGTCCATGTCGGTCGGGCAGACGTTGTAGTCGCCCGCGAGCACCACCAGTTCCTCGGTGTCGAGCAGCGTTCGGGCGCGCTCGCGCAGGCGACGCATGAAGCCCAGCTTGTAGGGGAACTTGTCGCTGTCGACCGGATTGCCGTTGGGCAGGTAGATTGACGCCACGCGCAGGGCGCCGGCGCTGGTCTGGAAGCGGCCTTCGATATAGCGCGCTTGCTCGTCACCGTCGTCGCCCGGCAAGGCACGCACCGTGATTTCCGACGGCGCGCGCGACAGCAGGGCGACGCCGTTGAAGCCCTTCTGACCGGCGATGGCGCACTGGTAGCCCAGCGCTTCGACCTCCGGCCGCGGGAACTGCTCTTCCTGGCACTTGATCTCCTGCAACAGAAGCACGTCGGGCTGCGCGCGCTGCAGCCACGCCGTCAGGTTGCCGGTACGTCGGCGCACCGAATTGATGTTCCAGGTCGCGATTTTCATGGCCGCACCATCGCAAGTCCGCACGGCGAAGGGAAGGTGGACCCGATCGGCCCCGCCGGTATCATGGCCGCGCCCCGTAGGAGTCGCAGATGGCCAAGGAACGCCTGTTCTTCAAATCCGATATCTTCGAGGGCGGCCGGCGCCGGCCGCGTCGCGCACGGCCGTCGAAGACCTGGGTCGAACCATCGCGCACCTTGCCGGTGTTCGCCGAGTGCGATGTGCTGGTGGTCGGCGGCGGGCCTGCCGGCACGGCCGCGGCGGTAGGCGCGGCCCGGCTGGGCGCCGACGTGATGCTGCTGGAGCGCTACAACCACCTTGGCGGATTGTCGACCGGTGGCCTGGTGTTCTGGATCGACCGCATGACCGATTGGGACGGCAAGCCGGTGATCTGCGGCTTCGCCGAAGAAATTTTCGACCGCCTGCCCAAGGAATACGTCTGCGGTCCGCAGCGCGCCGACTGGGGCTCGCGCGACGCCGCCACCGCCGCCTACTGGTCGGTGCGGGCCGCCGCCTTCCACGGCATCGTGACGAACTCGCCGATGGTTTGCCCGGAACGCCTGAAGCTGGCGTCGCTCGACCTCGTGGAGGAGGCCGGCGCGCGGCTGGCGCTGCACGGCTGGGCATCGCTGCCGATCGTCGAGGACCGAACCGTCAAGGGTGTCGTGTTCGAGAGCAAGGAGGGCCGGCAGGCGATCTTCGCCAAGGTCACGGTCGATGCCACCGGCGACGGCGACGTCTTCCACCGCGCCGGCGTGCCGTCGGAAACCGACATCGAGAAGGACGACATCCACCATTGCATGAACACCGCCTGGATCTGGGCCGGAGTCGACATGAAGCGGTGGATGGCGTTTCGCACCGGCGATCCCAAGGGGTTCAGCGAATTCATGGCGCTGGGTCGCCAGCAGGTCGGTCACTTCGAGCGACCCTTCGTCTCGTGGCGCGACGATGTGGCCCTGTTCATGGGACCCCGCCAGTCGGGGTTCGACGCGCTCGACGTCGACGATCTGACCGAGGTGGAGACCTTGTGCCGGCGGCTGATGTGGCGGCACCTCGAGGTGTTCCGCGCCAACGCGCCGGGCTTTGCCGACGCTTATCCTGTGCAGAGCGCGCCGCAGATGGGCGTGCGCCACACGCGGCGCCTGGTCGGCGTCGAGAAGGTGGTGCGCGCGCAGTGGGACGACGGCACGCCGCACACCACCGAGATCGGCGTCAGTCCGTCGCTGTCGCCCAGGTTCCGCAACATCTCGGTGCCCTATGGCGCGCTGCTGCCGCGCGAGGTCGACGGGCTGCTGGCACCTGGCCGGCACCTGTCGTGCGATGCCACTTCGCACTCGTTCATGCGCGAGATCCCGCAATGCTGGCTGACCGGCCATGCCGCCGGCGCGGCCGCCGCGTTGGCGGCGGACCGTGGCGTCGCGCCCCGCGCCGTTGATGTGACCGAAATCCAGGCCGCGCTGTTGAAGCAGGGTGCTTACGTGCGGCCGGCGGTCGATACCGCAGCCAAGCGTGACGGCACCAGCGGTTGATCGATTCCTCCCCGCGTCAGCCGGGAGGCGCGTCCAAGGTGCGGACGGGAGCCGACGAGGTGTCGGGGACGAGCAGCACGCGCGCTGGCTTTCCGGCCTTCGGCCACCTCACCCACTTCGTGGGGGAGAATTCTCAGACGCTGAACGAGTTGCCGCAGCCGCAGGACGAGCTGGCGTTGGGATTCTTGATCTGGAATGAAGCGCCGACCATTTCGGTGACGTAGTCGATCTCGCTGCCCTTCAACAGTTCCAGTGAAGCGCTGTCGATCAGGACCCTGGCGCCGGCCTTTTCAATGATGACATCGTCTTCGCCGGCCTTGCTGTCGAAGTCGAAGACGTACTGGAAGCCGGAACAGCCGCCGCCGTTGACCGCCACCCGCAGCTTGGCGTCGGTCGGCTCGCGCGACAACAGGAAGGCGATACGCCGGGCGGCGCTGTCGCTCAACGTGACTCCGGCTTCAGCAATCGCTTCAGACATTTTCGATAACCTTCGACCCAACGCAGGCTGCATCGTAGCATGTCTCATGTGGGCACGTCGTCCGCCCTGTCAACCGGACACCGCGCCTCGGGCGTCATCGAAATTGATGGCTCAAGTGCCGGCCCACCCTTAGAATCTTCGCCCAGATGACTTAACCACATTGCCGCTCGGGTCTTTACGATGTCCGACACCGCTGGCGCCGCTCCGGCGCAGGCCGCCGACCCCAATCTGCCGCTATTCTACCGTAATCCGGCCCCCTTGGACGCCGCCCGGCATCGCGGGAAGGCAATACGGGACAACGCCGGCTACGGCTTCTCGGCCGGGACCAATTCGGTTCCGGTCAGCGGCGCCGAGTTCGCCCTGGCGCACCGGCACTACCCGATCGTGTTCTCCGGCGCCCAGACGCCGTTTCCGGTGGCGGTCCTTGGCCTGCGGCCCGACGAGAACCTGTTCGTGTCGGCGGCTGGCGGCTGGCAACCGCAGACCTATATCCCGGCTTATGTGCGGCGATACCCGTTTGTTTTCATCGAGGCGCCGGACGACAAGCTGATCCTGGCGATCGACGAAGGCGGCGAGAACCTGACCGATCAGGGAAAGCTCGGCCTGTTTGACGCCGGTGGCAAGCCGACCGACCTGGTCAAGAGCGCCTTACAATTCTGCTCGGCCTATCAGGCCAATCACAAAGCGACCTTCGAATTCGTCGAAGCGCTCCGAGGCCAGGATCTGCTGGTCGACAACCAGGCGCAGGCGACGATCGCGGGTACTGAGCGCCTGGCCTTGGCCGGCTTCAAAGTGATCGACGAGGGCCGCTTCAACAAGCTGCCCGGCGCCACCCTGCTGGCTTGGCGCGACAAGGGCTGGCTCGCCTGGATCTATGCCCACCTGCTGTCGGCCGGCAGCTGGAACGCGTTGGCCGGCATGGCCGCCGAGCGAAAGACAGCTGCAACTTAGCGGGCCGCCAGCGGGTTTTCCCTGGCGGCGCGTGCCCGCACCCGCTCACGGTGCAGGATGTAAAGCCCCGAACCGATAATCAGCGGCAGGCCGGCCCACAGCCAGGGCGTCGGCACTTCGCGCCAAAACAGCCAGCCCAGCGACAACGCAAAGATGATCGCCACGTAGTCGAAAGGTGCCAGCACGGCAGCCGGTGCCAGCCGCCAGGCGCGCGTCATCAGGATCTGACCGGTGCCGCCGGTCAGGCCGATCGCCGCCAGCCACAGCCAGTCGATCGCCGTCGGCCACACCCAGAGCACGCCGGCCGGACTGCCGGCCAACTGATTGCCGACAATGGTCAGCCCGCAGACCGCGATCGTGACGCCGAAAAACACCGTGACCGTCGTCTGATCGCTGTCGGTCCGGCTGAGGCGGCGCACGTAGACCATCGACAGGGCATAGCAGACGGTCGCGCCCAAGACCGCCAGCGACAGCGGTTGAAAAGCGGCGGAGCCGGGCTGGACGATGATCAGCACGCCCACGAAGCCGACCGCCACGGCGCTCCAACGGCGCCAACCGACGCGCTCGCCCAGCAGCGGTACGGCGAGCGCGGTCATGACAAACGGCGCCGCGAACGAAATGGCGTACAACTCTGCCAGCGGCATCAGCGGCAACAGATAGAAGAAACCGAAGAGCGACATGAACGCCACGACCACGCGGCCGGCCTGCAGCGCGGGCTGGCGCGAGGCGAGCGTGTGCCATCCGCCGGCCGCGTAGATGAGCCAGAGCAGCGGAAACAGTCCGAACACGCTGCGGCAGAGCATGATCTGCAGGGTCGGGTAGCGTTCGCCGAGCGCCTTGACGAGCGCGTCCATCACCGAAAACAAGGCGATCGCCACCGTTTTGCTGTAGATGCCGCCGACGGCATCGCCGCCGGCGGCCGACGCGATGGAGGATGAACTCGTCATGGGGCGCGGAGATAGCACTGCGTCCGCTGCGATGTCACCTTTCGGCGCCTTTCCCGCATGGACGCGCGAGCGGCGCAAACGTTAAGGTCGAGGTCGCGGCGAAAGGGATGGAATGGCAAGAGCGTTGTCGCGGGCGTGGCGCAAGCGGTTGCCGGTGGTGGCGCCGCTGCTGATCCTGCTCGGGGCCCTAACGCTGCGGGTCGCCGATCCGCCCGGCGTGGCGCGGCTGCGCGACTTTGCGTTCGACACTTTCCAACGGTTGAAACCGCGGCACTACGATCCGCAGTGGAACGTGCGCATCGTCGATATCGACGAAGTGGCGCTGGCGACCTATGGCCAGTGGCCGTGGCCGCGCGACAGGGTCGCCAAACTGGTCGACAAGCTGGCTGAGATGGGTGCCGCCGTGGTGGCGTTCGACGTGCTGTTCGCCGAGCCCGACGCCTCCTCCTGGCATCGCCGGGTGCGTGACCTGATCGCCTATGTCGATCCCGAGACGGTGCAGCGCATCGCCGCCGCGGTGCAGGACAATGACCGGTTGCTGGCCGACGCTTTCGCGCATTCCAACGTGGTGACGGCCTATGCGTTCGACGCGGCCAGCCGTGAATCGCGGCCACCGGCGTTGAAGCACGGCTATGCCGTCAGCGGCGAGGATCCGCAGCGCTTCATCTTTCGCTATGGCAGCGTCGTTTCGACCCTGCCTTTGCTAGAGGCCGGCGCCAAGGGTAACGGCGGCATCACGCCCGAGGCGGACATCACCGTCATCCGCCGCGTGCCGCTGCTGCTGCGGCTGGAGGGCCAGACGCACCTCTATCCTGCCCTGGCGCTGGAGGCGGTGCGCGTGGCGCTGGGCGCCTCGACCTATGTCGTGCGTGGCGCCACGTCGGGCGGCGACCTGCCTTGGCTGGCGCGCAACCTGTCGCTGTTCGAGCAGGGCGTCCAGTCGGTGCGGGTCGGCGACCGCGTCATCCCGACCGACCGGCACGGCCACATCGTCCTGTACGACAGCGGCCACCGGCGCGAGCGCTTTGTGTCGGCAAAAGATGTCCTGGAAGAGCGCGTCGCCAAAGAACGGCTCGACGGCGCCATCGTCTTTATCGGCACCAGCGCCCAGGGCCTCAAGGACATCCGCACCACGGCGGTCGACGCCTCGATCCCCGGCGTCGAGATTCACGCCCAGGCGGTCGAACAGATCTTCACCGATGTCTATCTGTCGCGACCGTTCTATGC
>DATFGV010000832.1:0-3893 GCA_035249115.1 Vineibacter sp.
GCGTTGTTGACCAGCACGTCGAGCTTTCCATGCGCCGCCACCGTGGCGTCGACCACCGACTTCCAGCCGGCCTCGTCGGTGACGTCGAGACGCATGAACGAGCCGCGTCCGCCGGCCTTGGCGATGTCGGCGACCACCGCCTTGCCCTTGTCGTCGGCGACGTCGGCCACGATGACAGCCTTGGCGCCTTCGCGGGCAAACATCCGGGCAGTGGCGGCACCCATGCCGTTGGCGGCGCCGGTCACGATCGCCACTTTGTCTTTCAGGCGCATGCTTCCCTCCGATGTTGTCGTTGTGTCAGCGCAAGGTGCGGAAGAACGCGCGCACGTCACGGATGAACAGCTCGGGCTGCTCGAAGGCGGCGAAGTGGCCGCCCTTGGGCATCTCGCTCCAGTGGCGGATGTTGCTGTAGCGGTCCTCCATCCAGCGCCGCACCGGCGGCACGATCTCCTTGGGGAACACCGCGACACCGGTCGGCACTGTCACCGTGTGCGGCTTGCGGCGATCGGGCCCGAAGCTTTCCCAGTACAGCCGGGCCGACGAGGCGGCGGTGGCGGTCACCCAGTAGAGCATGACGTTGTCGAGCAGCTCGTCGCGGCCGAGGATGGTCTCGGGATGGCCGTCGCAGTCGGTCCAGGCCCAGAACTTTTCCAGGATCCAGGCGGCCTGGCCGCAAGGCGAGTCCGTGAGGGCGTAGCCTACAGTCTGCGGCCGGGTCGATTGCTGCTTGGAGTATCCCGAGTCCCAGTCGGCGTAATACTTGATGCCCTTCAGCGCGCGGGCTTCCTCCGGTGTCGGCTCGCCCTCGACTTTGGGCCGGGCGGCCATCGCCAAGGTGATGTAGATGCCGGCGCAATGCGCCGGATCCTGCGCGCCGAGCGACGTGGTCACCGCCGAGCCCCAATCGCCGCCCTGGGCGCCGTAGCGCGCGTAGCCAAGCCGGTCCATCAGCACCGCCCAGGCGGCGGCGATGCGATCGACGCCCCAGCCGGTGGCTTTCGGTCTGCCGGAGAAGCCGAAGCCCGGCAGGGATGGGCAGACGACGTGAAAGGCGTCGGCCGCGTCGCCGCCGTGTGCGGTGGGGTCAACCAGCGGCTCGATCACCTTGTGGAACTCGACGATCGAGCCCGGCCAGCCATGGGTGATGATCAGGGGCAGGGCCTTGGGGTGCGGCGAGCGCGCGTGCACGAAATGGATGTCGAGGCCGTCGATCGCCGTGGTGAATTGGGCGAAGCGGTTGAGCAGGGATTCGCGGCGGCGCCAGTCATAGGTCTCGGCCCAATAGCGGCAGACCTCCTGGATCCACTTCAGCGGCGCACCCTGGCTCCAGTCGTCGACCAGCTCCGCTTCCGGCCAGCGCGTGCGCCGCAGACGAGCCTTGAGGTCGTCAAGCACGTCATCGCCAACGGCGATCCGGAAGGGCGTGATGGCGTTGGACATCGTCGACCTGCCTCTTGTTGCGTCGCGGGTGATGCCCGCAATCCTCCCTGCGTCTTGCTGGCCCGTCGTACTATAGAGGAGAAGCGCGATGTGCCAGCCGTACGACCGGGAAGGAGCCATGTTCGCCGCCGCGCTGTCGGCGGTCAAATCAACCGGTCGGCGGACCGCGCGCGATGAGGAGGAACACATGGGCAAGCTCGACGGACGGATCGCCATCGTCACCGGCGCCTCGCGCGGCATCGGCCGCGCCATCGCCGAGCTGTTCGCCGCCGAGGGGGCGCGGGTAGTGTGCGCCGCCCGCACCCTGAACGAGGGCGACCATCAGCTGGCGGGCGCGCTGGCCACTACCGTGGCGGCGATTCGCGCCGCCGGCGGCGAGGCAAGCGCGGTGGCCGCCGACATCTCTTCGGAGGCCGAGTGCCTGGCGCTGGTCGACCGCGCCCGCGCGCTCTACGGCCCGGCCGACGTGCTGGTGAACAACGCGGCGCTGAACTACTACATCCCGACCGCCGCGTATCCGACCAACCGCTGGGTCAAGGCGTTCGCCATCAACGTGCATGCGCCGTTCATTCTCGCCAAGGCGGTCCTGCCGGACATGGTGGCCGGCAAGCGCGGCGCCATCGTCAACATCAGTTCTGGTGCCGCGATTGGCCCCGGCCGCGGGCCCTACGACGATCAGACGGTCCGCGGCGGTGTCATGTACGGCGCCAGCAAGGCAGCGCTGGAACGCTTCACCCAAGGCTTCGCGCAGGAAGTGGCGCAGCACGCCGGCATCGCCGTCACCTGCGTCTCGCCGTCGCGCGTCGTGGCGACGCCGGGCACGGTGTTCCACAAGCTGGTCGACGGGCCGGACGACACGCGCGGCGAGCCGGTCTCGATGATGGCCCGCGCCGCGCTGCTGCTGGCCAGCGAGCCGGCCGATCGCGTCAACGGCCGCGTCACCTACAGCCAGCAGATCCTCAAGGAGTTCGGCTGGATCGAGCAGGGCGCCGGCCGCGGCGTCGAGACGACGGGGAGCGGCTACTCGCAGATCTGACGTGCCTGGCGGCGACGCCTTGGCGTCAGCGCTTCGCGACCTCCGTGAACCGGCGCAGCGTATCGATGTGGTCGGCGACGTTGGGCATGCGGTACATGGGATAGAGCATCACCTTGCCGGCACCGAGCTTGCGCCAGCCGTCGACCAGCCCCGGCCACGGCTTGGGGTCGGGTTCCATCACGCGCAGCCAGCCTTCGAGTCCGAACGACTGGGGATCGCGGCCGAACGCCGTCAGATGCGCACGCAATGCCGCGATCTTGGGCTCGGCGTCCTGCGGCGCAAGGATCGGCATCCAGCCGTCGCCGATCCGGGCGGCGCGCTTGACGACCGCATCCGACGAGCCGCCGAACCAGATTGGGATCGGACGCTGGATCGGTGCTGGCAGCAGGTTGACCTCTTTCAGATCGTGGAACTTGCCCTTGTAGGTCACTAGATCCTGGGTCCACAGGCGGCGCATCACCTCGACCTGCTCGGCCTGGCGGGCGCCGCGCGTCTTCCAGTCGGTGCCGAGCGCCTCGTACTCGACGAAATTCCAGCCGACCCCGATGCCCAGGCGCATCCGGCCACCCGACAGGATGTCGACTTCGGCCGCCTGCTTGGCGACCACGCCGGTCTGGCGCTGCGGCAGGATCAGCACGCCCGAGGTCAGCTGCACCTTCTTGGTGACGGCGGCCAGGAATCCCATCGTCACGAAGGTCTCGTGGAACGGATCCTTCTCGCTGTAGATCGGCGTCCAGCCGTCGCGCGCGGTGGCGCCGAACACGTGGTCGGCGACCTCGATGCCGTCATAGCCGAGGTCTTCCGCGGCCTGCGCCCAGTCGCGGATCTTGGCGGCGTCGGTGCCGATGTCGCGGGTCGGGAAGAGGGCGTGCAGTTCCATGGTGGCCTTCCAAACGGTGCAGTTCGACAGCCATTGTGGCCGGGCGGTCATCCTAGAGCACGCCTCGGTCGAAGCGAGTGGTCAGTGACGCGAGCGCATCGCGCTTAGGCACTCGCTTTAGCCACGACCTCACCCTGAGGAGGCCGCGGTAGTGGCCGTCGCGAAGGGTGGGCAATGGACGCGATGGCTCGAACGTCGCTCTTCCCAGCGTCCTCACCCTTCGAGACACGACCCTGCGAGTCATTCCTCAGGGTGAGGCTGTTGGCTCAGCCGCCGGAGTTGGTGCCGATGACTGGCGGGCTGCCGGCGCAGGCGACTGTGGCCTGAACGGGCCGCGTCCTAGCCCCGCGCCACCTCCTTGAAACGACGCAAGGTGTCGATCTGCTCGGCGAAGGTCGGCAGGCGATAGGTCGGCGCCAAGGTCAGCTTGCCGGCGCCCAGCCGGCGCCAGGCGGCGATCGGCGCCGCCCAGGTCGCGGGGTCGGGCGAGGCGACGCGCACCCAGCCTTCGATGCCGAAGGCGGCTGGATCGCGGCC
>DATFGV010000833.1:0-6588 GCA_035249115.1 Vineibacter sp.
GGGCTACGTCGCTGCCAAGCGGCATGTGTTCGATAACCAGCGCAGCGCCGATGTGGCGGTGATCGGCATCGACGACGCCGAATCGCGGCTTGTGGCGGACCAGCTGGCGACGTCGGGCCGCGTCGTCGTCACGGTCACGATCGGCCGCGCCGACCCGGACAGCCTGTCGGTGGTCGACGGTCGACTGCGCGATCCGCGCGCCGGCGCCGACATCGACCTTCGGCCGATCAAGACCCTGCCCGGCGCTCACAACTGGCAGAACGCGGCATGCGCCTACGGTGCCTGCCGGGCGCTGGGCCTGACGGTTGACGCGATCGCAGGCGGCCTCGCAACCTATCCCGGTCTGGCGCATCGCCAGGAGCGGGTCGCCGTCGTCGACGGCATGGTCTACATCAACGACAGCAAAGCGACCAACGCCGACGCCGCCGCCAAGGCATTGGCGGCCTACGACACGATCTACTGGGTGGTCGGCGGCACGGCCAAGGCGGAAGGCATCGCGCCGCTGGCCCCGCTGTTTGGTCGCGTTGCGCACGCGTTCCTGGTCGGTGCCTCGAGCGACGCCTTCGCCACCACGCTGGATGGCAAGGTGCCCTACACCCGGTGCGGCGATCTGGCGTCGGCGGTGCGCGCTGCCCATGCCCTGGTGTCGAACGAGCGGCGCGCCGGCGCGGTCGTGTTGCTGTCGCCGGCTTGCGCCTCCTACGACCAGTGGCCCAACTTCGAGGTGCGCGGCGACGCGTTCCGCGGCATGGCCCGGGCCTTGCCGGGTGCCGTGGTCGAGCAAGGGGCCGCCGCATGATCATCGTGCCGCGCAACGACACGTCGGTGGTCGGCCGCTGGTGGTGGACGGTCGATCGCTGGTCGCTGGGCGCCGTGCTGCTGATCATGGCGGCCGGGGTGATGCTGACCATGGCGGCATCGCCGCCGGCCGCCGAACGGATCGGCGCCGATTCGTTCCACTTCGTGCGCCGCCAGCTGCTGTTCCTGCCGGTGGCCCTGGCGGTGATGCTGGCGATCTCGCTGGCTCCGCCTCGCCTGGTGCGCCGGTTGGCGCTGCTGCTTTTTGCCGTCGGCATTGCGGCGCTTGCCGCAACCCTATTCATCGGCACCGAGATCAAGGGTGCGCGACGTTGGATCTCGGTGCCCGGCCTCGGCACGGTGCAGCCGTCGGAGTTCGTCAAGCCCAGCCTCGCCGTCATCACCGCCTGGCTGTTCGCGCAGAAGAAGCTTAATCCGCGCTTTCCCGGCTACATGCTGGCCACGTTGCTGTTCGTCGCCGTGATCGGCCTGCTCGTCGCGCAGCCCGATCTCGGCATGACCGTGGTGGTGGTGGTGGTGTGGGCCGGGCAGTTCTTCCTGGCCGGCCTGCCGCTGTGGCTGGCCGGGCTCGGCATCGGCTTGTCGGTGACGGGGCTGTTCTTCGCGTACGTCACGTTCGGCCACGTGCAAAACCGCTTCGACCGCTTTCTCAACCCCGAGACCGGCGACAACTTCCAGGTCAACACGGCGCTCGAGGCCTTCATGAACGGCCGCCTGTTCGGCCGCGGGCCGGGCGAGGGTACGGTCAAGTCGCAGCTGCCCGACGCCCATACCGATTTCGTCTTGGCGGTGGCCGGCGAGGAGTTCGGCCTGATCGCCTGCCTGATCGTGCTGGCGCTGTTCGCCTACGTGACCCTGCGGTCGATGGCCCGCATCACCAGCGAGACCAGCCTGTTCATCATGCTGGCGGCTGCCGGACTGATCATCCAGTTCGGCCTGCAGGCGTTCATCAACATGGCCTCGACGGTGCAGCTGATCCCGGCCAAGGGCATGACCTTGCCGTTCATCTCCTACGGCGGTTCGTCGGCGATCGCCATGGCGGTCGCCATCGGCATGATGCTGTCGCTGACGCGCGAGCGCGCCGGCCTGGGGGAGGCGACATGAGCGACGCGCGCCGACCCGTGGTCCTGGCGGCCGGTGGCACCGGCGGGCACGTCTTCCCGGCCGAGTCTTTGGCCGGCGAGTTGGCCGGTCGCGGCCTCAGCCTGGCGCTCATTACCGACGAGCGCGGTCGCCAATGGCAGGGCGCGTTGGCCGATGCCCAGGTGCATCGCGTGCGCGCCGGCAGCCCGGGTGTCGGCGGTGCGGTGTCGCGGTTGCGCAATGTGGCGGCGCTCGGCGCCGGCGTGGCGCAGTCCGTCGCGTTGCTCGGCCGCCTGTCGCCGTCGGCGGTGATCGGGTTTGGCGGCTATGCCTGCGTACCGGCGATGCTTGCCGCGCGCCTGCGTCGACTGCCGACGTTGATCCATGAGCAAAACGCGGTGCTTGGCCGCGCCAACCGGCTGGTCACCGGCCGTCGTACCCTGATCGCCACCGCCTTCCGGCGCGTGCGCCACCTCGCCGAGGACGACGTCCGCGTGCGGCTGGTCGGCAATCCGGTGCGAGAAGCCGTCCGCGCGGTGCGCGCGGTGCCGTACGATCCGCCATCCAATGATGGCGACATCCGCGTGGTGGTGATCGGCGGCAGCCAGGGCGCCCAGTCGTTTGGCGCGGTGATTCCCGAGGCCGTGGCGTCGCTACCGGAAGCGGTGCGGCGCCGGCTGAAGCTGGCGCAACAATGCCGCGCCGAGGATCTGGCGCGGGTGCGCTCGTTCTACGCCGAGCGGGGCATCGACGCCGATTGCCAAGCCTTCTTCTCAGACTTCCCGGCGCGGCTGGCCGGGGCCCACCTCGTTGTCGCGCGGGCGGGAGCGTCGACAGTGGCCGAACTGACCACATCCGGTCGGCCGTCGGTCCTCGTCCCCTTCCCCCACGCAACCGAGGACCATCAGCGCGCGAACGCCAAGGCGATCGACGAGGTGGGTGCTTCCATCCTGCTGCCGCATGAGCGCTTCACGCCGCAGGCGCTGCGCGCGCAGCTCGAGGAGCTGTTCGCGGCGCCCCCGCGCCTGGCGGCGATGGCGGACGCCGCCCACGCCGCCGGCCGGCCGGACGCGGCCCGGCTGCTTGCCGATCTGGTCGTTGACATGGTGGAAGGGCGCTCGCACGCGGCGCACCATGACCTGCCCCCGAAGGAGGAGGGTGCGCCGAAGGGGCTGAGCCGTGATATTGCGGCAGGACAGCGGCCGCTTGAGGAGATTGGCACTGACCGCGCGTCGCGTTCTCCTTCGGTGGCAAGGGCAAGGACGGGAGCCGCCGCATGAGAGCCATGCCGCTGGACATCGGCGTCATCCATTTCGTCGGGATCGGCGGCATCGGCATGTCAGGTATCGCCGAGGTACTGCACAATCTCGGCTACAAGGTGCAGGGCAGCGACATCGCCGACAGCGCCAACTGCAAGCGCCTGACCGCCCTGGGCATCAAGGTCCAGATCGGCCACCGCGCCGACAATCTCGGCAGTGCCGCCGTCGTGGTCGTTTCCTCGGCGGTAAAGAAGGACAATCCCGAAGTGCTGGCAGCGCGCGCCCGCCTGCTGCCGGTGGTGCGGCGCGCCGAGATGCTGGGCGAGCTGATGCGCCTGAAGTGGTCGGTGGCGGTCGGCGGGACGCACGGCAAGACCACCACCACCTCGTTGGTCGCGGCGCTGCTCGACGCGGCGCATTTCGATCCGACCGTGATCAACGGCGGCATCATCAACGCCTACGGCACCAACGCCCGGCTCGGCGCCGGCGACTGGATGGTGGTCGAGTCCGATGAGTCGGACGGCTCCTTCCTGCGCCTGCCCGCGACCATCGCGGTGGTGACCAACATCGACCCCGAGCATCTCGACCACTACGGCGATTTCGACGCGGTGCGCGACGCCTTCGTGACCTTCGTCGAGAACATCCCGTTCTACGGCTTCGCCGTGCTGTGCTTCGACCATCCCGAGGTTCAGGCGCTGATCCCGCGCGTTTCGGACCGCCGCATTGTCACCTACGGACTGGGCGCCAACGCCGACGTACGGGCGATCGACCTGCGGCTCGACCGCGACGGCGCCGATTTCAACGTTGTGGTGACCAATCGTGCCAACGAGGAACGCACCATCAAGCGGCTGCGCCTGCCGATGTTCGGCCAGCACAACGTGCAGAATGCTCTGGCCGCGATCGCCGTCGCGGTCGAGATGGGCATCGGTGACGACACCATCCGCAGCGGGCTGGCGAACTTCTCCGGCGTGCGCCGGCGCTTCACCAAGACCGGCGAGGCGCATGGCATCACCGTGATCGACGACTATGGCCACCATCCGGTCGAAATCGCCGCCGTGTTGCGCGCCGCGCGCCAGGCCTATGGCGGCTCGGGCCAGGTGATCGCTGTCGTGCAGCCGCATCGCTACACGCGGCTGCGCGATCTGCGCGACGAGTTCGGCCGCTGCTTCGGCGACGCCGACACGGTGGTCGTCGCCGACGTCTATCCTGCCGGCGAACCGCCGATCGAAGGCATCAACAAGGAGATGTTGATCGAACGCGTCCAGCGCGCCGGCAACGCCCGCGTGCTGCCGTTGCCGGGCGCCACCGCGCTGGCGGAGACGATCTGGAGCGTCGCGCGACCCGGCGATGTGATCATTTGCCTTGGCGCCGGCAGTATCTCTGGCTGGGCCTATGCGCTGCCCGCCCAGCTGCGGCAATTGGCGGTCGAACGCGCCGGGCCGCGCGTCATCGCCAACGACATTGGGGGCCAGTCGGCATGATGGCCCAGCCTCGCCGCGAACCGCACCTGATCGACCGGCTGCCGGCGGTGCGCGGCCGGCTGACCGCCGATGCGCCGCTGGCGCCGGTAACCTGGCTGCGCGCCGGCGGCCCGGCGGAGGTGCTGTTCCGTCCTGCCGACGCCGAAGATCTGGCGCAATTCCTGGCCGGTGTGTCGGCCGACGTGCCGATCACCGTCATCGGTGTCGCGTCGAACCTGCTGGTGCGCGACGGTGGCATCCCGGGGGTCGTCGTCCGCCTATTGCGAGGTTTCACCGGCATCGAAGTCGAAGGCGCGCGGGTGATTGCCGGCGCTGGTGCGCTGGACCTCAACGTGGCGCTGACAGCGCGCGACCACGCGATCGCCGGGCTGGAGTTCCTGAGCGGCGTGCCGGGAACGATCGGCGGTGCGCTGCGCATGAACGCCGGCGCCTATGGCGGCGAGGTCAAGGACGTGCTGGTCGAGGCCGAGGGCGTCGACCGCGCCGGTTGTCGGCGATGCCTGTCGTTGGCCGACTTCGGCTTCAGCTACCGGCACTGCATCGTACCGGACGACGTAATCTTTACCCGCGCCATGCTGCGCGGCCGGCCCGGCGACCAGGGCGATATCGCGGCGCGCATCGTCGAGATCGACCGCGCCCGTGGCGAGACGCAGCCGCGCAGTCGCACCGGCGGCTCGACCTTCACCAATCCGCCGGGTGACAGCGCCTGGCGGCTCATAGACGGTGCCGGCTGCCGTGGCCTGCGGGTCGGCGGCGCGCAGGTGTCGGAGAAACACTGCAACTTCATGGTCAACACCGGCGACGCGACGGCGCGCGACATCGAGGCGTTGGGCGAGGAGGTGCGCCGGCGGGTCTACGAGACCTCGGGCGTGGCGCTGCGCTGGGAGATCATGCGCGTCGGCCGGCCGCGCGTCGGCGAGGCGCCGGTGATGCCAGGAGCGCCGTCATGACCAGGTCGGTCATGGTCCTCAAGGGCGGCTGGTCGCCCGAGCGCGAGGTCTCGTTGACCACCGGCCATGCCTGCGCCGAAGCGTTGCGCGAGGCCGGCTACCGCGTCGTCGAGTACGACGTGACGCGCGATCTGCGGGCTTTGATCGATGTCCTGCGGCCGGCGGAAGGGACGGGTCCCGACGTCGTGTTCAACGCTTTGCACGGCAAGTGGGGTGAGGACGGTTGCGTGCAGGGCGTGCTGGAGATCCTGGCGATCCCCTACACGCATTCCGGCGTGTTGGCCTCGGCGTTGGCCATGGACAAGCCGATGACCCGCAGGCTGCTCGGCGACATCGGCCTGCGCTGCCCCGAGGGCGTCGTGATCGAGCGCCGCGCGCTATTGGCGGGCGATCCCATGCCGCGCCCCTACGTCGTCAAGCCGGTCGACCAGGGTTCCAGCGTCGGCGTGCACATCGTCGGCGCGGGCGACAACCTCGCGGCGGTCGAGGAAGCCGAGGCGCGCTTTGGCGAACGCGTGCTGGTCGAGCGATATATCCCGGGCCGCGAGCTGACGGTGGCTGTGCTCGGCGACCGGGCGATCGCCGTGACCGAGCTGCGGCCGCGGGTGAAGTTCTACGACTACGAAGCCAAGTACACAGAAGGGATCACCGAGCACCTGGTGCCGGCGCCGATCGCGCGGCCGGTCTACGACGAGGCGATGCGCTGGGCGGTGACGGCGCACCGGGCGCTGGGTTGCGATGGCCTCACCCGCTCCGATTTCCGCTGGGACGACGCTCAACCCGGCACCGACGGGCTGTACATTCTTGAGATAAATACCCAGCCCGGCATGACGCCACTGTCGCTGGCGCCCGAACAGGCGAAATGGTCGGGCATGTCGTTTCCGCAGCTGATGCGCTGGATGGTGGAGAACGCGCGATGCCCGGCGTGACGTCGCCGCATGGCCGCGACATCGACGTCCGTCCGCGGCGCGGCAGCGGCCGTCGGCCGGGTGCGGC
>DATFGV010000834.1:0-5923 GCA_035249115.1 Vineibacter sp.
GCTACTTGACGCTGCCGGCATCCAGGTCAGCTTGTGGTCATATGACACCGAAGACCATCAGGCGCCCGCGCCGATGCACCGAACCTATGCGCCGTGAGCGGCGGTCGCCGCATCGCGCGGCGGCTGCGCCGCCATTGCAGATCAGTCTGCCAGGCCCATGACACCATCCATGGCCGGCCCGCGCGCGCCGGCATCGACCTGGGCCGGCTTCGCCGCGATGTGCCTGGGCATGTTCATGGCCATCCTCGACATCCAGGTCGTCGCGACGTCGCTGCCCGCCATCCAATCGGCGCTGACCATCGCACCGGACCAGATCAGCTGGATCCAGACCGCCTATCTGATCGCCGAGGTGATCGCGATTCCGCTGACCGGCTGGCTCACCCGCGTGCTCGGCATGCGCGGCCTGTTCGTGGTCTCGATCCTGATTTTCACGGCGGCGTCGGCTGGTTGCGCCGCCAGTGCGGACTTCGCCAGCCTGATCGCCTGGCGGGTGGTCCAGGGATTCGCTGGCGGCACATTGATTCCGGCGGTGTTCGCCGCCGTGTTCCTGCTGTTCCCCGGCCGCGGCCAGGCGCTGGCGACGACCATCGCCGGCGCCCTGGCGGTGCTGGCACCAACCTTGGGTCCGGTGGTGGGCGGCTGGATCACCGAGACCTATTCCTGGCACTGGTTGTTCCTGATCAACATTGTGCCCGGCCTCGCTGCGGCGCTGGTCGGCGCCCGCACCTTGCCGGCGCAGCCGCTCGATCGTGCGGTGTTGCGCAGCCTGGACGGCGTATCGCTGACCGCGATGGCTGTGGCCCTGGCGGCGCTGGAGATCCTGCTCAAGGAGGCGCCGTCGCGCGGCTGGTCCTCGCCGCTGGCGATCAGCCTGCTGCTGCTCTGCGGCGCCAGTGGCCTGACCTTCGTGTGGCGCTCGCTGCGCCGCGCCCAGCCGGTGGTCGAGTTACGGGCCCTCGCTGATCGCGACTTCGCGATCGGCTGCTGGCTGAGCTTCGTGCTCGGCATGGGACTGTACGGTTCGGTCTACCTGATGCCGGTCTTTCTGGGCTTCGTGCGCCAGCACGGGCCGTTGCGGATCGGCGAGATCATGCTGGTGACCGGCGTGCTGCAGTTGCTGACCTCGCCACTGGCGGTCGCGCTGGAGCGGCGGACCGACGCGCGCTGGCTGACAGCCGCGGGGTTCATGCTGTTCGCGCTGGGATTGGGCTTGAGCGCCTTCCAGACTTGGGAAACCGACTACGACGGCATGTTCTGGCCGCAGGTGATCCGGGGCGGCGCCATCATGCTGTGCCTGCTGCCGCCCACCCGACTGGCGCTGGGTCATCTGTCACCGGAGCGGGTGCCCGACGCCAGCGGCCTGTTCAACCTGATGCGCAATCTGGGTGGTGCCATTGGGCTGGCGCTGATCGACACCGTGATTTACGGCCGGGCCGCCGGCCACGCCGAACGGTTGCTGGCGCGGCTGTCGGCCGGCGACCTCGAGACCGCCCGCCAGATCGGCCTGCCCGCCGAACTGCTTGCGGGGCGCGCGCCGGGCCCGATCGATGCCGCGACGGCCGCCTTCATCCGCCCGCTGGTCGAGCGCGGCGGCTTTGTGACGGCCGTCAACGAAGCCTGGGCAATGCTGGCGATCGTTACCATGCTGGCGCTGGTGGCGCTGCCCTTCGCCTCGAGGCGACACGCTGGTAACGTCTAATTACATTCATAAACTGTTTTATGAGAAAAATTCTCTCGTTTCAGGACGTAAATACTCCTAATTTACAGTTCGACCTGCAAACTGATCCTCGTGATGCCCGACGTCGACCCTCGCACCTTGCTGTTGCTCGGTGGCTTCGCCATCGGGATGGCCTTTGGCGCCGTCGCGCGGTGGTCGGCATTCTGCGTGCGTGGCGCGGTCGAGGACCTGCTGTCGACCGCCGATGCGCCGCGGTTGCGCGGCTACCTGCTGGCGGCGGCCGTGGCCTTGCTCGGCACTCAGGCGCTGGTCGGATTTGGCCTGATCGACCTCGGCAAGACCCCCTACCTCCCATCCTTGCTGCCGTTGGGCGGCGTGGTGCTGGGCGGCCTCGCCTTCGGCGTCGGCATGGTCCTGGCGGGCGGCTGCGGCGCAAGGCTGCTGGTGCTGGCCGCCGGCGGCAACCTGCGCTCGGTGATCACCCTGGCCGTGTTCGCCATCGCCGCCTACGCCACCATGCGCGGTCTGTTCGCCCTACCGCGCCAGAGCTTCTCGGCCGCCACCGGCGTTGACCTCAAGCTGGTTGGCTTGGCCGACCAGAGCCTGGCGTCGCTGACAGCCAAGGTCTGGAGCACCGATGTCGCGCGCGGGCTGGCAGCGATTGCTTTGGCCGTCCCGGCGCTTATTTATGTCTTCCGCCGCAAGGTCGCACCCCGGCACCTGATTGGCGGCGCGTTGATCGGCCTACTGGTGCCGGCCGGCTTTGCCGTCACCGGCATTCTCGCGGCCGACGAGTTCAACCCGGTGCCGCCGGAGAGCCTGACGGTGACCGGGCCGCTGGGCCAGACCCTGGTCTATGGCCTCACTTACACCGGCGCGGCGATGGATTTCGGTGTTGCCTGGGTGCTCGGCATTCCGGTCGGCGCCGGTCTTGTCGCGCTGCTGCGCCGCGAGACCAAGCTGGAAGGCTTCAACGGCGCCGAGCACACGCGGCGCTATCTGCTCGGTGGCGTTTTGATGGGCGTTGGCGGCGTGTTCGCCGTTGGCTGCACCGTCGGCCAGGGGCTGACTGGTGTCTCGACCCTCTCGATCGGCTCGCTGCTGGCAACCGCCGCGATCTTCGCCGGCGCCGCGCTGGCGATGCGCTGGCGCCAAATTGTCGCGACGACACTTCGCCGGCCGGGCCGTCCATCGGCGGTGGCCGTTGCGGCCCGCAGTTGACCGCGCGACGGGCGCTTCGATCGACGAAGCGCCGGCTTCCTACGCCTTCAGCGCCAGCGACGGCGGATTCTTCAGCGTCTGGTAGATGACGCAGTAGCGCTCGGTGAGTTTGTAGAGCGTCGCCAGCTGGTCGGCCGTCGCGTCCGTATCCAAGTCGAACGCCAGACGGATGTCGCGAAACCCGACCGGCGCCGCCTTGTCGACCGCCAGGGTGCCGCGGAAATCGAGATCACCCTCCGCCCACACCGTGCCCTTGCGGATGGCGATGCCGAGCGAGGTTGCCACCGCCTTCAGGGTCACGCCGGCACAGGCGGCCAGTGCCTCCAGCAACATGTCGCCGGAACAGGCCTGCGAACCGTCGCCGCCGGTGGCCGGATGCAGCCCGGCCTCGACCAGCGCACGGCCGGTGTCGACCTTGCAAGCGATCCCCTTCGAGTCGAGGTCACCGGAGGCGCGCAGTGTGATGACGGCGGCAGCTGGTTCCTGCCGGTATTTCTCCTTGAGCGGGGCCTGCACGGCCCGCAGTTGATCGAGATTCATCGCGGTCGCTCCTCGCGCTTCGGCGTCGTGGCGGTTAGGGTTCGGCGTGCACCAGCATGGCGCCGATCGCGTCCCATGGAAACCCTGAAGCCAGGAGCATCCGTTGTCGCTGCTTGATTCGCCGATCTCCGGCGTGACCCTGAAATCCGTCTCGGCCAACGGCATCACGATGCGCTACGCCGAAGCCGGCGCCGGCCCTCTGGTGCTGTTCTGCCACGGCTGGCCGGAGAGCTGGTACTCCTGGCGGCACCAGCTGCTGGCGGTGAGCGCCGCCGGATTCCGCTGTGTGGCGCCGGATATGCGCGGCTACGGCGGCACCGACGCGCCGGCCGAATTCGAGCAGTACACGATGCTGCACATCGTCGGCGACCTGGTCGAACTGGTGAAGCGGCTGGGCGAAACGACGGCAGTGATCGTCGGCCACGACTGGGGCGCGCCGGCGGCGTGGAACAGCGCCATGCTACGGCCCGACGTGTTCCGCGCCGTGGTCGGCATGAGCGTGCCGTGGACTCCGTCGGGCTACACCGACCTGCTGTCGTCGCTGGCCAAGCTCGGCATCAGCAACTTCTACATCCAGTACTTCCAGACGCCGGGTGTTGCCGAGGCCGAACTGGAACGCGACGTGCGCGCTTCGCTGCGCCGCATCTACTACACCGCCGGTGGCGAAATGCGCGAGCGCGGCAAGGGCTTCGCGCAGCTGCCCGAAGGTGGCGGATTGCTCGACAACACCGTCGATCCGCCAGCGCTGCCGCCGTGGCTGAGCGAAGCCGACCTCGACTACTACGCCGGCGAGTTCCGCCGCACCGGCTTCCGCGGCGGCCTGAACTGGTACCGCAACATCACGCGCAGCTGGTCGCTGTTCGGGCCGTGGCGCGGCGTGCCGATCCGCCAGCCGTCGCTGTTCATCGCCGGCAGCCGCGACGGCGTGCTGCGCTTTCCCGCGTCACAGGCGCAATTGGAAGCCTACCCCAAGACCCTGCCAGGCCTGCGCGGCAGCCACATCATCGACGGCGCCGGTCACTGGATCCAGGGCGAACGGCCGGATGAGGTGAACCGATTGTTGTTGGAGTACCTGAAGGGGCTGTAACGCGCGCTCGACGTCGCATTGCTTAACAACCATTCCTCGGTTCCGCCCTTCGCTGACAGGTGTTAGCTTCTACCGCAAGTAGAACCAACGCGATCCGCCTCTTGGAAGTCTTGGGGAGGTTGACCATGGGGCCCGCATGGCGTGTTGTGTGGAGCGGCGCTCTTCTTTTGATCGCTGGCACCTTGTTCGGCTGCGGCTACGACGTCGAGACCATCGAGCGCGTGCTGGTGCTGCAGGACCGTGACCTGACGGCGGCCGGGCCATTGCGCGCCCAGCGCCGCGAAACGGCGGATCCGCGCGTCGCAGCGATCGGCCTACCGCTGGCCGCACCTTCAGACCGACGGCTGTGCGGCGGCATGATCGGCAACTCGCAACTGCCCAACGGCACGAAGCGCGAGGCGATACGCTCCTCGGCCGAGAGGTGGACAGACTCGAATTTTTTCCTGACCTTCAGCGGCTCGCCCGGTGGGACTCTGGAGCGCCAATTGTTCCAGGCCTCGGCGCGTCACGATTTCTGTTACGGCCACGGCGCCGGCTCGTCGGGCCGCTCTCGCGCCGACTGCGACCGTGATTTTTTTGCCGACATCGATCGGTTGTGCCGCGGCAGCGACGAGGTCGCCAAACCTGGCCAAGTGGGCCAGATCAACGATGACACCGCGGGCGCAGCCTGCCGTTCGCGCGCCTTCTGGATGAAGGCGGCGGTCGACGTGTTCGGTGGCGGACCGTACGGCGACAACCTCCTCAATACCTGTGACAACGACCTCGGTGCGCAGCCGCCACGCGACCAGCTGGTTGTGGGACGCTTCCTGCCGGGACGTCGCGACCAGCAACTGCTGGAAATCCGCGCTGTGGACGACCTGAAACGGCTCGAACTGGTATTGCACGTGCACGATAACGGCGTCTGGCGCCGCTCACCGCCTGTGCCACTCGACCTTGCCGACATCGACCTGCGCGAGGGCGAGAATGGCGGCGCGCTCGACTGTCGCCCTGGCATCGCCTGCCCTGGCGGCAAGCCGAATCCCGACCAGCTGGCGGACCTGTTTAGCGCGCCGGCTCTGCTGTCGTATGCGCCGATCGTTATCGATATCGACGGCAGCAAGCGCGACGCGGTGGTGCTGTTCGGCTTGCACTACGACCGTGACAAGCTCGACGTCCTGGCACCCGATAAGACGCGCAAGCTGCAGATGGGCTGGGGGCCGGTGTTCGTGCCGCTGCGGATCACGGCCATGTTGCGCAATGGCAACGTATCGCTGGCTCTCGACGCCGTGGCGATGCGCCCGGGCGGACCGCGAACGCCGCCGGGCCTCGCCAAGGCAGACATGCGCAGCAACATCGACCGATTCCAACATCGATTGCACGTTGCCCAGGTATTCGCCACCCCGGTGAGGTCAGGCGAC
>DATFGV010000835.1:0-13255 GCA_035249115.1 Vineibacter sp.
TACCGCCGGCGCCGTCGCCTGCCGTCGACCGGTCGACGGTGACCAGTTTCGCGCCGGTGGTCGGCGACGCGACGCACCGACGGCCCGTGCCGCCCGTCGACGACGATGTCCTGCTGCTGACCAACCTGATCCAGGAGCCGGTCGAGCCACCGCCCGGCGCGGCACCGGCCGCGGATGACGTGCCCGCGCCACCCAAGCCAGCGCCGGCACCTGTTTCGACAATCGGGCCGCGGCCCACGGTGTCGGCACCTCTGTCTGCGGCTGCGCCCGCAACCACAAAACCCGCCTCCAGCGCGACGCCGGGCTCGTTTGCACCTGCTTTGGGAGATCAGCCGGCGGCGCGAGAAGTCGCCTCCGATCAACCGCCGGACAGCGATCCGATCCGCGCCGCCATGGATCGCTTGGCGCGTGCGGTTACGGAAGCGGAACCGCGTGTCGAGCCCATCGATCCCGGACCGACGATCCCTGCTGGCCGGACGCTTGAAGACACCGTGCGGGACATGCTGCGGCCCATGCTGCAGGACTGGATCAACAAGAACCTGCCGCCGATGGTAGAGCGCATCATCGAACGCGAATTGCGCCAGCGCTCGAAGCCCTGAAGCGCCCGCGACGCGTATACGAGTTCCTGACTACCTGGACACTGGTACCCGCAGCGGAGAACAGTCGTCGTCCCGAGCGGAGCCGCACGCAGTGTGGCGTAGTCGAGGGACCTTGTCTCCACGACAGAGCCCGTAGCTGTTGACGCGAGGTCCCTCCACGCGGCCCTTCGGGACTTGGTCGGGACGACGGATGGTTGGCGGGACCATTCGGATAGTCAGGAACAAGTCGCAGTGAGACGGGCCTTGGCCCGCCTTGGCGGGCGAAGGCCTGGTGTTTGGTGCGGACGGCGGAAATGCACGCCCGACGTTGTGGCTAGCGCTGCTGGCCGCCCGGACGCGGCGGCGCGGCGTTGCTGTCACCGGTGGGCCCGCCGCCCTGACCGTGGCCATGGCGGCCGTGCATATGGCCACCGTGCCGGCCGAAGTCGCCGCGGCCGCGGCCCATATGGGAGACCATCTCGGCGACTTGCTTCTTCTGCTCGTCGTTAAGCGCCGGCGTCAGTTTTTCGACCGCCAGGCGGAGGCCCTTGGTGGTCTCCAGCATGGCGGTCAGCATCTTCTCGCGCTCGCTCAACTGAGTCGCGGCGTCGGGCGGGGTCGTCGGGCGGGGCGCGGCGGCGCGGTCATTGCACTGCTTTTGGACGGGCTGCAGCGCCGTTTTTACATCCTGGGTAAAGGTCTGCCAGGCGGCCTTCTGCGCCTCGGTGATCGCCAGCTTGACCTCGGTATAGGCCAGCCGGCCCGCCGTCCGGGCGGGCATCTCGGCGCAGACACGCTGCATCATGGCCTGCCGGCGGTCCGCCTGCGGTCCAGCTTCCGGCTTGGGCGCCGGCGGCTGCTGGGCGAACGCGACCGCGCCGCCCGTGATGGCCAGACCGGCGACGAGGCTGGCGATCAACTGATTGCGTGTGAACATACGTCCTCCTTCGGGACATCGGGAGTTCCCACGGAGCCATACGCAAGACCTCGGCCCGACATCCCCAAGGCCGCAGTCTTTCGCGGCTTTGGAGCGACAAGATGGCGATTCGGCGTCAACAACCGCGGCGGCGGGCAAACTGAAGCGCCCTTTGAGCTCGCTGGGAAACGGCCCGGTGAGGGCGCTGGCCTCATGGGGATCGCCGTTCGACCCCGTTGAGGCTATTGGCACGACGCCGCTTTTCGACCGTGTCAACGGCTTTTGCCTGCAAAGCCGATCGATTGTGTGTCGTTGCGGCGGTCCGATTTGAAATACGATGTCGGAATGGGTGCCGAACGCGAGCCAGACAGTTGGATCGAGGATTTCTCGATTGTCCTCAGGCGTGACGCCATCCGAACCCTGCGGGGCAATCCTGGATATGAGGTGTTCATCGGCTCGAAGGTGGCCGTGTCCCTCTGGCTGGCGATCGTGGCCCTTGCTGCCGGCGCGCTCGGCGGTGTCCTGGTGAGCGGCGCGCTCTGGGCCTCATTTTATTATGTACTGGCGTGGATCGCAGGGCTCATTGCGATCTCGATTGCCGCTTGGCGTCTGACAGTCGCCTGGATGGGTGCTCCGGTCGGCTTCCTGGCCGGCTGGTGCATCTTCTGGGGAATATTGACCGGCGTCGTGGCGATGTGGGGTGCCCAGCTTGAAAGTACGGGTTGGGCGTACGGGATCACCGCCGGCATCGGCTTCCTGGTCGGCATCACCCATGGCAATCTGGATCACACCGACATCGAAGGACACGAAGGCTGGTGCATGGTCGGTGCGGTTCTGGCGCCCGTTAGCGCCAGTCTGGCAGCCTGGTTGCGCCGCCATGTGTTTGCTGAACAGGAAGCTCTTGCCGCCGCCGCGTTGACAGGCGCGGTGGCTGGCGCCCTGTTCTTGGGAACGGTCATGGCGCTTTACATGGCCGCGTGGAAAAACAAGGACCGCCTGGCGCGACTGGCGTCGCTTTACATGCATCACGATGATTTCTGTGCGGAGGCGATCCGCGTTTTGGACACCGCCATCCGGCTCGCTCCCAACGACGCATCGTTGCACGATAGGCGAGCGCTTGCGCACGCGTTCAAAGGCGATATGGCGGCGGCTGAAGCCGATTGGACAGCGCACAATGCGATCGAGAAAGAAAGCCCGGCGCCGCACCTATCGCAAGGGTGGCTGCAATTGCGGCGAGGCTCGATCGAAATGGCTGCGGCGGCCTTCGATCGGGCGCTGGCTGCCAGGAAAGGCTACCCCTTGGCCCTGGTGGGCAGAGCATTGGCAAACCTGCGATTGAACCACCCGCAAGAGGCAGTCGACCTGCTCACGAAGTTGCCGGCTGCCCAGCGGGACGCCCGCACTGTGACATACCTGGCCGAGGCCCATCTCATGTTGGGTGAATGGCGCAAGGCGCGCCAGGTGGCGACGGTCGCGATCGAAGAGTACGATTCCGTCCACGGTCTATCCTGGCTGGTCCGGGCCGAGGCGCAGGTCAAGCTTGGCAACAACGACGAAGCGATCCTTGATTTCAACAAGGCGCTCGCGGCGGACTACGAGCTTGGTATCGAGGAACGTACGCTGCAGGCAATGGAGCGTATTGACGCCCCGGTCCTGGAGGAACACGAGTTGGAGGACCTTGAGAAGACCGTCCGCGGCAAGGAGTGACTAGCCCGGATTTCTCAAACGTCGGTCATCAACAACATTCGTTGGTGGGATCACAACAACGTAAGCTGTCGTCCTGAGCGTAGCGAAGGACCATTTGGACCGTCGTTTGGCACGAGACGTAGGGTGACGCACGGTGTGTGCTTCGTCGGCCTATGCGGTTCGACGGCACAATAGGTCCTTCGCTTCGCTCAGGACGATAGAACTGCATGTCGACGCCTCGGCGTTCCGAGGTTGGTTTGAGAAATGCGGGCTAGGCCCTTACGCCGCAATCAGGCGCATGCCGTTCCACTTGGCGCGCGAACGTCTGCGGCCGCTGGCGCTCTGGCACCGCTTGGCCGTATACGATGGCGTTGCCTTGTTCCGGGGTAGCTCAGAGGCAGAGCGCTCGGCTTCTGACCGAGAGGGCGCCGGTTCAAGTCCGGCCCCCGGATCCGCCTTTGGACGCTCGCCATGGAAGAAGCCGAAATCAATCGCGCGACGCACACCGCCAATCCCGGCTACGCGGCTTTCCAGATCGCCAAAGCGTTGACGACGGCCGAGCGGCATGACGATCCGGCAACACGTGAACGTGCCCGAGAACGGATCACCGCGTGGGCCTCTGTTCTGACCGGCATGATGAACGGTTCTCTCACGGTCGGCTCGCGGACGCCTGTCGAGAACACGCCGGGCTGGGTGACCCTGAAGGTCGTCACGGGCGGTTTCGCCACCGGTCAATTCCTTGCCAGTGGACCGTTGCTCGACCACGAGAGGGCGCTGCTGGAGCGACTGTCGGCGGCAGCCGAGGCGGAGCCGCGCCGGCGGCTCAATGCGCATTTCCTGACCGACGACGGACTTAGCGAACTGCAAGCCCTGCTTGTCTCGGGCACCTACGATGTGTCGGTGCCGGAAGAGGGCGCGTTGCTGGCCGTCGCCTGGTTAGCCTTGAACAACCAGGCCGAGGTGGCGCGCCGCTTGCTCGACGACCTGGCACCGTACTTCGACAAGCTTCGGTTCTATCCGAGCCCGGCCGACCGGCCGTTCCAGGCGGGCGCTCGGGTGTTCTTGCAGAGCGTCGGGCAGAGCATTGCAGCATTGGAGCGCGTCAAGCCGAACCAACGCGTTCAGGCTCACAAGGAAGCTGTCGAGGTCTGGGTGCCGCTTTATGATCGGCTGGTCGGCCTGTTCATCGAAACGGTCGTGGGCGAACTCCCCAATCTTGTCGCCGGCCCGGGCGCGAAATCCCGCGCTGCGGACGGAAAGTACGCCATCGCCGGCGGTTGGCCCTGTCAGCACTACGCCGCCGATTGGCCGGCACGTGCGCGGGACTGGCTGGAGACCTGCCGTCAGTCACGAACGAGCCACACGCTCAGCTCGATGCCCCACGGTGCAAGGCACAGCCTTGCACAGCTCAGTGCCTATCTGGAGCGTTGCGTCCAGGACCCAAGGGCGCTGACCGGCCGCGACGTCGGCAGGATCAGGCTCATTCTCGCGCGCTACATCGCCAAACGTGGCGCGCCTGGCTCATCGCGCTGTGATCAGGCGCGCATCATCCAGCGCCGCGCCGTGAGCGGACCGGTGTTCGGCGATCTCGCAGGTGTGCTGGTCCAAAGGCTGAAGCGCTATCCAGAAGACGGCGGCCTGGATGAGGTCACAGCTGTCACCCAACCGGTCACGGCCGAGGAAGTGCCGGGCGCCGGCATGTCCGCGGCCGTCACGGTTCCGCCGTCGCTGGTCACGAAGGTTGAACGTTCCCTCGTGGACAGTGTCGATGTTCTGGTGGCGCGAGGCATCATCACCTCGGGTGAGACCCTCGCGCGGCTCCTGCCGCAGATCACCTCGCATCTGCGGGCGGCGGGCATAGCTGATCCGTCGCTGCGCGGCCTCTACGCGGCGGTCTATCGCGCCTTTCGCCGGCGCCGCTCGCTGTTGCTGTTCGACCTGCAAAGCCAGATCCGGATCGAGGAGCTGCCGTGGGTCGCTGCGATCGAAACGTTCCGGCGCAACGACATGCCGGCGAAGGAGCTGGCGCGACAGACGCTGGCGGAGGTGGCGGTCCTGACGTTGACCTCCTTTCCGCACGCCATTCTCCCGAACAAGTTGCTCCAGGAGCTAAGGGCGCTGTCGAGAACAGCGGACCTCGATCTGCCCCTGGTCGACGAAGTGGCCGCCGACATTTTCATGGGACGGTTCTCGCTCAAGTTTCGTCAAGCGGCGCTACAAGCCGCAGTATTGCTCAAGGGTACGATCTATCAGACGTACTACGGCATCGACTATGGCGATCTCGACCGACTACCGGAGAGGCCGAGCGCGCGTCGGTGGTGGCAGTTCTGGCGCCGCGCAAAGGATGAGCAGCCCAGTCCCGACCCATTCGCAGCTCATTGTGCACGTCGCGCCGGCGTGCTGCTGGGCGGGTGGGATCCAGCAACCAACGGCATGATCATCGAGCAGCAACAGATCCTGACCTCGCAGAACCTCGCCGCGCTGTTCATTGCGCTTGGGTTGACTGACAAGTTACGCAATCAAATGGATGGTCTTGCCCGGACGTGCTTTGCCTGGGTCTGCCGTCGCCAACAGGTATTCAGCAAGGATCGGCACGCGCAGCTCATCATGGTGAAGAACACCGCCTACGCGTGGCGGCAAATGGTCTTCTTCCTGGCCCTGTCGCCGCAAGACCGCATCGATCACTTTCTGACGTGGGCCGAAGCACACTTGGATAAACAGGCGCCCGACTTCAAAGCCCGATTCAGCCCAGCCTTGCGCGGCCTCAAGCTGGCAGCGTCAGGCCGGTCGATTGACCGTGAGGCGACTGCCGAAGCTGGCGCGCGCCGCTTCCTCGGTTGGTCGACACAGAAGCACTGGCTGCTGCCCTAGCAGGTTGGCAAGCGCCATCACTCCGCGGCTCTCTCGCGGCGAGTCTTTTGTCCGGTCAGACGGCGCGGACCAGCACGTGCCGCTTGCGCCCGGCCGATAGCTTCACGACGCCATCGCCGCCGACATCGGCCAGTGACACCGCCTGTGTCTCAGAGGTCACGGCGGCGTCGTTCACCCGTGCGCCGCCGCCCTTGATGAGGCGCCGCGCCTCGCCCTTGCTGGCGGCTAGACCGACCTCGGCGAACAGCTCGAACGCCGGCACGCCGCCCTGCAACCTTGCGCGGGCAACCTCGACGGTCGGCAGGTCGGCAGCGACGGCGCCCTCTTCGAAGGTCTGACGCGCGGTTTCGGCCGCCTGCGCCGCCGCCGGCGCGCCGTGACAGAGCGTTGTCACCTCGTTGGCGAGGATCTTCTTGGCCTCGTTGATTTCGGCGCCGCCAAGCTTCTCCAGCCGCGCGATCTCGTCGAGCGGCAGTTCGGTGAACGAGCGCAGCAACGTCCCGACCTGGCTGTCGTCGGCGTTGCGCCAGTACTGCCAGAAGTCGTAGGGCGCGAGACGATCGGCATTGAGCCAGGTGGCGCCGCCCGCTGTCTTTCCCATCTTGGCGCCCGAGGGCAGGGTCACCAGCGGCGTGGTCAACGCGAACAGGTCAGCCTGCGCCATACGCCGGCCGAGATCGACGCCGGTGACGATGTTGCCCCACTGGTCGGAACCGCCCATCTGCAGCACGCAGGCGTGGCGTTTCCACAACTCGACGAAATCGTAGGACTGCAGCACCATGTAGTTGAACTCGAGGAAGGTCAGCGGCTGGTCGCGCTCCAGCCGCAGCTTGACCGAGTCCATGGTCAGCATGCGGTTGACGGAAAAGTGGCGCCCGACGTCACGCAGCAACGGGATGTACAGCAGGTGGTCGAGCCAATCGGCGTTGTTGACCATCACCGCGTCGCCGGTGCCCGCGCCGAACGACAGGTACTTGTCGAACACCCGGCGGATGCCGGCCATGTTGGCGTCAATCTGATCGGGGGTCAGCAACTGACGGGAGTCGTCACGGCCCGAGGGATCGCCGATCTTGGTGGTGCCGCCACCCATCAGCACGACCGGTTTGTGGCCGGCCTTCTGCCACCAGCGCAGCATCATGATCTGCAGCAGCGAGCCGACATGCAGCGAATCGGCCGTGCAGTCGAAGCCGATATAGGCGACGCGCGGGCCGGACGCGAGCAGCGCATCGAGCCCCGCCGCGTCGCTGCACTGGTGCACCATGCCGCGCTCGTGGACGATGCGCATGAAGTCGGACTTGAACGTCGACATCTCGGTCGCTGCCTTCAGGCCGCCATTGCCCGGCGGCGGGCCGGTCCTGTAACACGGGCCGGGGGCGCGGAACAACGCGGGCTCTGGTCGATCGAATGACGTGCCACGAAGGATGGCGGCGACAATGAACGATCTGCTGGCACGTTCGCGGCGCGGCGAGGTCCTGCGGGTGCTGGGCCTGATGAGCGGCACGTCGCTCGACGGGGTCGATCTCGCGATCATCGAAACCGACGGCGAACGCGTCCATGGCCTTGGACCGTCGCGCACGGTGCCATACGACGACAGCGTTCGCGACGCGGCACGGGCGGTGTTCGGCGCGACCACGCCATCGCCCGCGACGGTCCATGCCGAGCGGCTCATCACCGACGCGCATAGCGAGGCGGTCACGGCATTCCTTCGTGGCGGCGACCATGGCGCGCGCGCCGTCGACATCATCGGGTTCCACGGCCAGACGATCAGTCATCGGCCCGCCGAGCGGTTCACGTGGCAGATCGGTGACGGCGCCGCCCTGGCGCGTGCCGCCGGGGTGCCGGTCGTCGCAGATTTCCGCTCGGCTGACGTTGCCGCGGGCGGGCAGGGAGCGCCCCTGGTGCCGGTCTACCACCAGGCGCTGGCGCGCCAGGCGGTCGCGCTGGGCCGCATGCGCCTGCCGGTGGCGATCCTCAATATCGGCGGCGTCGCGAACGTGACCTGGATCGGCGAGGATGGGGCGCTGCTGGCTTTCGACACCGGTCCTGGCAACGCGCCGCTCGATGACTGGTTACGCCGGCACGGCGGCAGTTTCGATCGCGATGGCAACGTGTCCGGCGCGGGAGCCGTCGATCAGGGGCGCCTGGCCCGGCTGCTGTCCTCGGATTACTTTGGAAAAATACCGCCAAAGTCATTGGACAGGAATGATTTCTCGTCGCAGCTGGCGGACGGGCTGCCGCTGGCGGATGGTGCGGCGACCCTGGCGGCCGCCTGCGCGGCGGCAGTCGCGGCGGCGGTGGACCACATGCCGGCGCCGCCAATGGCCTGGTTGGTTTGCGGTGGCGGTGCTCGAAACCCCACCATTCTGAGGGAGTTGGCAGCCCGGTCAGCCATTGGGGTCGAAGTTGCTGGCGGCGACTGGATGGGCGACGTGCTGGAAGCGCAGGCCTTTGGCTACCTCGCCGTTCGCAGCCTGCGCGGCCTGCCGCTGACCTTTCCCTCGACCACCGGCGTGCCTTCGCCCCTGACCGGTGGGCGGCTTTTCAACCCATAGATCTTATTTTTCAGCGACTTTCGGCTGCTCCTTCATAGACTTCTCGACGTAGCGATCGACTTCGACCGCAAGCTTGTCGAGCGAATCATGGAAGAAGTGGTTGGCACCTTTGACGGTCCGCTGTTCGATCGTGATGCCCTTTTGTTGCGACAGGCGAGTCGCCAGCTTGGCGATATCGGCCGCCGGAACGACTTCGTCCTTGTCGCCATGCACGATCAGCCCCGAGGACGGGCACGGCGCCAGGAAGGCAAAATCATAGCTGTTGGCCGGCGGCGCCACGGAAATGAAGCCGTCGATCTCCGGCCGGCGCATCAGCAACTGCATGCCGATCCAGGCGCCGAACGAAAAGCCTGCGACCCAGCACGCCTTGGCGTCCGGGTTCATGCTTTGCAGCCAGTCGAGCGAGGCGGCGGCGTCGCTCAGTTCGCCCAGGCCGTTGTCGAACGTGCCTTGCGACCGGCCGACGCCGCGAAAATTGAAGCGCAGGACAGAAAATCCGCGTGTCGCAAACACATGGAACAGCGTGAACACGACCTTGTTGTTCATGTTGCCGCCCGCCTGGGGGTGCGGGTGCAACATGAGCGCAATGGGTGCGTTCTTTTCCTTGCTCTGGTGGTAGCGGCCCTCCAGGCGTCCGTCGGGGCCGGTATAGATCACATCTGGCATCCGCCCAATCCACTACGCCTTCGCAGCTTTTAAGACAATTCCCTGGCACGCCACTTGGTCATAAGATTCTCGCGCAGCCAAGGTTCCATTTCACTTACTTGACTCTGATGGTCGGGCTTTCTATATCCGACGGCGACAGCCGGTCATTGACTTCGAACGGTCGTCGCGGGCGGCACTATCGGTGGCGGGTAACGCGATTTCAAGAGCGATTTCAAGATGATCGCGTAAACGGCAATTTTCGACGCACGGTCCGCGCCGAAATGGCCCGAGCCTGAAGGAGACGGATCATGAAGCTGAGCACCAAGGGACGCTACGCTGTCATGGCCATGGTCGATTTGGCGCGCAACGGCTCCGACAAGCCGGTTTCGCTGGCGGATATCTCGACCCGGCAGGAAATCTCTTTGTCGTATCTGGAGCAGCTGTTCGCGCGGCTGCGGCGGGGCGGGCTGGTCAAAAGCGTGCGCGGTCCCGGCGGCGGCTATCGGCTGGCACGTCCGATTGGCGATACGCGGATTTCCGACATCATTCTGTCGGTCGATGAACCGATCAAGGCGACGCGGTGCAAGAGCGAGTCGCCGTTGGGCTGCCACAGCGACCGATCGCGCTGCCTGACCCACGATTTGTGGGAGGAACTCGGCAATCAGATCTACCTGTACCTGAGTTCGGTGACCTTGCTGGATGTGGTCGAAAAACGAGTCCTGGGCAGGGCACGTGTGATCGCCGCATCCGAGATGGCCGCGTCGATGACGCCGGTCAACGGCGCCGGCCGGGCCAACGCCGTCGCCGCCGAGTAGAGCGACGAACGCCGACCAGAATCGCGGGCCATGATCCATCGCGTCTACCTCGACCACAACGCCACCACGCCGATGCGCCCGCAGGCCATCGCCGCGGTGGAAGAGGTCATGCGCGCGCTCGGCAACGCCTCGTCGGTGCATAGCTTTGGCCGCGCGATGCGGGCCCGCGTCGAAAGCGCCCGCGTGGCGGTAGCGGCGCTGGTCGGCGGCCGCGCCGCCAACGTGGTGTTCACCGGCGGCGGCACGGAAGCCAACAACACGGCGATCCGGGCGTCCGGACGGCGGCGAATCATCGTTTCGGCGATCGAGCACGACAGCGTGCGCCACGCCGTGGAACCGGTCGAGGTCGCGAAGGTGGCGCCGGACGGCACCGTTGACCTGGCGGCGCTGCAGCGGCTGCTCGCGGCGTCGGCGGAACCGGCGCTGGTTTGCGTGATGCTGGCCAACAACGAGACCGGCGTGATCCAGCCGATCGCCGAGGTCGTTCGACTGGCCCGGGCGGCCAACGCGCTGGTGGCATGCGATGCGGTGCAGGCGGCCGGCAAGGTCGCCATCGACATGCAGGCGCTGGGCGTCGACTACCTGACGCTGTCGGCACACAAGCTGGGTGGGCCGCAGGGCGTCGGCGCAGTGGTGCTGCGCGAGGGCGCGCCATTCGAGCCGTCACAGCGCGGTGGTGGCCAGGAGCGCGGGCGGCGCGCCGGCACGGAGAACGTCGCCGGGCTGGTCGGCTTCGGCGTCGCCGCCACCAGGGCGAGCCTCGACCTCGCGCAGATGACGGCGCTGGCGGCCATGCGCGATGACATGGAGCGGACGTTGGCGCGGTTGGCGCCGGCGATGCGGGTCTTCGGTGTTGATGCGCCGCGCCTGCCGAACACGTCGTGTCTGGCGATGGCCGGCGTGGCCGCGACCACGCAGTTGATGGCGCTGGACCTGGCGGGTGTCGCCGTCAGCACTGGCTCGGCGTGCTCGTCGGGCACGGTGCGGCCATCGCATGTTCTGGCGGCGATGGGCGTCGATGCGGCCCTCGCCGATGGCGCGTTGCGCGTCAGCCTGGGTTGGACGACGAGCGAAGCCGATATCGCCCGGTTCGTCGCCGCGTGGGGCGAGGTCTATCGCCGGCTGAGTCCGGCGGCGCGGCTGGCCCCGGCGGCCTGAGTTTGGAGAGAGTGCATGAACGCGATCAGCGGCATCCGGCGCAACGACCAGCCGATCTACCTCGACTACCAGGCCACCACGCCGATGGATCCGCGCGTGCTGGACGCGATGATGCCGTACTTCACCGTGAAGTTCGGCAACCCGCACTCGCGCAGCCACAGCTACGGCTGGGAGGCCGAGGAGGCGGTCGAGAAGGCGCGCGGCCAGATCGCCAAGCTGATCGGCGCCGACGAGAAGGAAGTGATCTTCACCTCCGGCGCCACCGAGTCGAACAATCTCGCCCTCAAGGGCGTGGCGCATTTCTACAAGGACCGCCGCAACCACATCGTGACGGTGGTGACCGAGCACAAGTGCGTGCTCGATACCTGCCGGCACCTGGAGCAGGAGGGTTTCGAGATCACCTATCTGCCGGTGCAGCAGAACGGCCTGATCGACCTCGAAACGCTGCGCGCCGCGGTGACCGACAGGACGGTGCTGGTCTCGGTGATGGCGGTGAACAACGAGATCGGCGTCATCCAGCCGCTCGCCGAGATCGCCGCGCTCGTTCATGCGAAAGGTGCCTGGTTCCACAGCGATGCCGCGCAAGCCGCCGGCAAGATCCCGCTCGACGTCGAGGCGATGAACATCGACCTGATGTCGATCTCCGGCCACAAGATCTACGGGCCCAAGGGCATCGGCGCGCTCTACGTGCGACGCAAGCCGCGCGTGCGCCTGGTGGCGCTGATCGACGGCGGCGGCCAGGAGCGGGGCTTCCGTTCGGGCACGTTGCCGACGCCGCTCTGCGTCGGCCTCGGCGAGGCCTGCGAGATCGCGATGAAGGAAATGGGCTCCGAGTCACAGCGGCTGGAGAAGTTGCGCTCCCGGTTCCTGGACGGCCTCAACGCCAAGCTGCCGGACATCTACGTCAACGGCGATCTCGACCAGCGCATCCCCGGCAATCTCAACATCAGCTTCGCCTATGTCGAGGGCGAGTCGCTGATCATGGGAATCAAGTCGCTGTCGGTTTCGTCCGGATCGGCCTGCACCTCGGCCTCGCTCGAGCCCAGCTATGTGCTGCGGGCGCTGGGTGTCGAGGAGGAACTGGCGCACACCTCGCTGCGCATCGGTTTCGGCCGCTTCACCACCGCGCAGGAGGTCGACACCGCCGTTGAGGACATCGTGCGGCACGTCAGCAGATTGCGACAGATGAGCCCGCTCTGGGAGATGGTCCAGGAGGGCGTCGATCTGAGATCGATCAAGTGGGCGGCCCACTGATCGCGTGAAATCAGGGAAGGAGTACGCAAATGGCCTACAGCGACAAGCTGCTCGACCACTACGAGAACCCGCGCAACATCGGCTCGCTCGACAAGGGCGCCGAGGATGTCGGCACCGGTCTGGTCGGCGCGCCGGCCTGCGGCGACGTCATGAAGCTGCAGATCAAGGTCGGCGCCGACGGCCTGATCGAGGACGCCAAGTTCAAGACCTTCGGCTGCGGCTCGGCGATCGCATCGAGCTCGCTGGTCACCGAGTGGGTCAAGGGCAAGACGCTCGACGAGGCCGGCACGATCAAGAACACCGACATCGCCAAGCACCTGGCGCTGCCGCCGGTGAAGATCCACTGCTCGGTCCTGGCCGAGGACGCGATCAAGGCGGCGATCGCCGACTATCGCGCCAAGGCGGAGAAGAAGCTGGCGCCGGGGACTGAAGCCAGGGCCGACGCGGGCGTCGCGACAGCGGAGTAGATCGGGATGAGCGTGGAGACAGCACAGCCAGCGCCCAAGCCGGCCGCGCCGCGTCCGGCGCGGCCACGGCCGCAGCTGATGACCGTGACCGAGGCGGCGGCCGGCCGGGTGAAGGATTTGATCGCGCAGCGTGGCAAGCCGACCGCGGGCGTGCGGATTGGCGTCCGCACCAAGGGCTGCTCGGGGCTGTCCTACACGCTTGAGTACGCCGACGAAAAAGGGCCCAAGGACGAGGTCTTGCAGACGCAGGGCGTCACCTTGCTGATCGACCCCAAGGCGACCCTGTTCCTGATCGGCACCGAGATGGACTACG
>DATFGV010000836.1:0-5936 GCA_035249115.1 Vineibacter sp.
GGCCCTGCAGGACCATCCTTGAGCGCAGCTAACCTTTCGGCGACGGCGCGTTCGATCTTCAGCTCGAACTCGGCCCGCTCGGCCCGCAGCCGCTCGAGGTCGACGGCAAGCTGCAGCTTCAGGTCGCGCTCGATGCGCGCCGCCTGCGCGCCGAGTTCGCCGCCGAGAGCTTCGGCCAGTTCCTCAAGCGGTACCGGCATGTGCCATTTTCCGGATGGAGGCGATGCCGGCCGCCTTTGCCGCCGGCAGGTCTTCGTTCTCGTTGGCGCTGGCCGGCGGCGCCGCTTCCGGCGCGTCGGGCGCCGGCTTTGTCGGTTCCGGCGGCGGCTGCGACCAGGCGTCGAGCGGCACCACCTGCTGCTGGACGCGCGGCGAGTCGCCGTCCTTGGCTTTCGGCAGATCCTCGAGCGCGCGCGCTTCGTTCGGCGAATAGATGCCGCCCTGGACGCCGCGGGCCAGCGCCTCGATGCGGTCCTTCTGGGCCGAGCGCAGCAGCGCCGCGGTGTCAAACTCAAGATATTCCTGCGGCCAGCCGGGCAGGCCGAAAAACTGGCCGATGCCGTTCTCGATGTGGTTCAGCGCAAAGCCGAGCGGCCCCGCCACCCAGAACCGCATCTGGTCTTCGCTGGCGGTCTGGATCGTGGTGCCCCACAGCGACAGCAGCGGCAGCGGGATCCGGTAGACGGTGGCGATGTGGCCGTCGGTGATCTGCATCAGCTCGGCGTGCTGCGCGTCGCGGCTGGTGATGCTGAGCTGCTGGAACTTCAGCCCCGACGACAGGATCGGCACGCCGCCGGCCCCGGCGCCGGTCGTGCGCTCCAGCCACATCTGATGGATTTCCTTGTTCTGCCAATCCTCGAGCGGCTGGTCGGTGGTGAGCACGCCGGACGGCTTCGATTGGTTCTGCGCGATGGTCAGCGCCTGCTGCACCATCGCGTTGCTGGCGGCGATGTCGGCCGTCGCGTTGATCAGCGGCGGGTCGCCCTTGAGCGGGTTGGCGCGGGCGTTCAGCTTCAGGTGCAGGACGTCGCGCGCCGGCACCCGGCCGAGCGCGCCGTGCGGCAGCACCGCCTCGACCACCGGGTTGCCGGCGAGGTTGTAGAACACCTGGCCATTGCTGGCGACGGTGGCCTCGCACGAGCCCGCGTCCATCAGGTGCAGTTCCTGCACCTCATAACGGTTGTTGCGGATCGCCAGCGCGTAGGCGTTGCCGTCGCCGTACAGGTAGCCGACCAGATTGAGCACGAAGTCGGACCCGCTCTGGTAGCTGTTCGGCTTCAGCATGACGCGGCAGAGCGCCGAGTTGGTGACGCGCTCGCGGCCGCCGTCGCCGGTCGAGCGCCAGTGCGAGGGCGGGCACTCGGCGGCGGTCTGCGCGTAGGTGTCGATGCAGGCCGCGACGATCGCGCCGCCGCCGACCCGGATCGGATCCCAGCCGAGCTGCCAGAAATTCCACGGCCAGGACGGCGGAATGTAGCCGCTGCTCGACCGGGAGATCGACAAGGCTTTCTGGCGCGGGCGGAAGATGCGCGAAAGCGCACCCGCCGCCCGCATCGGCAGCGCCATCAGGGGCCGGTTGCCCCCGTGGCACCGGACGCGCCCGTGGCGCCGCTGGCCCCGGATGCACCGCTGGCCCCCGTCGCGCCGGACGCCCCGGTGGCGCCGCTCGCCCCGGTTGCACCGGTCGGCGCGCTCGGCAGCGCCGTGCCGTCGGCCAGGTAGGCCTGCTGTGCCGCGAGAGACGGCATGCCCCTAGCCGGCGGGTTTGACTTTTCGTCGGGGTGCATCAGCCCGAGCGCCAGCTTGTCGTTCTCCTCCTGCGTCGGGGTCGGCTGCTGCGCCAGCCCGTCCGTTGCCACCAGCGTCATGTTGGTCAGCGTTGCTGTCCGTTCCTTGCGCTGCTGGTATGCCGCGGCCAGTTCCGCGTTTACCGCGGGCACGCTCGGCGCCGTCGTCGTGCTTGTTGCCATTGATCAGATCCTTTTCAAAGCGCCGGCCCCGCAACCGCGAGGCCGGCTTCATCCAGGCGTAACGTCTTACCAAGTAACCCCCGCAATCCAGGCGACCGAGCCGGTGCGCCGCATGGCCCAGTTCATCGGCAGGATCATGCGCAGCGCCAGGCTGTCGGTCTGGAACATGCTGCGGGTCGGGGCCGCGACGGTGGCCGGCGAGCCGGCCGTGCCGATCTGCAGCGGCGTCGTGTCCTCGAAGTGCAGCGTCGCCTGGTCGCTGACGTCGAACCGCGGCGTGTCGCCCTGCACGACCATCAGGTCGTCGGCGTTGATCAGGATCACCGTATTGGCCGGCACGGTGCTCGACACGATGACCGGGTAGCCGAGCAGCCGGTTGGAGTTGATCTCGGCCTGGAACGGGAAGTCGCCGCCGGCATTCTGGGTCAGCGAGATCGCGATCTGCTGCACCGGGTTCATGATGAACACCAATTGCCCCATTGCGTTTACCGCAGCCAGTGCGCCGACCATGTTCTTCAGGTCGGTGACGAGCGCGGCAAAGGCGCCGCCGGTGATCGCGGTCGGCGTCAGGCCGGCGACACCGCTGCGGATGCCGGCCGGGCGGATCGAGGATGCCGCGGTGGCGTCGATGAACACCGTGTCCACCGCGACGCCGGTGTCGTCCATGATCAGTTGCCGCAGGATCGTCTCGATCTCGGGCGTCGAGTGCTCGGCGATCTCGCGGGTGTACGACGTGATCACGGCCATTTTCTTGAGACCGAGCGTCACCGCCGTGAACGCGGCCTGGCGCACCGGGATCGGCGCGCCTTCGGCGACGAAGCTGCCGGCCACGGTCGGCGTCGCCTGTCGCGTCGGCATGCTGATCTGCGCGTAGCGGCCGAGCGTGATGTTCATGCCGCGGCTGGCGACCGGCTGAAAGATCGAGCCGGCCATCAGCGCGTTGAACCAGGCGCCCTGGCCGGTGACCGCGAGCTCGGCGGCCCAGCCGGCGGTTGTCGTCGTGGCCGGCGCGGTGGCGGCGCGGGTGCGCCACTCGACGATGCCTTTGGTCGCCTCGAAATCGCCATAGCTGCCGTACAGCTCGGCCAACGCCATCTCGACCGGCATCCGCTTGACGTAGGCGATCGTGGTGGCCGCGAAGTGCCGCAGGATGTGATCCTCGACCGGCGTCTCCTTGCGCTTCGGCTGCGCCCACACCTTCGGCGCGGTGGCCGGCAGCGGCTCGGTCGGCCGGAAGACCTGGATCCGCTCCTTCGGCACGGTGATCGGCGCCGCCTCGTTGCCGAGCGCCTTTTCGGCCTCGACCCAGGCGAAGATTTTGTTTTTCACCTCGCCGATCTTGGTGGTGAGTTCGCCGACCTTTGCGACGTCCTCGACGTCGGGCAGCGCGGCAAGCTGGTCCTGCAGGCCGACGACTTCCTGTTGGGCGGCCTGGATGCGTTCAGCGTAGTTCATCCTGGTGGTTCCTGATTTCGCGAATTGCGCAACGGCAGGCGCGCCGGGAGAACCGCTTGCGGGCTGATCCAGATCGGCAGTCGCGCCAAAGATCAGCGCCCGCGTCTCGCGGGAGAGGCCGAGCGACCTGGCGACCGCCAAGGCGTTCGGGTTTGCCGGGACCGAGACGAGCGAGCACTCGACGAGCTCGGCCTCGGTGAAACGCAAGCCGCCGCCTTTGCCCAGCGGCTCGAAACTGTCGCTGTGAAAACCGACCGAGACGGCGCGCAGCACGCCGGCCTGGACGGCAGTGTGGATCTCGCGCAGCCGCTCGGAGACCGGCTCCATCAGCTCGAGGCGGCCGGTCAGCTCGCCCTTGCGGACGCCGACGTCGGACCAGCGGCCGATCGGGAAGCCCGGGTCGTGGCCGAACAGCGCCACCGGGTTTTTGCGAAAGCGGTCGAGCTGCCAGCCGTCCGGTTCGATGACGTCGCCCATGCGGTCGACGCTGCCGTCCGACATGACAAATTCGAGCGGGTCGTCAGCCGGCGGCGGCGCTGCCTGCTCACGCTTGCGCACTTGCATTCCCGGATTCCCGATGTGGTAGTGCCGGCTTCAGCCGATCATCGTGCGGTGGTTGAACGCGGGCTTGTCGAGCGGCGCGACCCCGACCAGCATCGCCAGCGCGACGGCGCCGTCGATCCGGCCCGCCGACTTGTCCTTGGCGAGCTTCCGGTTGCCGGCCGGGTCGGACTTCACGACCGCGTTCGCCATGTTCATCGTCAGCACCGGGTGGCCGCCGTGCGCGACGCGGCCGTTCAGGATCTCGGCCTCGAGCGCGCGCAGCGCCGGGCTCATGTCCTGGTAGCCCTGGCCGAACTCGACGAAATGCGCGTCGAGCTGCGCCTCGGTGAACCCAGCCTTCAAGAGCCACGGCCGCAGGTGCCGCCAGCCCCAGCGGTCGAACCCGATCTGCTTGACGTCGTAGCGGTCGAAGGTGCCGCGCAGGTATTCGGCGACGTACTCGTAATCGACCGACCGACCCGGCGCCGCCAGCAGGTGGCCGCCCGCGTGCCAGACATCGTACGGCACCCGGTCGACTCTGGCCTTGGCCGCCAGCCCGTCGCCCGGCAGCCAGAACGTCGGGTGGATCTGCCAGGCGCCGGCAATCCGCGCGCCGAGCACCAGCGCGGTCAGGTCGTTGACGGCCGAGAGATCGAGCCCGCCGTACACCGGCTGCCCGTCGAGCGGCAGCGGCGCGGCGCCGCAGGCCTCCCAAAGCTGCCGGCTGATAAACGGCGCCGAGGCCTCGACCCGCCGGTTCAAAATCAAGTTCTCGAACTCGGCCTGGCGCGACGGCATCCGCTCGGCGTCGCGCGCCATCGCGGTGACCTCGGCGGCGTTCAGGAAGTCGCCGAACGCCGGGTTCGCCAGCTTGATCGTTTCACGTGAAAACGGGTCGAGGCCCGGCGGCGCGGTGTAGAGCGAGACGACGACGCGCGGGTCGTGCGCGGCGATCCCGTCGTCAATCAGCACGGAGAGGAGGTCCGCATCGGTCGGCGCCTGCGTCGAGATGACGATCGACAGCGGGTTCTCCTGCGCGCCGGTTGCCGTCTCCAGCGCCTCGTACAGCCGGCTGCGCGGCCCGCGCACTTGCCCCAACTCGTCGTGAATGACGAAAACCGGCGACAAGCCGAAGGCGGTCGTGGCTTCCGCGGACAGCGCCCGGTAAACGGTGCCAAGGTCGGGACACAACAGCTCCTTCGCCGAGTGCCGCACCTGGATGCTGCCGGCCAGCACCTCCGACATCTCGACCATCAGCCGGGCCAGCTTGAACACCAGCCCGGCCTGATCGCGCGACTGCGCCGCCGAGTAAAGCTGGCTGTTCGCCACCGCCTCCGGGCCGCACAGGTGCAACAGCAGCAGGAACGCGGCCATCGCGGACTTGCCGTTCTTGCGGCCGAACGACAGGATCGCCCGGCGCGTCCCGGCCGGGTTGTCGTAGATCCGCAGCAACTCCCGCTTCTGCCACGCCCGCAGCTTCACCGGCTGCCCGGCGAGCTTCCCCTCGGGCACGCGGCAAACCTTCTCGATCCACCGGATGTTGCGACGACCGCGGCTCGGCTTGCGGCGTCTTACAGTTCCCAAGGCTTCGCTACTTTCGCGAGCGCGGCCCGCGCCGTCGTATTCGCCCTTTCGTGGTGATAGCGGCTCTGGTTGGTAAGCCGCAGCTTCACGGCGAGCGATGTGGCGCCCTTCACTTCCATGTCGCGCAACTGCAGAAGCTGTTTGTACCGGAATACGCCGTCATCGTCTTTCAGCCAGGCCGCCTCGAACAGGTTTATGAACTCGGAGATCTTCTCGGCCGTCTCGCGGCGGCGGCAATAGTCGGCAAGCAATCCACGGGTGACGCCGGTCGCGAAAAAGTCGGGATCCTCGCTCGCCGTCACGAGCCGCCAGATCTCGGCCTGGCGCGGCGTCAGGTCATCGGGCGGTTCCGCGCGGGTCGCGAAACCGCCTTCAATCACGACC
>DATFGV010000837.1:0-4068 GCA_035249115.1 Vineibacter sp.
CGGCTACGCAGGCACTGGCACAAGTCCGTGCCGAGGGCGCCGGAGCGATCGACAACGCCCAGGCGCGCGACCGGCAGACCGCCGAACAGGCGCGCACCCGGCGCGCTGCTGCGGCCGAGGCGACGCGCGCCGCCCAGGCGCATGCCGCCGAGGTGCTGCGCGCCGCCCAGAGTGAAGGCGCCGAACAAGTCCGCGCCGCCCAGGCGCGGGCCGAAGCCGACCGGGTTGCCTGCGAGCGGGCACGCACCGCCGAGCGCCTGGCGGCGGAGAATGTCGCTGCCCGGATCGCCGATGCAGTACACAAGGCATCAACCCGGGTTACCCGGCTGAAGGCCGAGGCCTCGGGCATCGAGGCGGCGCTGCGGTCGGCCGCCGGCAGCCTGTGGCCACCGCTGATCGACGCACTCGGCGTCGCGCCGGGCTACGAGACGGCGTTAGGTGCCGCATTCGGCGAGGACCTGGAAGCGTCGTCAGATCGCGGCGCGCCGCTCTATTGGCAGGCACTGGGTCCGCTTGATGATGCCCCGGCGTTGCCCCCGGAGGCAGTGCCGCTTGCGGCGCACGTCCAGGCGCCGGCGGAACTTGCCCGGCGTTTGGCCTTTGTCGGTGTCGTCACTGACGAAGACACCGGCAGGCGGCTGCACGCCAGCCTGCGGCCGGGCCAGCAGCTGGTGACCCGCGATGGCGCCGTGTGGCGCTGGGACGGTTTTACCGTGAAGGCCGGTGCACCAACCGCCGCCGCCAGCAGGCTGAGCCAGCGCAACAAGCTGGCCGAGCTGCGCCAGCTTCTCGATGCGGCACAAGCCGAACTGGCCACGGCTGAGCGCGCGCATCTGGTGGCACGCCAGGCGGTCGACGCCGCGACCACGGCCGAGCACCTGGTCATCGAGCGGTCGCGCGAGGTCGGCGCAGGCTGGATAGTGCACGCCCAGGCGCAAGAGCGCGAACTGGTGGCGGCGGCGCGTGTTGCCGAGGAAAGCCTGGTGGCGCAAGCGCAGCGCGACGAGACGGATATCGTCTCGGGCACCCAGGCCGAGGAGCAGGCGGCGCGCCAGGCTCTGCTCGAGGCGCAGAAGCAAGCCGAGGCGGCGATCGGCCGGGCCGAGAGTGAAGCGGCTGCCGCCCGCGACCGCGCCGCTGAGACGGCGCGAGAGACGGCCGCACTAGGCACGCGCCTGTCGGCGCTGGACGAAACGGCCAGCCAGATCGGCGCCGAGATCGCTACGTTGGAAACGCGTCGCACGTTCCGTGAGGCGCGTCGTTCATGGATTCCCGACCCGGCGTTCGACCATCAGGCGGCCGCCGCGTTGCGCGGCCATCTGGCCGAACTGCGCGCCGCGCTGATCGAGAAGCAGTCCGCCTGCGATACGCTGGCACGCGAAGTGGAGCTGCGCACCCAGCGCCTGCGCCAGATCGGACTCGACACGCAGGGTTGGCAGGTCCGACTGGATGACGCGGCACGCCAGATCGCGGCCCTGGACGAGCGCCGCGCCGCGCTGGAGCTGCAGCTGGCGGAACTGGATGCCCGACCGGCGCAACTGACCAGCCAGCGCGCCGCGCTGGAAGACGACATCGCGGTTGCCGACGAGGCGCGGCGCGTCGCTGCCGACCGGCTGGCGGCCGGCGAAAGCAGCCAGAAGGCCGCCGACAAGGCGCTGAAGCAGCTTGAGCACGAACTCGCCGAGTCGCGCGAGCAGCGGGTGCGCCGCGAGGCGCAGGTCGAGCAGGCCGAGCGCGAGCGGCGCGCCATTGTCGAGCGCATCGACGAGCGCCTGCGCCTGCCGCCCGAGCGAATCCTGGAGGCGGCCGACGCGCAAAACCTGGAGGAGCTGCCGGAGCTGCCGCAGGCCGAGCGCCGGCTGGAGCGCCTGGTCGCCGAACGCGAGGGCATGGGCGCGGTCAACCTGCGCGCCGATGAAGAGGCCGCCGAACTCGACCAACAGATCGTCGCGATGGCCGGCGAACGCGACGATCTTACCGCCGCGATCGGCCGCTTGCGGCAAGGGATCGCCAGCCTCAACCGCGAGGGCCGCGAGCGCTTCCTGGCGGCATTCGACCACGTCAACCGCCACTTCCAGGAGATGTTCACCAAGCTGTTCGGCGGCGGCCGCGCCGAACTGCGACTGACCGAGTCGGAGGATCCGCTGGAGGCCGGACTGGAGATCGTCGCCCAGCCGCCGGGCAAGAAGCTGCAGGTGATGTCGCTGCTATCGGGTGGCGAGCAGGCGCTGACGGCGCTGGCCCTGTTGTTCGCGGTGTTCATGACCAACCCGGCGCCGATCTGCGTGCTGGACGAGGTCGACGCGCCGCTCGACGACGCCAACGTCGAGCGCTTCTGCGATCTGGTCGCCGACATTTCGAGCCACTCCGACACGCGCTTCCTGATCATCACGCATCACCGCGTGACCATGGCCAAGATGCACCGGCTCTACGGTGTCACCATGGCCGAGCGCGGCGTCTCAAGCCTGGTGTCGGTCGATCTCGAGCAGGCCGACCGCGTGCTCGAAAGCGCGGTGGCGGCATGACCTCGATCGGTCTGCTCGCTGCGTTCGCCGGGCGTGCCTACAACCTCGGGGAAGAGGGTTGCGTGCCGCAATTTACCGCCCATAAGCGGTAAGCCAACCAAACTGCTCGGAACGTACCTTCAGGGCGAAAAGTTCTGTTATTATAAACACTTAGCTCCCATTTGACATATCGACCGATGTCGATGCATCGAGGACAATCGATTGATCGATGATGGTCGATATAATGACGGACGAACAGATCGACTTGGTCTCTTCAAGGCGCTGGCCGACCCAAGACACGCCCTATGCGAGTCCCCTGCCGTCCGGGGGAGGTGCAAGCGCTGCATTCGTGGGGAGTGCCTACATCCCTGTCTTCGTCGGCACCTTGCCGCCCGCGTCGTCGTCGCCGGAAACGGCGCCCAGCGTGCTGAGTGCTTTCTTGACTTCCGCCAGCATGTTGGGCTCGCCACCGCTCATGCCTTCTTCCGAGGCGGTCTGCAGCAGTCGCGCGTCGAGTTCCCATTGCTTGAGGACCGCGATCTTCTGATTGCGCGACAGGTGCGCGGCGCGCAGCACGTCGGCGGGACGGTCGAATTCCTTGGTCGGCGTAATGGTCGGCGGCTTGGCTTCGGTGTTGCCCATCGAACGACTCCGCAGTCGGTTCTATCCAGGTGCTAACGTCCCCGGGCCGTCGCGGGTTGCGGCGAAGCTGAGAACGGGTTGGCCGGTGTGCGGCATCGAACACGCCGCGCTGTTCGACAATGGCCGCTTTAGCGCGTGCCCGTCGCGCCGGTCTCGGCAAGCGCCGCGCGCACCAGCGTGCGCAGCAGCCGCGCGCGCAGACCCGCCGGCTGCGACAGGCCGAGCCGATCCAACGCCGCTGTGTCTGGCCGCGTAGGTGGACCCGCGCGCAGGCCGCGCCAGAGCAGTTCAGCGATTGCTGGCAATCCACCGCTCGCCGCGGTCTTCAACAGGGCCAGCGCGGGCAACAGCCGCTGCTCCTCTTCGGTAAAATCCGTGCCGAACGGAAATGGCGGCAGCAGGCCGCGGTCCTGCGCCGGTTTCAGGGCGCGTTCGATTCGCGCCGGCGTGTTGTCGCGGAACGCCGCCGGGATTTGGTAGTCGCGCGCGATCTTGCCGGCGTCCCTGGCCTGGCGCAGCAGCCCGTCCTGGAAGCGCGAATCGGTGACCGCCAGCATGGCGGCAACGCACTCGGCATCGGTCCGTCCGCGCAGATCGGCGACGCCGTACTCCGTCACCACGATGTCGCGCAGGTGGCGCGGTATCGTCGTATGGCCGTACGACCAGCGAATGTTGGAGAGCGTCCGGCCGCGTTCCATGCGCGTCGCGTTCAGGGTCAGGATCGAGCGTGCCCCGTCCAGCGCGAAGGCCTGGGCGACGAAATTGTACTGCCCGCCAACGCCGCTCACGATCCGACCGTCCTCCAGCCCGTCGGACACGATGGCACCGAGCAGGGTGGCCATCATGGCGCTGTTGACGAAGCGCGCCTCGACGCGAGCGCGGCGCTTGGCAGGCTCGTCGCCATGGAGTTCGTTGACATAGG
>DATFGV010000838.1:0-11982 GCA_035249115.1 Vineibacter sp.
TCCTCGCGGTATCGCGGCTTGAGCAACCGGATCAGGTAATCGTCGGTCAGCGGCGGACGCTCGTAGCTCTGCTTGACCCTGTACGGAACGGGGACGTCGATGTCCTCCTTAATGGTCAGTGTGGTCGTATCATAGTAGGCGCGCACCGGATTGAATTTGGCCGGAACATCGGCGACCATGCGGGAAACGCGTGGGTGCTGGTCGCAGAACTTCTTGACCAGGCGGTAGTTGTCGTCCTTGTACAGGAAGATCTCGGGATCGGTGTCCTTTTCGGCCAGGCCGGTTGCCTCCGTGCTGTGCGATCGCCGAAGAAAGACGGCAGGTTTGCCCTTCTCCGATATGTAGATGTTGGCGACCATGATCGCCACGAACTCTTCCTCGGTGTCATAGGGCGCCATCGCCCCCTTCATCGCCGCGGCGTCGAAGTCGCCGCTCAGGGCGCGCGCGGCATGCACCAGCTCGTGGAGCAGCACTTCGTCCGCTTCAAACCCCGGAAAGACAATTGCCCTCGGGTTCGGGAGCGGCACGCCTTTGACCCATATCACATGTGCGAAAGTAGACGACGAGAACTCGATCTCGGCCACCAAGCCGGGCTGCCCCTTGAGCCATTCGAGCTCCGGATTGACCCGCGCACGCGCGTTGAAGTCGCCTTGGTTGTAGGGCCGGACGACGACCCATCCGTGGGCACGGATCAGAGCGAAGATAGCCGCCCCGGTCTTGGAAGGCGCAAGTTTTCCTTCAACAATCTCGGAAACCCCCTTGTCGTGGACGGGGCTGCCGTCACTCACGATGTGGGCGCTTTCAATGCGTCTCACCTGCTCCTCCGATGCCTGGGAAGATGGTCCCTGCGTGGGCAAGCGCGCACGCCGGCGCCATCTATCCGATCGCTGGGCGCCAGCGCCCCGTCCAAACGGAGGGGACGCGGTCGCAGATCGAGAGCAGGCCCGGGTTATTCGACCAGCGGATTGACGTAGTCGGCCACGAGCTTGACCAGCTCGGCTTGGCGGTGGGTGCCGGTCGTGTCAAACAGCTGCCGCAGATGGAACCTCACGGTCGTCTCGTCGATGTCGCGCGCTTCGGCTCAGGATCGCGTAGCCTGTCGCCGACTTTTCCAGCATGCCATTGGCAACATCGTTCCAGCCTAGCATTTGCGTCCACTTCTTACGAAAGGGCCGCCGGCGAAACTGCTCATCGCGCATGAGGTTCCATCCGACGGGTCATCTCGCCCACAGCTCCGGTCGGCGGATTGGGGCAGCCGCTCTGCACGCCACACGCGGATCGAGCGCACATACTGCCTGGATCGAGCTTGTGTCGGGCCCTTTTCCAGCGGCGCTCGCGCCGCATCACAGAGAACCAGACTGATGGTCAACCAGCCCGCTGCATGATCATCGAAACAGCGGTCCCGACGTCTGCATAGAATCCCACCTCGATCCACGCAGGGACAACGCGGGCACTCTTGACCCCGGCAACGCTCGCGAACTCAAGTACGCAAGCGACAGTGGAATCGTTCGTCCGCACAATGTGAACCTCCATCCTTCTGATCATCTTCGCCTTGCCCGCCAACTGCTGTAGCCGCCCAGCGTGGTTGCCCAGGCCGCATCTGACGAGCACCTCGCCGTTCCTGAACCCGGGAAAGTGTCCGTATGCGACCTTTCGCTCCCCCGCGTGACCGACGGACGAGTTGACGTCAGGGTGGGATGGACGAGCTTGATAGCTTGACCAGGCTATCTGGCTGGCGGAAACCCAGCCGGTGTACTTCGAGGGCGGCGTCACATCGCCGATGACGTTATCGATCTTGAGGTAGATCTGACCCGCATACCAACCCATGCCTGACCTCCATGGATTGCGGGCCCGCGATATGGGCCCGCCGCGCGATTGGCCATTTCCGACTTACCGTAGCCGAGCGATTGCCGTCGGCGCCCCGTCCAAACAGAGGGGGCGCCGTCCGATAGAGTGCAGGCGCGGGTTGTCAGACGAGCGGATTGACGTAGCCGGCCACGAGCTTGACCAGCTCGGCCTGGCGGTGCGTGCCGGTCTTGTCGAACAGCTGCCGCAGGTGGAAGCGCACGGTCGTCTCGCCGATGCCGAGCGCTTCGGCGACCTCCGGCACGCCGCCGATCTCGACCACCGCGAGCAGAACGCGCAGTTCGCTTGGCGTCAGCTTGAAGGTCCTGGCGATGACCTCAGGTGGCGCCGGTGTGTCAAGCGCCGTCTTGTGAACGAACAGGGCGGCGGTCGCCGCGTAGCTCGCGCCCGCCCGCCCGCGGGCACCCGACGTGAGGGGCAAGACGTGGGCGACGTACTGCTCTCCATTGCGCGCCATCAGGGGGACGGCGATGCCCTTGCTCCCCACCGCCGCATCGCCGCTGGCGGCCGCCAGGAATACATCGTGCAGCGCCTGTTTCGCGTTCTCGTCTTGGGCGCAAAGCTTTCGCCCGACGGCGGTCAGCACAAGCCGTTCGGCCAGCAGCGCATGGCCGGCGGTGTTGGCATGGACGATCCGGCCCCGTTTATCCACGAGGATCATGGCGGCGCTGAGACCATCGAGGGTGTCGGCGAACATCGCCGCTTCGGCGGTCTTCAGGTCGATAATCCTGCCGATCAATACCGCGCGGCGCATGTGCGGCACGATAAGGCGCATGCGTCGACGCGTCTCATCGTTGACCTGGCCATCGCGCTGGTGCCGAAAGATCGCAAAAAAGGCGGCGCTCGTCGCCGTTTTGTCGAGCGTGACATTCAGGGTATCGACGATGCCTTGCGGGCGGCCCCACTCCTGATAGGCGCGTGTCTCGAGAAACTCCGCGTAGGGAAGGATGTCGGCGACCGCGACCGGCTCGCCGATCGCGGCGAAATAATGACCGACCGTGAGCGGGTCGAATTTGACGATCCTCTCGAAGTAGAGCCGCTCGTAGTAGGGATCGATGCCGTAGTAGTATGCGGCGCTGCCCGTTTTAAGCGCGGCATCCTTCGCGAAAAGGGCTGCCGCCGAGCCGCCGATGAATTTCGCACACTTGCAGAGCACGGGCACCCACAAGGACGGGGCCAGTGCCGCGTCATAGATGTCGCCGACCAGGGCCGAGAAGATCTCCGTCTCGCGCATGCGCCGGGCCCGGGCTACTTGACCAGCGGATTGACGTAACCGGCCACCAGCTTGACCAACTCGGCCTGGCGGTGGGTCCCGGTCTTGTCGAACAGCTGCCGCAGGTGGAAGCGTACGGTCGTCTCTCCGACGCCGAGTGCCTCGGCGACCTCCGGCACGCCGCCGATCTCGACCACCGCCAGCAGAACCCGCAGCTCCGTGGGTGTGAGCGCGTAGGTCTGGGCGATGGCCACGGGCGGCGAGGAGGTCGTGAGCGCCGCCTTGTGAATGAACAATGCGGCGGCCGCGGCATAGTTCGCACCGGCCCGCCGTCGCGCGCCCGAGGTCAGGGGCAGGACGTGAATCACATGCCGCTCGCCGTCGCGCGCGGTGTGCGGCACGGCGATTCCCTTGGCGCCCAGCGCCTCATCGCCGCTGGCGGCGGCAACGAAAACATCGTGCAGGACCCGATCGACCTGAGGGTCGTCCGCCACCAGCCGGCCTCCCGCCGACGTTCGCAGAAGACCGCCGGCGGCGAGCAGGAGGTGGCCGGCGACGTTGGCGTGCATGATCCGCCCCGCCGCATCGACGAGGAACATGCCGGCGCTGATGCCGTCGAGCGTGTCGGCGAGGGACGCGGCCTCGGCGGTCTTGCGCTCGATGACGTTGCCGATCAGGACCGCCCGGCGGACATGCGGAAAGACAAGGCGCATCCGCCAATGCATCTTGTCGTCCGCCATGCCGTCGGCTTTGCTGCGCACGACGGCCATGATCGCGCACTGCACCACCGATTTCACCAGCACGACGTTGGCGGCATCGATCCAGCCCTGCGGATCTGCCCACTCGGTCTTGAAGCGTCCGCGGAGGATCGCCTCCATGGCCGGGCAGTCCATCAGGCTGGTCACCTCGCCGACGCCGAAGAAGGCCAGCGGCGCCAGGAAATCGAATTTCCAGTATGTCTCGCGATAGAGACTGACGAAACGGTCGTCGAAGCCGTAGTGGTAGTGGACGTCGCTGGCCTTGCTCACCGCATCTTTCGAGACCAGAGCGGCCGCCGATCCGCCGACGTATGCCGCAACCTTCTCGAGGACGCCGGGCCATCGCGCCGGCTCTAATGCCGCGTCGTAGAGATCGCCGACGAGGGCCGAAAAAATCTCCGTCTCGTCCATGAGTGTGCCGGGTGGGGCTGCCTCTGACGGCTGAGTTTACCACATCCGCGCTCCGCCGTAGCGCCAATGGCGGTATGGCGACAGTCGGTGGCAGCCGGGTCGGGCATGCGCGGCGGCGGCGCCGAGACGCCGGGTTGTGCGCGCGCAGCCGCCAGCGTACGGTCGATCCAAAGCGAGGCGTCGCGGCCGCGGCCGGACGACCGAGGGGTCGAATGTCGGGGTCGAGGAGATCAAGCATGTCCAAGCGCCAATGTCGCCGAGCCGTGTCGCGCCGCGCCTTCACTTTGGGAAGCGGCGCCCTGGCGGCGTCGAGCGTCGCATTTCCGGGATTGCTGCGAGCGCAAGCCAAGCCGGTCAGGGTCGGTCTGATCCATCCCGTCACCGGTTTCGTCGCCTACAACGGCCAGCAAAGTCGCATCGGCGCCACGATGGCGATCGACGACGTCAACAAGGCGGGCGGCATCAAGTCGATGGGCGGCGCCAAGCTGGAGGCGGTGCTGGGCGACAGCCAGTCGAAGGTCGAGGTCGGCGTCAGCGAAGTCGAGAAGATGAACGAGGCCGGGGTGGCGGCCTATATCGGCTGCTTCCAGAGCCCGGTCGGCATCGCCGCCACGCAGGCCGCCGCCAAGTACAACACGCCGTTCCTGGTCGACGTCGGCGCCTCGGATCTGATCGTCAGCCGCGGCCTGAAGAACGTGTTCCGGCTCAAGCCCGGCTTCGGCGCCTGCGTCGACCAGGGCATCGCGGCGCTGGGCGCGCTCAACAAGGCCGCCGGCGCGCCGGCCAAGACGGCTGTGCTGGTCCACGAGAGCGGCGAGTTCGGCACCGGCACGGCCAAGCTGCTGGCCGGCAAGATGCCGTCGATCGGCATCGAGGTGAAGGAGCTGATCCCGCACGACAACCCGACGCGCAACTTCGACAACATCGCGTTGCGGATCCGCTCGCTGGCGCCCGACATCGTCACCATGTCGAACTACGGCAACGAATACATGCTGCTGGCGCGTACGCTCTTCCAGCAGAAGGTCAACGTCGCCGGCATGTTCTCTGTGCTGGGCGGCGGTTTCAACTACAAGTTCGTCAAGGAAATGCCGGATGTGGCGCAGTTCATGATGGACACCAACCACTGGTTCAATCCGCGCAGCGCGGCGGCGCAGGACCTCAAGAAACGGGTCGAGGCGGGCGGCGCGCTGTTCACGTTCGAGATTTACCTGACCTACGCCAACGTCATGCTGCTGGCAGACGCGCTGGAACGCGCCGCCTCGGCCGACAAGGAGAAGCTGATCGACGCGCTCGGCAAGTCGACCTTCAAGGCCGAGATACTTCCCTATGCCGCCACTAAATTCACCAACGGACAGAACGAGGGCGGCCAGCCTGGCGTGATGCAGGTGCTGAAGGGTGACATCGAGGTCATTGCGCCGGCCGACTTCGCCTCGGCCCCGGCGGTCTTCCCGCGGCCGAAGCTCACCTGACGTGGTGCCGCCTCAGCGCACGCGGTGGCCGTCCGCCGCAGGCCAGTCGAAAGTGGCGTTGCGGTTTTTTCATACCTTCCCCTGGAGGCCGGGGCGATCTCGCATGGCTACGCCCAACCTCATCCTGAGGAGCCGGCGTAGCCGGCGTCTCGAAGGATGGGCGACAGTCTCGTTCGATCATTCCAGCGATTGTTGTAGCGCTCTTGCGGTTACCCACCCTTCGAGACGGCCGCTGCGCGGCCTCCTCAGGGTGAGGTCCGTGCCATATGCGATCGCATTGACGGCTACCGGGATCCTCTCCGCGCGACGGGCTCGATCTTGAATCTCGACATCCTTTTCGCCGGCGTGGTCAACGGCCTGATGGCCGGCGGCATCTACGTGCTGGTCGCCACCGGGCTGACCCTGATCTACGGCGTGCTGCACATCATCAACTTCGCGCACGGCAGCCTGTTGATGCTGGCGATGTACGCCGTGTTCTACCTGTTCCGGCCACCGGTCGGCCTCGATCCATATCTCGCCTTGCCACTGGTGACCGCCGGTGCCTTCGCCTTCGGCTACCTGCTGTATGGCGGCGTGATAGGTCGCTTCAGTCATGGCAAGGACGAGAACATCCTGCTGATCACGCTCGGCCTGTCGATCGTCGCCGACAACGCTGCGCTGTTCTTCTTCACCGGCGATACCCAGACCATCGATGTGTCCTACGCCGGCCGCTTCGTCGAGCTCGGATCGGCGCTGCTGCCTTTGCCGAAGCTGATCTCGTTTGCCGCCTCGATGCTGATCTGCGGCCTGTTGGCCCTGTTCATGTCGTTCACTGACATGGGCAAGGCGATCCGGGCGGTCGCCAAGGAGCGACAGGGCGCCCGTCTGGTGGGCATCAACGTCGAAAACGTCTTCGCGGTGTCGTACGGCATCGGTATCGCCTGCCTGGGTGCGGCGGCCTGCCTGCTGATGCCGTTTTTCTACGTCAGCCCCTCGTCTGGTCATGTCTTCGTGCTGATCGCCTTCACGACGGTCGTGCTGGGCGGCATGGGCAGCTTCGGCGGCGCGCTGCTCGGCGGCCTGATCATCGGTATCGTCGAGTCGCTGGGCGGCCTGCAATTCGGCGAGCAGCTCGGGCAGCTCGGCATTCCACTGGTCTTCATCCTGATCCTGTTGCTGCAGCCCGCCGGGCTGTTCGGGCGCCGCTGATGTCGCGCAACGTGGCGCTGGCCTGCGGCGCGGGCCTGCTGGCGGCGCTGCTCTATCCGTTGCTGTTCGGCGGTCCGGCGCCGTTGCTGGCGCGCTCGAACTACGCCATCAACATCGCCTTCCTGGTGCTGGTCGCGGCTTTTCTCGGGCAAAGCTGGAACATCGCCGGCGGTTTCGCTGGTCAGATGTCGTTCGGGCACGTGGTGTTCTTCGGCACCGGCGCCTACGCCTCGACCATCCTGCATGTCACGTACGGCTGGAATCCGTGGGCGGCGTGGGCCGTTGCGATCATCGCCGGTGGCGCAGTAGGGGCCGGTATCGGCGTGCTGAGCTTCCGTGCGGGGCTGCGCGGATCGTACTTCGCCTTGGTGACCCTGGCTTTCGCCGAGGTCTTCCGCATCCTCGCCAACTCCGTGCCGTTCACGCGCGGCGGCCTGGGCATGCTGATCAAGGGCGACCAGAGACCCGAGAACTTTCAGTTCCGCGATCCTGTCTGGTTCTACTACCTGGCGCTGGCGCTTTGCGTGCTGTCACTGGCCCTGGCGTGGTGGCTGACCCGCTCGCGCTTCGGCGCCCGGCTGGCCGCGATCAGGGAAAACGAAGACGCCGCTCAAGCGCTGGGCATCGACGTGTTTCGCGAGAAGGTGCGCGTGCTGGCGTTGTCCGGCGCGCTGTGCGCCGCCGGCGGCACGGTCTACGCGCAGAAGTACCTCTACATTGACCCCTCGATCGCCTTCGGGGTCGACAAGTCGATCGAAATGCTGCTGGTCAGCATGATCGGCGGCGCCGGCACGATCTTCGGGCCGTTGATCGGCGCCGGCGCGTTGCAGGTGGTCGGCGAAGTCACGCGCGAGATCGGCAACCTGGTCCCTGGGATCAAGAATGCGCAACCGCTGGCGCTGATCGTCTATGGCCTGATCCTGGTGCTGATCGTGGGCTACCTGCCGGACGGCCTGATGGGGCTGTTCAGGCGCCGGCGGGCCGTCGCGGGGAGCGGGTAGAGTCATGCTGGAGGTGCGCGACCTCACCAAGCGCTTCGGCGGCCTGACGGCGGTCGCCGGCGCGTCGCTGGACGTGTCCGAAGGCGCCATCGTCGGGCTGATCGGACCCAATGGTGCCGGCAAGACAACCTTGTTCGCGACTATCGCCGGCTTCCACAGGCCCGACGGCGGGCACGTCGCCTTGCGCGGCCACGACATCACCGGCCTGGCACCGGATCGCATTTGCGCCCGCGGCATGGTGCGCACGTTCCAGATCACGCAGCCCTTCGCCCGGTTGTCGGTCCTGGAGAACGTCATGGTCGGCGCCTACCTGCACACCGGCGACCGGCGTGCGGCCGAGAGGCAGGCGACGGAGATCGCGCGGCGCGTCGGGCTGGGCGAGCGATTGGGCGCGATGGCGAACCAACTGACCGTGGCCGGATGCAAGCGGCTGGAGCTGGCGCGGGCGCTGGCGACCGGACCAAAACTGCTGTTGCTCGACGAGGTGATGGCCGGACTCAACCCGACCGAGATCGGCGAGATCGTCGACATCGTGCGCGCGATCCGGGCGGGTGGCGTCACCATCCTGATGATCGAGCACGTGATGCAGGCGGTGATGAGCTTGGCCGACGATGTCTACGTGCTGAACGACGGTCGCATCATCGCCCATGGATCGCCTTCCGTCGTGACCTCGGACCGGCGCGTCGTCGAGGCGTATCTCGGCCACGGCGCCGCCGAACGCCTGCTGGCGGGGCCGGCACATGCTTGAGGTCGAGGGCCTGCGGGCCGGCTACGGCCTGGTCGAGGTGCTGCGCGGCGTCGACCTGCGGGTCGATGCCGGCGAGATCGTGGCGCTACTGGGCAGCAACGGTGTCGGCAAATCGACGCTCAACAACAACATCTGCGGCATCTATCGGCCGACCGCAGGTTGCGTCCGCTTCGAGGGTCGAGACCTGACCGGCGCCCGGCCGGAGGCGATCGTCGCGCAGGGACTCGTGCAGGTACCCGAGGGCCGCCGCGTCTTCCCCAACCTGTCGGTGCGCGAGAACCTCGAGCTCGGCAGCTACCGCCGGGGCAAAGCCAACCGCGCTGCCAACATCGAGCGCGTCGTCGCCGTCTTCCCGCGCCTGCGGGAACGCTTCAGCCAGAAGGCCGGTACCCTGTCCGGCGGCGAGCAGCAGATGCTGGCCATCGGTCGCGGCCTGATGGCGGAACCGCGGCTGCTGATCCTCGACGAGCCGTCGCTGGGCTTGTCGCCGCTGCTGGTCGAGGAGATGTTCGCCCTGGTGCAGCGGCTCAACGCCGAGGGCCTGGCCATCCTGCTGGTCGAGCAGAACGTCATGCAGTCGCTGGCGATCGCGCATCGCGCCTATGTGCTGGAGGGCGGCGTGCTGGCGCTCAGCGGCAAGGCCGCCGACCTGGCGGCCAACGCCGACCTGCGGCGCGCCTACCTCGGCATGTGAAGCGATCCGCCGTCCCCGCTTTTGCGGCTCGGCAGCGTTGCGCGGCACGGGCCTTGAGACGGTGGCGGCCGTGCCACAGGATCGGATAGGCGTCGGCGCGCGACGGATCGCGCCGGCGGCAGGGGAACCGAATGAGGGCGCCTCGCTTCGTCACCAGTCCAGGACGGCTGCTGGTTATCGCCGTCGTGGCGGTAGCGGCAGTGGCCTATGGCGGTTTCGAAGTCTACATGCGGCTGACGCATGTCTATGAGTCGGACGCGCGCGTCACCGCCGACATCGTCACCATGTCGAGCCGGGTCGACGGCTGGGTGATCGACATGCCGGCGACCGAGGGCGCCAAAGTCAGCGCCGGCCAAGTGGTGATCCGCATCGATGATCGCGTGGCCAAGCTGCGCGTTGAGGCGTTGCGCTCGCAGATCCAGGCGGTACAGGCCGACCGGGCGCGGCTGGACGCCGAACGCCGCATGATCGCCAACCAGGCCGACGCCAAGACCCGCACCCGCGAATCGGGTGTCCGCGCCAGCGAGGCGGCGCGCGCCGCGCTCGACTCGGACATCCTGCTGGCGAAGCAGGAGCTGGAGCGCAGCCGGCAGCTCTACGAACGGCGGGTCATCACCGACAAGCAGCTGGAGACGGCACAGGCCAACGTGACGCGGCTGGAAAGCACCAAACGCCGGATGGACGCCGAACGCGAGCAGGCGGAGGGAACCCTCGCCGAGGCGCAAGGCGAACGCGACAAGTTGGCGGTGATCGACGGCCAGCTCGCCGGCCTGGAGCACGCCGAAGCCAATCTCCAGGCCCAGTTGCGCCAGCAGCTGGTCGACGTCGAGGACCGCACCATCAAGAGCCCGCTGCCAGCGGTAATCGACCGCACCTTCGTGGTTACCGGCGAATACGTGGGCTCGGGCCAGCGCATCCTGATGCTGCACAACCCAGACGAGGTCTGGGTCGAGGCCAACATCAAGGAAACCCACCTGCGCCACCTCAAGGTCGGCCAGAAGGTCGACATCGCGGTCGACGCCTTTCCTGACGATCGTTTCCGCGGCCGCGTGGCGCGCATCGGCAGCACGACGACGGCGCGCTTCGCTCTGCTGCCGACGCCCAACCCGTCGGGCAATTTCACCAAGATCACCCAGCGCGTGCCGGTGAAGATCGAGATCCTCGACCGGACCAAGCCGGTGGTGCCGGGCATGATGGTCGAGGTGCGCATTGACCTACGATAGCGTCGAGGTCCTGTCGGCCCGCTACGGTCCCGCCTATCGCTGGCTGGTCACCACTGCCGGCATGATCGGCGTCGTCAGCATGGTGCTGAGCATGACCACGGTGAACGTGGCGGTGCCGGACGTCATGGGCGCCTTTGGCATCGGCCAGGACGTGGCGCAGTGGATGTCGTCGGCCTACATGGCCTGCATGACCGCCGGCATGGTGATGAACGCCTGGGTCACCGGCGTGCTGGGCGAGCGCCGCACCTTCATCGGCTCGCTGGCGGTGTTCTCAGTTGGCGCCGTCATGGGCGGTGCGGCGCCGAACGAGGACGTCTTGATCTTCGCGCGCGTGCTGCAAGGCTTCTCCGCCGGCGTCGCCCAGCCGCTGGTGATGGCGACGATCTTCTCGGTGTTTCCGCCCGAGCGACGCGGCTCGGCGATGGGCGTGTTCGGGCTGGGCGTGGTGTTCGCGCCGGCGATCGGCCCCACGTTGGGCGGCCTGATGATCGAGTACTTCTCGTGGCGCTACGTGTTTTTCATCGCGCTGCCGTTCGCGCTGTTGGCGGCGATCCTGTCGTCGCTGTTCATGGCGACGCGACCGATGCCCCGGACTCTGCCCGAGTTCGACTGGATCGGCTTCTTCCTGATGTGCGCCGGCCTGTATGGCCTGATGAGCGGCTTGGCCAACGGGCAGCGCGAAGGTTGGGATTCCGACCTGATCGTGCTGCGCCTCGTCATCGGTGTCGCGGCCACCACCGCCTTCGTGTGGTGGGAGCTGCGGACCGGCAAGCCGCTGCTCGACGTCCGCATGTTCGCCGACCGGCAATTCGCCGCGGCGTCCGTGGTCGCCTTCATCTTCGGCGCCGGCATGTTGGGTTCGACCTACCTGGTGCCGGTGTTCGTGCAGACCGTGCAGGGCTTCACGCCGCTGCTGGCCGGCCTGATGATGATGCCCGCCGGCCTCATGCTGGCGGTGATCTTCCCGACCGCCGGACGCCTTGCCGACATGCTGCCGCCGGCGCTGATGGTGATGGGCGGCCTGCTGATCTTCGCCTATGGCTTCCACCTGATGAGCGGCGCCGACGTCGACACGACGTTCTGGACTTTGGCCGGCATCACCATGATGTCGCGGTTGGGGCTCGGCTTCATCAACCCCAGTCTGAACGCCTCGGCCCTCAAGGCTTTGCCGCCGGACCGCGTGCGCCAGGGCGCCGGCGCCGCCAATTTCATCCGTCAGCTGGGCGGCGCGTTCGGCACGATCCTGTTCGTGGCGTTTCTCGAGACTCGCACGCGCTTCCACGCCGAGGCGCTCACCGCGACGCAGGATTACGCCAACCACACCAGCGACCAGCTGATCGGCCAGGTCAAGACCCTCCTGCGGGCTGCCGGATTGCCGGAGCAGATGCAGCGCGCCGGTGCGCTCGAGTAT
>DATFGV010000839.1:0-10136 GCA_035249115.1 Vineibacter sp.
TCCAGCGCCGCCAGCGCCGTCAGGCCGGGCGTCGCCTCGGTGCCGAACAGCTCGTCGATGGCGTCGATCGTGCCGTTGCCGTCGAGGTCGCGCGCCAGGAAACCGTCGTCGGGCGCCACCCAGGCGGTGCGCTCGGCGAAGTCGTCGCCGTCGAGGTCGAAGTACACTTCCTTGGCGCCGCGCCGCACCAGCTCGTAGCCGTCGCCGTCGAGGTCGAGCACGAGCGGGTCTTTGCCGCCCAGCCCGCGACCGATTCCAGACTTCAGCGCAAGGTTAATATTGCGCTCGAGATTGGCCAGCGTGCTCTCGGCCGTCCGAGTGGCAAATATTGATTGACTGAAGACCGTAATATGCCCATCGCCGCGACCTGTTTCTAGGTCCAAATCGTAGTTCTCCAGCACTGCCTGACCGCCAAAGCCAAGCCCCGTCTGAATAATCAACTGCCCCGACGTCGTGCGTGCAAACTGGAACAGCAGCGCCGACGTCAACTCGAACTGCACGATCTTCGTCGCGATCGGGCCCATCGTGCCGAACACCGTCAGCAACACTATCGGTGATGCCCCCATCGTCAGGCTGGTGAACGGCATCCATCCCGCCCAATTGCCTTCCAACCACCAAGGCTGCACCCCGCCAAACACCGGGATCGGGCCCCAGGTTACGTGGTCCTCAGGTCCGGCATCGTGGATGAAAGTGCCCTGCGAGACTCTGAACACGTCCTTCTCGCCGTCCGGCCCGCCACCGGTGCCGCCGTAGACGTGGTCCTCTTTGGAAAAGGCGATGATGGTATCCTCGCCTCGGCCGCCGTAGCTGTAGGCGCCGTCGCCACCGACCGTGACGATCAAATCGTTGCCGTCATCGCCATGCAGCTTCACCGCCGCCGCGCCGTTTGTCGTCTTCGGATTCCAACTGAACAGCAGGTCGTCCCCGCCGCTGCCGCGCACCAAGCCCTTGCCCAGGTGCACGAGCCAGTCGCCGCCTTCGCCGCCATCAACGTCCGCTTTGCCCGTCGCCCACATCGCGTCGCGGCCAGCGCCCCCGAAGGCTTCCATCGTGCGCCCTTGCCCTTCGATGCCCTCGACAACGATGAGCTTGGAATAACCATTGTCCTTCGCCATGCCCTCGAACAGTTCACGGCTGACTCTCACAAGGCCGTTCTCAAACTCGTCAAGTCCCGCGTCGAGGTCCCGCCACGCCTGGTCTAGGGGGTTGGCCATCATTTGAATTTTGATCGCGACCCGAGCGGCATCGTACGCATCGAGCGTAATCAGAGAGAGGAGACCCACTGGACCGGCGGCCATGGAGGCCGCGTAATACTTTGCCCCATCTTGAATTAGAGATTGGGTAACTAGCCACAGGCCTTGTTCCAGCGCGTCTTCAGTGAGATGCTTTTCGAGTTCTGTCCGGATGGCTGCCGCAAAGGCCGGGTTATTGTAGGCCACCTGCCAAATGCCCTCGGCAGCCACCGCCATCATGAGCAATGTAAATTTGTCGCCAGCTTTCTGAACAACATTCAGAAATAATTCCCGACCGTTGACACTGAATGCCGGATGCCTCCCTTCCCCTGAGAGGATCAAATCGCGTAACGCCGGCATCCTGGGAAGCTTGGTCGGGTCATCGGCATCAATTGTTACCCGCAGTTGTGCCCGGTCGGCTGCAAAGAGAACGTTGTTATCAGCGATAAGCTGCATTGCGGCGTGGTTGACGTTGGATTCGCCGTTTAATTGCCCCATCTTGAACCAAGGATCTTGTTGAATTCGATCCCAGATCTCAGTCGCATTGAACAAGTACCCTCGCGGGTTGGGATTAGCCGGATCATTGGCGAATGACGGATCTAGCTGGGACAAGGCAAGCTCTGGCCGCACGACGGTGCTGTTTCCATAGCCCGCGAGCAACCCTGCCCGCACATGATTCTGAAGTCCGATAACCTGCTTCTGTGCGATCTCTAGCGCGGCCTGTGACCTGTTGCTGGCCTCCCATTGCTCCGCAATTTTATCGAGAGCTTGGGTAACGTATCGAATGTAGCCTTCGCTGTGCGGGTCTATAATATTGGGGTTCCCAAGGTGACGGCCATTGTGGAGTGCTGCTCCCGTCGCGAACGCCCCCTCGGGGGTAGTTGGCAAGACCACCAAATTGTTTACACCGTTGTGTTTATAACGTCCTGAAGCGTCAAGAGCCGCCATGAGGTCTTTCACGCGCGGGCTATTACTCCCGTTGATACTGCTTTCACTTATTACATGGTGAGGTTCAACTCCTCCGAGGTCTGCAGCAGTCAGCACATCACGTGCCGCATTTCTTGCCGCCTCTACTGCTGCCTTGTCCGGGTTATTAGTCGCAAAGAAATCGTTGACGAAACCTGACATCGTGCCCTCTCAATCGACCACGGCCTAAACTGCCTGCTCTACGCCACGCAGGGTCGCGCCGCACCAAAACTGAGCCCAGTCAACCTTGCCGCCTTCGCCGCACGACGAAACTCCTCGCGCACAAACAGAATGGCGTTGCCACTGATGCGGAGATCACTGTTGCGGAGTACAGAGCCCTCCCGCACTAGAATTGAAGTCTCAAACCATTTGCGTCGAAAAACCAGATTTCTGGAGAGATAGTTGATAAACAACGTTGTTCGCGGATGAGAGTCTTCCGCCATGCTGTGAAGCGTTCTATGTGACTCAGACGGACATCTTTCCAGGTCAAATAGTTCGTCTGCCGGCACCCAATTCAGGACATTGAAGAAGTAAAACTGCGTAGGAATGACCTCACCGGTGTCCGCGTTTCGAAACTTCACCGGAATGAATTGATGAACGCCGGGTTCGACTTCTTCAATCACGCCACGCGCGCGTTCGGAAACAAACACGCTGAATTCCATAATGTCCGGAACTCTGAAGCTTCCTCTTTTCTTTGCTGCATTCGACACAGGTTTCAAATCAATCATCTTCGGAAATAGCGGGAGCAGATTCTGCGGAATTCTTTCGCCGCACAGTACACTCGGAACCACGCCCGTGGTTTCAGATGGTTCATCGTCTGTTAGTCCGTAGCCACCAATCCGCTCCGAATGAAACAAGGGGCGTCGTGTCATCTTGGGGAATTGAAATACAAACGTCTCCGAAAAACCCTCATTGGATAGGGAATAAACGCGAAGCGACGATTTCTTCACGCTCATAGCCTGACTTGGATCACCCGAACCCTTTGGTTGTGTCATCGCTCTTACCTCTCTGAGGTCAATTGACGACGTCAGTCTGCCTTGACCGCGCTTGGCATCAGGTCCTCGCCATTGCGATCGGTACCGGACGCCGCATTTGCCGGCGTCCGCCGTGCCGGCGACTTGCCTCCGGCGGTACGCCCGCGACGCAGTGCCTTCCCTACACCGGCGCCGTCAGCCGCAGCACCGGCACACCCGGCCGCTGGCCTTGGTCGTGATAGCGCGCCTTGATCTTTTCGTTGGCATCGACGCCGAGCGTGTCGCCGTCCTTGATCACTAAACCGCGGCCCATCAGGTATTCTGCCGCGCTGAGTACACGCTGCGCCACGTCGGTGGCCGGCCAAACCGTAGGTTCGAACTCGATCTCGCGACCAATGAACGGCATCAGGCCGGTGGTATACATCGCCACCGTCGGTTTGCCCGCCGGGCTGGGCGGGCCTTGCAGGATGGCCAGGCTCATCCAATTCAGCACCGGCAGGTTGCGGCTCGCCATCGCATCGGCCGATTGCTGGAAAGCACTCGCTTCGCTCAGCGCATCGCCGTTGGTCCAGATCACGCCGATCGCCGGTCCCAAATCCATCAGCGCCGCCGTCACGAAGGTCACATAGACCGCCGCATCCAGCGCCTCGCCATGCGTCGTCACGGGCGCCAGCGTGGTGACGACAGCGTGCGCCCGGTGCTGAGCCAGCGCCGTCTTGGCCTCGGGCCAAACGCGATCGACCGCAAGCGCCTGGACATAAGTGTCCGGCGGCAGGGGCGCGCCGATCAACAGCACCGGGATCGCCACCCCGTTGATGACCAGCAGGATGCCGCCGGCCGCCGGCGGCGGGACCGTGATGCTCATCCTGATCGTAGTCCCGAAGCGGGCCTGCACCCGGTCGGCCACCGCCTGGGCGGTCGTGGTCAGCGGTTGGGCCAAGGCGACGAACGCCATCAGCCGAGTGTCGCCGCTCATGACGCCTGCCCTCCCGACGCGGATACGCGGCCAGACATGGCATGCGACCGCGGTGGCGGCAAGGCGACGGGTCGAGCGCAGTCGTGGCGCGCATGCCGGCCTCGATCACCTGGCTGTCGGCCAGGCGGCCGTCCGGTCGCGCCGGACGGATGGAATGAGAAACGATGTCACCACCATACCCGGCCCCATAGCCCGTCGATGCCCACGCAGAACCCGGCCCACCGCGGCCGCGATCGCGCCGCCACGATGGATCCCGGCCCGATCCGCCCTGCCGCCCGCGGCACCACGGCTCGGCGCACCCACGCCAACCGATCGAACAACGCAGCCCCGGCTCTGGACCGGGACGAACCACGCGCTTCCCACTCATCGGATCGCGCCCTGCGCGCCGATGGTGCCTACGCTCACACCTGACGAGATGACCCCGTTCGCCGTCCGGTCACATCGCTCGTCGTCATTCCGCGCATCCGCGACCGGTGGTTGCCCTAACGGGCGGCACCGGCAGCGCGGCCGCCGGTACACGTCGCCTGGTCCGAAGCTTTATCGTTGCCCTCCGTCCCGGGCCTGCAACGCATGCGATATATGTCGCGGCGCCCGCAATGGTTGCAGATAGCTGTGGCAGGATCGGTTCGTCAAGCTGAACCTGCCGCATTTGCCTTGCAGATTTCGGCGTTCCGATCCACCTATGCGTGATTGCCGTCTCAAAGCCCATGTGTCCGCTTCGCGCAGTGGCCCCGCGAACTTATCGCGCGGACCGCAATGTCGTTTCGGTTGAACGACTTGACCAGGATGGTCGCGACCGCCTGTGCGATGCCGCCACAGGCCGGCCCAGCCGGGCGCACACGGCAGGACAACCCGCGCGGGCATGGTGACCGCGCCACCCTGTCGCACGGCCCTGCGCCGCGCGCGCCGGGCCGGCGCTGATCGCCGCATCGGTCGGCGCCGTGGCGACGCGGCGCAATGGCCTCGGGTCGGTGGCCAGGACGGCCGCAACCGGTGCGGCTGGCGGTTGCATGGCAACCGCACAGATGTCGCGGCGATGGCAGTTCGGTCGCTGTCGCACGCTATCCCAGCGGTACAACCTTCGGTCACTATGTTGCCCGAGCGCGGCAAATCGCCTAGCAAGCGGCGGCGGCCCTCGGGGCGCGGTAGTGTCCGCCCGGCCCAATCGGCCGCCGCCGCCGATGAGGAGAGTTCCATGGCCAAACCGACCGCGTCCAGCGATGGCGGCAGCGCGCCAGCGGCGCCGGAGTCCGACCCGGCGCTGCCGGCCGAGGAGCTGCAACGGCGTGCCGCCCTCGCCAAGCGCCTGGCGGGCGCTTTCGGCGAGATCGTCAGCGTCATGATGCGCTCCGAGCCGCACCGGCTGACCTACCTGGCGGAGCTCGAATGGCTGGTGGTGCCGGCGATCGTCAGCGGCCAGTTCTCCATCGCCGACGCGCAGTCGAAGTCGCATGGCGCCGTGACGCCGGTGGCGGCGGTGCTGTGGGCCAGCGTCTCGCCCGAGATCGACGCGCGGCTGTCGGCCCACCCCGGCCGTCCGATCCGGCTGAAGCCCGCCGAGTGGAAAAGCGGCGACATCGTCTGGATCGTCGAGGCGATCGGCGATCCGCGGGCGCTGAACCCGATGCTGAAATCCCTGCGCCAGCGCGAGTGGAAGGATCGCACCATCAAGACCCGCACGCTCGACGCGCAAGGGCGGCCGGTGGTGAAGGAGCTGCAGGGAGGTGACCAGCCAGAAGCAGCTGGCACGTCTTGATTCCGCAGTGAGTTGTCGTCGCGAGTGCCTCGCTCAACGGCAAACGATAGAATACCTCGCAAGCGGCCCGCTGTTCGCGTCGCGGTGCCTCGGCCGCCTCGCACTCTCGCGACCTCGCAGCTTGGTCCTTACGTCGACCGCTGTCATTCCCGCGGCGACGTCGCCCAGAAACGTCTCGATGTCGTCGCTGCCAGGAGCAGAGACTTGCTTGTTTCCAAGCAGCGGCCTGATGTGGCGATCCATCCGCCCTCGATCGTTCGCAATGATGGGAGACTTCTTTCGGTCGCAGCCCTCGCGAAGGTAGAGCTCACAAAGCTGCGCGACTGTCATTCCGCTGCGCCTTGCCTTGCGGGCGTCCATCGGATCGACACCGGCCACCACTTGCCCTAAGAGGCGAATGGCTTCCTTGCGGGCCTGCTCGACTGTCCACGGCGAGCCACGGCGGCCAATCGTCTTTCTCCGCCTTTGGCCCGTAGGCAGTCGGTACTCGACGATGTGGGCCCGCGCACTTCCACGCCCGATCCGGATTCCAAATCCGATCACTTCCGTGTCGTAGATCAGCATGTCCGCCGCTGCCGGTTTTGCCGACTCAACGAGTCGCGTTGCGAGATGCCTTGGCACGGCTGCCCCTTCCCTCCTGTACCGGCACTCGCGCGGCCCTGCGCGTAGCCAGTGCGTAGTTAGAGAAGTTTGGAATACAATAACGTCGAAAGTACCGAGTAACGGTGCAGACAGGCCAACCGCTTGCTTTTTACATTGTTAATAGAAATCTATAGTATCCTGTAGTAAAGTGACATTTTCCCTCCGAAGGCAGGGGTCGCACGTTCGAATCGTGTCGGGTCCGCCAACCCCACTCGTCGATCCGGGGGTCGCCCGTGTCGCCAGGACAGTGACCGACCCGCCGCGCCGCAGCGCGATCGGCGGCAGATTCGCGGCACGACGTCATGCTCCCGGGCAGGCGCCGCAGCACTAAATCCTTGGTTGAAAATCAGGAGTGAAGCCGGCAACCTGCCGCAAGGGGGCAGGCCAATGGCAGATCCATTTGACATAGACGGTCGGACATCCGCCGGTGGTGCGGTCGACACGTGGCGCGCCGCGAGAGTGCACTGACCATGGCGACCGACCACCCGCCGCCCACGGTGCGCCGGCTGCGCGTCTACGCCTTCGATCCGGCGACGGCCGGCACGCTGGGCTCGGTTGGCTACGCCTATGCGACGATCGCGCTGCCCTGGGAGGAGGCGTGGGAGGACAAGCTCGAGGACGGCCCGGTCAACGACTACCTCGAGGTGATCGACGTCGATCCGGCCAGCAAACAGTTCTACGCGCCGGTCAATCTCAACCACCCGCACCTGCTGGCGCAGGACGGCCTGGCGCCGTCCGAGGGCAACCCGCAGTTTCATCAGCAGATGGTGTTCGCGGTGGCCATGAAGGTTATCCGCCTCTTCGAGCGCGCGCTCGGCCGCAAGGTGACCTGGCGACCGGACTGGAGCCAGGAAGACAACACCTATATTCCCGTGAAGAAGCTGCGCGTCTATCCGCACGCCCTGCGCGAGGCGAACGCCTACTACAGCCGCGAGAAGCGGGCGCTGCTGTTCGGCTATTTCCGCAGCGCCAACGCCGCCGCCGGCGCCAGCTGGATTTTCACCGCCCTGTCGCACGACATCATCGCGCACGAGACGACGCACGCCGTGCTTGACGGCCTGCACCGGCGCTACGCCGAGGCGACCAGCGTCGACAGCCTGGCGTTCCACGAAGCGTTCAGCGATATCGTGGCGCTGTTCTCGCACTTCACGCTGACCGAGGCCGTCCACGCGCACATCCAGGAGAGGGGCGGCGCGCTCGACCAGGCGAGCGTGCTGAGCGGGCTGGCGAGCCAGTTCGCGGCCGGCACCACGGGCCGCGAGGCGTTGCGGCAGTACGTCGGCAAGCCGCCCGAGCCGGAACTGCTGGCCCGCACCACGGAATGCCACGCGCGCGGCGCCATCCTTGTGGCGGCGGTGTTCGACGCCTTCCTGACCATCTACGCCCGGCGCACCGACGATCTGCTGCGGATCGGCCGCGTCGCCCGCGGCAGCGGCGGCCGGCTCGACGCCGATCTCGCGGCGCGCCTGACGCGCGAGGCGGTCAAGACCGCCGACCACGTGCTGCGCATGTGCATCCGGGCGCTCGACTACCTGCCGCCGATCGACGTGAGGTTCAGCGAGTTCCTGCGGGCCATCATCACCGCCGACCACGACCTGGTGCCCAACGACCCGATGAACTATCGCATCGCCTTCGCCGAGGCATTCCGCCGGCGTGGCATCCTGGCGGACGACCGGCTCTCGATGTCGCCGGACAATTTGTTGTGGGAGAGTCCCGAGCAGATGTTCAAGGAGAACCTGCTGAGTGTCACCGACATCGACGACATCGGCCTCGACCTGGTGCCGTATTACCGCCGCGACGAGGTGATTCGCAGCGCCGAGGAGAACCGCAAGAAGGTTTGGCGCTGGCTGGTTCGTCCCGACCTGCCCACCGACGCGGTCGACTACGATTGGGAAGAGGCTCTGGGCATCTACTTCGTGTTGCCGCGGAAGCGTCCCTTGAGGAGCCTCAAGCTGCGCGGCCCGTATCCCAAAGTCGAGGTGCACAGCGTGCGTGCCACCCGCCGCATGGGACCGGACGGCCAGGATGTCCGCCAGTTGGTCGTCGAGGTGACGCAGCGGCGAGACGGCTACTTCGATCCTGAGAAGCAGAAAAAGGCGGATGCCGGGACCAGGGGGCTCGGACCGGCGGACTTTGTCTTCCGCGGCGGCGCGACCCTGATCATCGACCTCCGGGAGAAGCGCCTGCGCTATGTCATGCGCAAGCGGATCGACAACGATGAGCGGCTGCAAGAGCAGCGAGATCTGCTGTTGCGGCCCGACGGCTTCGCCTTCACCTACGTTGCGGGGGCGCTGGGCCCTGGAGGGAGGGAGCCGTTCGCGATGAAACACCGCGGCCAATAGGGGGCGAGCGTGGCACGAGGCACCAAGGCCACGAAGCGGCGTCCGGGCAAGACGCGAACGCCACGGCGCCGCGGGCCGGGTGCCGCGTCGACGGCTTCCAAAGGAACTGCCGCGCGCGCCGGCAGGGCCGCGTCAAGGGCGAAAACGCCGCGCGCCGCAACTCGGTCGGCTGCCGCGAGGAAGGCGATGCCGGGCGGTGGTGTCCGCGCGGAGCTGTCGATCCGGATGTATCGCGGATTGCTCGGCGATTTCTTTCTCGTCAGGCACACGAGCCGCCAACGCACTTACAACATGCTGATCGATTGCGGCGTGCTTCAATGCATTGGCGTCAAGGCAAAAAAGGCGGCCACGGCGCGCGGCGCGGACCGGATCAAGGCCGGCGTCGTCGATCTGATCAACGACACGGGCGGCAGGCTTGACCTGGTGGTCGCCACGCACCAGCACTACGACCATCTCTCCGGCTTCATTCTGGCGAACGAAGCCTTCAAGGACATCCGCATCGACAAGGTCTGGATGGCGTGGACCGAGGACAGGAAGGACGACCTCGCCAACAGCTATCGCGAAAAGAAGAACCAGGCCCTCGCCGCGCTCACGGCGCTGTCGCGAAACCAGGCCCTGGCGGCGATGCCGGGAATGGAGACGGTGACCAACCTGCTGCAGTTCTATGGCCCCGACGATTCACCGCGCGGCGGCGCCCTCGCCGTGGCCGGGGCGGGCGACGACGGCGATGGCGACAAGTTGTCCGGCAACGCCAGCTGCGAGAAGGTTCTGGAGTGGCTGAGGCTTCGGGCCGGGCCCGGCAACGTCGATTTCCTCAGGCCAGGCGACGCCAAGGAGTGGGGATTGCGCGGCGCCTTCCGCGCCTACGTGCTTGGCCCTCCGCGCAGTGACAAGGCGCTGCGCCATCTCGACCCGTCCAAGGGCGAGCAGCGCGAGGTCTACCTGGCCAGCGGCGAGGACATCGAAACTGCCAGCGCCCTGGCCGAGATCCACGGTGACGGGCACGCCGGGGAGCGGCCCGAAGACCAGCCGTTCACGCGGCCCCATTGGCGCCCCTACGGCGCCAATGGTGTCAAAACAACCGCCACCGAGCGCCGTCGGTTGCTGAAGGATCCGATCGTCCGCCTGTACAGGAGGAAGGGCGCGTCCAGCCGCGGCATCGACGACTCCTGGCTGGGCAGCGCCGAGAACCTGGCCCTCAAGATCGACGGTGACGTGAACAACACGTCGCTGGCGCTGGCGCTGACG
>DATFGV010000840.1:0-2915 GCA_035249115.1 Vineibacter sp.
GCTCTACCATGCCGCCACCGCCGCGCTGCTGGCAAGCGAAGGCGCGGCACTGGGCGCCGCTGGCGGCGACGCGCGCCGCCTGTTGCTGGCGCGGCTGGTGCTGGACCATCGCCTGCGCCAGCATGATCCCTTCACCCTGCGCGATGATGCCTGGGAGGACGAGGCGGCGACGCTGCTGCTGTCCGACGCGCCGGTGCCGCTCGACAAGGCGGCGGCGCTGGCGGCGGCGTGACAGTCCATCGCCGGCAACCGGAGTCACTTGTCATTCCGGGCGAAGCGAGGAATCTAGGGGCCCTGGATGTCTCGCTCCGCTCGACACGACATGGGAGATGAACGAACCGCCATGCGTCCGACTCGCCGCACGTTGACCGCTGGTCTCGCTTTGTTGCCGCTCGTGCTGCCGGGCGCCGCCCGCGCCCAGGCTTGGCCGTCGCGGCCGCTGCGGCTGGTGATTCCGTTTCCGCCGGGCGGTGCCCAGGACAATGTCGGGCGCCTCATCGCCGCCAAGCTGGCCGAGCGGCTGGGCCAACAGGTGGTGGCCGATAACCGGCCCGGTGCCAGCGGCGCGCTGGCGGCCGAGATTGTCGCCCGCTCCCCGGCCGACGGCTACACGGTGCTGCTCGGCAACATCGCCTCGCACACCATCCTGCCGCACCTGCAGAAGCTGCCCTACGATCCGTTCGCCGATTTCGTCGCGGTGGCCATGGTCGGCGCGCAACCCAACCTGCTGTGCGCCCACCCGTCCTTCGAACACGACACCATCCCCAAGCTGGTGGCGGCGGCCAAGGCGGCGCCGGGCAAGATCACCTACGGCTCGTCGGGGACCAGCACCTCGCCCAGCCTGGCGATGGCGCTGTTCAAGCTGCGCGCCGGCATCGACCTGGCGCTGGCCGCCTATCGCGGCGCGGCACCGGCCGCCAGCGACGCCATGGCCGGCCACATCCCGCTGGTCGCCTCCAACATCGACAGCCTGCGAGCGTTGGCGCAGACCGGCAAGCTGAAGGCGATCGCCACCAGCGGCGCGGTACGCTCGGCGGCGATGCCCGACGTCCCGACATTCGCCGAATCCGGCTACCCCGACGTCGTGATCACTTCGTGGTCGATGCTGTTCGTGCCCGCCGGCACGCCGCCCGGGGCGGTCGAGCGGCTGCGCGCCGAAGCGATGGCTGCCGGCGCCGATGCCGACCTGCGCGCCCGCTTTGCGCAGATGGGCGTCGATCCGCTGGAGCTCGCGGGCGAGCAGCTGACGCCCTATGTGCGGGCGGAATACGACCGCTGGGGGCAGGTCATCCGTGACGCCAACATCAAGGTCGAGTAAGGCCGGCTCGCGACCGCTGGTCCCGGATGTGCTGGCACCGGGCCTCGACCTGGTGTTCTGCGGCACGGCGCCGAGCCCGATTTCCTTTCGCGAACGCGCCTACTACGCCAATCCCGGCAATGTCTTCTGGCGCACGCTGTGCGACGTCGGGCTGTTGCCTGAAATCTTCGAGCCCCGGCGCTATCCCGAGGTGCTGCGCCACGGACTGGGTCTGACCGACCTCAACAAGATCGAATACGGCAGTGACCACGAGCTGTCGCCGGCCGCGATGGACGGCGCCGCGCTGCGGGCCAAGCTGCGGCGCTATCGGCCCGCGGCCGTCGCGTTCACCAGCAAGAACGCCGGCGGCTTGTTCTTCGGCAGCAAGGCGATGACCTACGGTCGCCAGCCGGACGCGTTCGTCGCTGCGCTAGGCGACCCGGCGCTGCAGGCCATCGCCTATTTCGTGCTCGCCTCGCCCTCCGGCCGCGCCCGCTCGTGGTGGACGATCGAGCCCTGGCGCGACGCAGCTTCATTCGTCGAAGGACGACGTGCGGCTCGGCCGTAAGGCGGTTTCAACGCTGGACAGCCATCGCCCTGCCACTACCATCGACGCATGCGAACCACTCGACGCCACGTGCTTGTCGCGGGCGCTGCCCGACGTGGCATGGGGGCGGCACGCGCCTCTCGCAACACCGCCACTGCATCCCATCCTACTCGCCCAGCAGGTTGCCATGAGCGAGCTCGCCCGCCGCGCCACGGTGTTCTTCTTCCCGCTCTACGAGATGTGGCGCACGCGCTGGAACGCGCTGTTCAATCCCGACAATCCCCGACGCGTCCCGGAGAATGCCTTCGGTCACACCCGCATCCTGCTCAACCACCGTGCGCGGGCCGTCACGACGCCGAACAATGACACGCTGTACTCCAGCGCCTGGCTCGACCTGTCGCCGGGGCCGCTGGTGCTGGCGGTGCCGGACGTCGGCGACCGCTACTACTCGCTGGCGTTCATGGACGCCTGGACCAACAACTTCGCCTATGTCGGCCGACGGACGACCGGTACCAGGGTGGGCCGCTATTTCATCGTCGGGCCGCGCTGGCAGGGCCAGCCGCCGGACGGCCACGGCCTGATCCGCGCACCCACTGAGATGGTTTGGTTGCTGGGACGGACGGTGGTCGATGGCCCGCAGGATATCGACGCCGCCGCGGCGGTGATGCAACGCTACGTGCTGGCCCCGTCGTCCGACAACCGTTCGGCATCGAGGCTGGCGCTGCCCGACGCGCCGGTGCCGGCCGATCCCGACGACGCCGCGCGCTTTTTCGATGCCATCCGCCGCGCCCTGGCCGGCAACGTCGCGCCGTCGCGCGACCAGGCGGAGCTCGATGCGCTCGCGCCGCTGCAAGGGCTGTGGCAGGGCGCACCGCCGCCGTCCGACGACCCGCGCTGGGCCGAGCTGCGTGCCGGTTACGCCGCCGCCCGCCAGGCGCTGCGCACCGGACCGTCGATGGGCGGCGGCGCGCCGCGCAACGGTTGGAGCGTGCCGCCAGCGGCGCTGGGCAATTTCGGCACCGCGTACGGCTTGCGTGCCGTCGTGGCGTTGACCGGATTGGCGGCGCTGGA